>DATDQG010000075.1:0-38136 GCA_035292365.1 Dehalococcoidia bacterium
GGCAGGCGACTCGCCGGCGCCCCGACATCGGCCGGCTGGTCCCGTGCAAGCACGAGGCGTATCTCATGGTCTTTGTTCGCTCGAAGCAGCGCTCGCACCAGCTCTCGGGCGTAGCGGCCGATGCCCGCCCGTTGCGCCGCCGCGGTATAGTCGATGGCGATGCGCATGGTCACCGACGGCGGGTGAAGCCGAAGAGCAGCAACCCCACGGCTATGAGGCTCCAATACGAGACCGTTCGGTCGAGCAGGGCTATAGCCACGGCCTGCTCATCGCCCATTCCGCCCACACCGACCAATAGACCGATGATGCCCGCCTCGACCGCTCCCAGACCGCCCGGCGTCAACGGCACGGTTGTGAGGAGCGAGTTGGCCAAAGCCACCAAGAGGACGATCGACAGCGGCACCGCGATACCGAGCGACACAACGACGAAGTACAGCCGGCTGATCTCTAAAGACCAGACGAGCAGACTGAGCACGACCACGAGAGGTAGCTGGCCCCAGCTCCCCATCAACCCTTCCACGAGCCGGTAGAAGGGGGCACGGAAACGGCTGGGAACGAGGCGCCCGACGGCCGGCGCGAGAAAACGCATACCAAGCAGCGACCCGAGGGTGAGCAGCACCATGACGCCGCCCGCCTCGACGAAAGCCATGCCCCCTTCTCCCTGCGTCTGCCGCCAGGATAGGACCACCGCCAGACCGAGGAGGCCAACTACGGTCGTCAAGTCGAGGGCGCGTTCTGCAAGGATCGTACCGAGCGTGCGCGAGAACGAGCCACCGGCGTCTTTGCGCAGCAAATACGCTCGGTACGCGTCGCCCAGCTTCGCGGGGACTACGCAGTTGGCGAACCACGACAGCGTGATGATCTCCGTCATGCCAACCGCGTTAGGCAGTTGATGACGAATGGGGTCATCGGCGTTGTCCGCATTGTGCAGCAGCACGCGCCAACGGACCGCACGCATCGGCAGCGACGCGTAGAAGACCACATACGCAAGCAGCAGCCAACCAAGGTGCGCGGACCGCACCTGGCTCCACAGGGCGGCCACGTCGATATCCAGCCGGGCCAGCAGGAACCACAGCACCCCAAAAGCCACGCCGAAAGAGACGGCGGTCTGAGGGGTGAAGAATCGGCCGCGCAGCGACAGGGATGTCGGGTCCTGTTCAGACCCACGGTTGGCCTGACCCGTCGTTGAAGTGGACGTCGGCAGCGTCTCTCTCATGACGCCGCGGCCTGTTCTTCGCCTGTCAGCGCCACGGCAAGGCCCAGATAGGCGCCGAGCAGAGTCGTCATTCCCTGCACGTAGAGGCTGTCGAAGCCGTTATGCACCGTGAGCGCTACCAGCGCCGCAAGGATGCCCACGGCAAGACCATGCGCCAGCCTGCCACCTCCCGCCGCAGTCCCTGTCGAAAGGGTGCGCCGCACTGCGCCAATCGCCACGCCGAAGGCGGTGACGAGGAAGAGCAGATAACCGCCCAAGCCGACCACACCCGTCTCGCCCAATAGGGTCAGGTAGTAGTTGTGGGCGTGGCCGGTGAGGTTGGGCCACCCCGTGATGGGCACGAATTCGCTGTAGCGCGGACCAAAATTGCCCAGACCTATGCCGAACCAGGGATTGGCCTCATACATGGCCCACGCCGTCTGCCAGTTGACCATGCGCTCGACGAGGGACCAGTTCTCTGCGGTCACGACGACCTGGCGCACGTCCACGACCGCCAGCAGGTTCGTGAAAGCCGTCAGACGAGCGGCGATGGTTGCCGGCAAGAGGTTCAGGCCGCCGAGGAACAGCAGCAAGGCACCGACCAGCGCGCCCACCAGCACGAGCGCCAGACCTCGAGCGCTGGAAAGCGCGAGCAGCACCGCAATCCCAATCGAGGCCGCCAACCAGGCGCCCCGCGAGAAGGACATGAGCATCGCCGAACCCAGGACCAATGCGAACCATGGAGCGTAGCGCGCCCACCAGGGCGATGACAGCGGCTGGCGGTACAGCGTCAACGCTGCTGCCACCGGCAAAGCGAAGCCAAGAAAACCGGCGTAGGGATTCGGCTGGCCAAACGTGCCGTAAGCCCGCAGGAACAGGCCGCTCACCACGAAGCCCGGCGGCCCAAGACGCAGGAGGAACTGGGCCCAGCCCAGCACCGCCTCTAGGGTTGCGGCGACGAGCAGGCTCCCGACCAGCCACGGCGTCGCCCGCCGCGGCGCTAAGCTGGCGACGGCAAGAAATACGACGAGGAACTCGCCCCACTTTAGCAGCTCCTTGAGCCCGAGGCTGAGCGACGTCGCCTGGACTGTGGAGAACGTGACGGTCGCGGCGAACACGGCGAAGGCGCCGAGCACCACCGAGCCTCGCACCTCGAAGCGTCGCGCCAGAACGCCCCGGAGCACCCAAGCGAGAAAGACGCCGAGAGCGGCCACCTCTGTGCCGGTCGCCCGGATGGCCCCAAGCTCCACCGGACGGAGTGCCCCGAAGGGAACCGAAAAGATGAGGACCGCCAGCGCCCACTCCAGCCGGGCGAGCGCGATCGCGAGAGCGAGCGACCCGATGACGATCGCGGCTGCCCAGGAGACCGGCAAGCCACCGATAAGCCCGCCGGCGACGAGCAGGAGCAGGATTAAGGCGCTGCCCTGGAATAGGCCAAACGCCGTGGTCGGGCTGCGGGGTGCGACGAGGATGGCCACGAGTTGCTCAGACTCTCGGTCTGGCCTCCCCAGTTACACGCGGCGTCGCTGGGTCACGAGTGCCCGAAGGAAGCACTTGGCGAAACCAGGCTATAGTCTGGCCAAGGCCCTGCTCCAACGGCGTGGAGGGCTCCCAGCCAAGCACGCGACGAGCCTTGGTGATATCCGGCCGCCGCCTTGCGATCTCCTCCTCCCGCGCAGGGACGTGAAGAATGGCCGACTCAGACCCCGCCAAGCGCTGCACGAGACGGGCATATTCGAGGACTGAGTGCTCATCAGGCCGGCCAAGGTTGAACACTTCGCCGGTTGTTCCCACCGTAAACTGCGCGCGCATCAGCCCTTCGATCAAGTCGGCAACATAGCAAAGGCTGCGCGTCTGCTGGCCGTCGCCATAGACGGTGATGGGAGCGGACTGCAACGCTTGCCTGATGAACGTCGGCACGATGCGCCCGTCCTCGGGGTGATTGCGCGGCCCGTAGGTGTTGAAGATGCGCACGATGCGGGCGTCCAGTTGGTACCGCCGTACGTAGGCCACGGTCAGGGCCTCGGCGAAGCGCTTCCCCTCGTCGTAGCAGGCCCGTGGGCCCACGGGGTTTACATTGCCCCAGTACGTCTCCGGTTGGGGGTGCTCCAGAGGATCGCCATACACCTCCGACGTGGAGGCGAGCAAGAAGCGGGCACCGCCCGCTCTAGCCGCTTCCAACGCGTGGTGCGTGCCGACAGCGTTCACCAACATCGTCTCGATGGGGTGTTCGCCGTAGCCCACCGGGCTCGCCGGGCTGGCCAGATGGAACACAGCCTCCCATTGCCCTTCTGGCAGCGACTCGACGATGTCCATCTGATACCAGCGGAAGCCGTTCCTTCCCATCAGATGCTCGATGTTCGCAAGATGGCCCGTAATGAGGTTGTCCACCGCCGTCACCTCATGCCCATCGGCGATGAGGCGATCGCAGAGGTGAGAGCCAATGAATCCGGCGCCGCCGGTCACCAGGATGCGCATCGCTGCATAGACTCCGGAAAGAACCGCTATCGGCCCTCCGTGCCTGCCCTAGCGGCGGGCACGGCGACCACCGCAGCCATTAGCCCATAGGTTAGCCAGAAAAAGAAGGCCAAGTCAATTAAGAAGAACGAGTTGTCAATAAGCCCATGCAGAAGCATCTCCGCCATGCTCGCGGCAAGGCCGGCCGCTAGTAGGCCGGCTTCCGCACCCAGCCCGAGGGCATGACGGCTCCGGCGCCAGAACGTGACCTGGAGCCAGGCGAAAGCAATCAGGCCGAGGATGCCCGTGCTGAGCCAGAAATCGAGGATGAGGTTGTGGGGATGAGACATGTTCGGCTCGTCGTGCGCCTGCGGCAGCATGTAACGCGGGTAATAGTACAAGAAGTTATCGAGGCCGACGCCCACGAGCGGATGATCTACGAGCATCTGCCACGATGACTGCCAGATGTAGAGCCTCTGCTGCACCGTCGTCTCCGATTGGAGCCGCTCGCTCGGCAGGAGCATGGCCGCCAGCAATAGGGCCGCGCCCGTCGCCGCCACGGCCAGCCACCGAGCGCGGCCGCCGCGCAGCCAGCCAAGCGCGACGATGCTTCCCGCGACGGCGAGCCAGGCGCCTCGTGAGTAGGTCAGGAACAGCGTGGCGCCCGTTGCGAGGGCCGCCGTCGCGGCGAGGGCGCGGCGCCATGCGCCCGCGGCAGCAACAAGTGCTATGGCGATCGGGATGAGCCGGCCGACCAGAAGGGCCAGAGCGTTGGGCGAGTGGTAGATCGCCAGCACGCGTCGCACGCCGCCGGTTGCCTCGGTTACGCCCACGAACAGGTAGTGGCCCAGAGCGAAAAGCCCAACGCCCAGGCCAAGCGCGAGGACCGCGTCCAGAGTCCGGCGGACCGCTGCTCCATCGTCGACGGTCTGCCGCAGCAGGAAGTAAAAAAGCAGCGGCTCCAGCACGATCGTCCGGTACGCGCGGAAACTGAAGGTGAGGTATTGGCTGAAGGGCAGCGTCAGTGTGGCGGCGACGAGGAAGGCCAGCGGCGGACTCAGGAGATGACGCCAGGTCAGCGTCGTGCTTGGTGGCTCTTTTGCAGACCGCCAAAGGTGGCGGACAAGCCAGGCGAGCCCGCAGCCGAGGACGGCGAACTCCGCCAGGCTGAACCGTAGCGGCTCACCTCGCTGCGCGAGGCCGAAAAGGGATGCGTCAAACGCCTTGGGGAAGCGATAAAACGGCGCCGTAACCACGACGGCGAGCAAAGCGAGATCGAGGCGCCACCAGGCGAGGGCGACGAAGACGAAGGCGGCCGGCGCCCATATCCATACCGGCGTCCCGACGTAGTAGATAACGAGGCAGACGGCCAGCCCAAGGCAGACGGCGATATCCTCGCGGCGCCACGCGTTGGCGAGGATCACAAGAGGCGCTCGACGGCATAGACGAGGTACAGCGGCGTGCCGTCCCGCTCCAGCGCCTCGGCCTCTAGCACCAGCTTGAACCGCCACTCCTCTGCGAGGCGCTGAGCGTGCTCGAAGCGCCGGAATACAGTGGCTTCGGGCGTCTTCAACACGAACCGAGCGCCGGGCTCGTGCAGCGCCCCCCACATGTAATCGCGGAAGGCGGCATCAGGCTCCGTCTGGTACTGGAACACCTCGATGGGGTTGACGCGACCGGCGGTGATGATCTGCAGGTTGCTCTTCATGCCCCAGTCCAGCGCGTAGACGGGGCCCTCCCGCTCCAGGAGAACGCCCGCAAGGCGCGCTATTGCATCCGAATGCGCCCGCCGGCCGCCGGTCTCGGCGAGGTCAACGTGGTACCGAAGGTCGGTCCAAACATTTCCCAGGACAAGGAGTGACAGCACAGCGACAAAGAACACGGGCCGGTCGAGAGCGACCTTGAGGCCCAGGCCGACCACGGTCCCAAGCAGCGGCAGCAGCAGGAACGAATGCGTCGGCCAGAGGCCGGAAATAGTGAAGCCGCTCTGAAGGAAGAACAGGCCGATGATACCGAGCAGGGCGGCCGCCTCCCGGCGCTCGTTGCCTAGCCGCCCAGCAAACCCAACAAAGACCATCACCACCACCAACGCGATGCCGATGGCCCAGGGGAACAACACCTGGCGCTCGATGCCTCCCAGGTACCAGAAACCCGACCCCTGTACCACTGTGAGAAACGCCCTAGCCCGCCCCACCAGGTTGGTCAGGTAGTCCGCGTTGCTTACGCCGTACGCGGTGGTCTCCAGATTCGCCGCGATAGCCCGGACGGTGCCCTGGCTCATGAGGTTGTACACGATCAATGGCAAGGCGCCCACAAGGAAACCGAGCGCGCCGGAGAGAACGGAGGCGCGCGCGGTCGAAAAGCCTTCAGGGCGCCTCTCCCGAGCACGGAAGGCCACCACGGCCGCGCCGACCGCCAACAGCGCCACGATGAACCACAGGAACAACACCTTGGCCGTGAGGCCCAGGCCAAGCGCGAGGCCCAAAGCGAAGGCCGTCGCTCGCCGAGGACGACGCAGCCATGACCCACTGAGCCACAGGGCTCCCACGGCGAAAAACGCTAGCGCAGCCGTCACCGAGACGCCCTGCCGGCTCCAAAAAACGTACGACGGATGTGTTGCCAGCAGCAGTGCGGCGCCGGCCGCCACACTGTCGCCAAAGGCACGGCGCGTCCAGGCGAAGGTAAGAGCGATGGTAACGACGCTCAGGCTGATGGGCAGCCACCGTGCAGTGAACGTACTCACTCCCGCTACGGCGAACAGCGGGACGTACAGGTACGTATACACCGGCCCCACATAGTCCATGGCCATGAGGGGCAGCCTGATGCCGGCCACGGTCAGCCCAGCGTCCCGCACCAGTTCGACGCGCTGGCCCATGACCAACTGCATCGCGGGCACGGCGTCCAACGCCTCATCGTAGTACAGCCCAGGCAGCTGCAATTGCGCGAGGCTCAAGGCCCAGAAAGCGATGGCGCTCAGCACCGCGCTCTGTAGGGCGGCCCCTCGGGGCAACGTCACCCCCTCCCAACACGCCTGGCGAACAGAAGGAGCAGCAGACCAGCAGCGGCCGCCACTGCGGCCTGGTAAAACTGCAGGGGCGACCACCGCAACTCGACAGCGAAGCCGTCGACGGTCGCCTCGCGGTCCTGGGCGCGCGGATCCGCCCGTGCGTCTATCACGAGCTCAAGCACGTGCCGGCCGGCTCGCAGATCGCGGGCGATGAAGGACTGCCGCCCGGTTTCGCTCGTCGGCCCGTAAAGGTCGAGGTAGGCGCGGTCCTGTTCGTCGCGAGGCAGGCCCGGTGGCGGCTGCCCGTCGATCGTCACAATGAAGCGTCCCTGAGTCGGCCCCACGCTGTGCACGAGGGCGACACCGCTGCCAGCGAAGGTGAATCGCAGCTTATCGCCCGGGCGCGAGCTCCTGAGGACCGTATTGCTGTCGACACCGGACAGGAGGGCCGCGCTCCAGGTCCCAATCTCCTCAACCGCTGGGCTCGTCTCCTGGTGCATGCCTGGCCCTACGCGGCGCAGCTCGTTGCTCAGCTCCGCGAGAGGCCCATATCCCAGCCGAGGCGTGAAGTCCACGTCGACGAGGCGGAAGTAATAGACCGGCGAGGTGACAGGGTAGTCGCCGACCTGGCGAAAATACCAGAGGTTCATAACGCCAACCCAACCCCAGGAACGGGCCAGGCGAACGGCCCGCACAGCATACTCGGCTTGCTCGGCCTCGCTGACGCGCCGCCAGATGAGGCGTTCGGCCGGGAACGTGGGAGGCGAAGCGTTCCAGCCGAACTCGGCGACCCAGACCGGCTTGGCGCCGTCGTTGTGCCGCTCCATCACCGCCCGCAGGAGCTCCAGTCGTCGGAAGTTGAGGGCAGTCTCGGCAGGCGGGTCCTCGGGCGGCCGGTCGAAGCCGTAAGCGTTCGCCATGACGATATCGGCGCTGTTCTGGAAGCCCGCGACATAGAGCGCCTCAAGGTACTCGAGCTCGCTCAGATTGAACCGAGAACGCTCGAGAGTCTGCGCAAGCGGGGCGCTAACGATGAGCGCGTCGGGGTCTACTGTTCGAATGCGCCGCGCCGCCACGGCCAGGAGCCGGGCGTAGGCGCTCGCGTCAATCGGCTGGTCGCCCCACTCGATGGTGATGTTGGGCTCGTTCCATATCTGATAATGCTGGATGCGGCCGCGATAACGAGCAGCGACGGTCGCCACGAAGTTCCCATAGTCCTCGAGGTCGGAAGGTGGCGCCGTCTGCACCGGATTCTCCGGTCGCGCCCAGGCGGCTGGGCGGTCCAGGCGGAGCACGATGCGAAAGCCGTACTCCTCGGCAAGGGAGACCAGCGTATCGTATTTCTCCCAGGTGCTACGCCGCTCGGCATCGCTGAAGAAGCGCCCGGGCCGTAGCTCCAGCGATGCCCACGGCATGTGAAGCGTCAGCCACCCGAAGCCTCCCTCGCGCGCCATCTGCAGCGCGGCCCGCTTCTTCCAGTCCTCCACCTCGCGCTCGAGGAAGAGGTTGGCGCCCAGCGGGTTCAGGTCGGTATAGGGTACCGTCCGCTCGACCGACGACGGTATAGCTGAAGCAGTCCACGGCGGCGGGAACCGAAGGAGGCCCAAGAGGCCGAAGACGATGGCGATGAGGCCGATGAGTCGGAGGAGCGACGGGCGAAACATAGGCTATTTCTTCGGGCGAGTATATACGGCTCTGGCGAGGGCGTCGAAGGGATGGGAGAACGCCTGGCCAGGAGGTGGGGGAGCCGCGGCTACCTGAGCAGCGTCGGCGTCTCCTTCCTGACGACGATGATAGTCGCGCGCGAGGCTTCCAGGCGCGCCCTCCAGATGCTCTCCCAGAGTCGTCAATCCGCACTCCAGCACCGACTGAGGCCCACCCGTTCGTTGACGCCCTTCTGCCATGTTCTCTACAATGAGGTGTTACAGCCTCAGGCGCAAGGAGCGCAGATGGCGAATACCCTATCAGTCGGGGACGCGATAGTCCGCTACCTCGCAACGACACCGGACGAGTCGCGCCGACGGGCCCAGCAGGAGTTACAGCGCTTTGTCCTCTGGTGCGGTCGGGACCGCTTGATAGACAGCCTCACGGCGCGTGATGTCAGCCGCTACGACGAAGAGCAGCGGCGGGGCGGTCGGACGACCCAGTCTGAGACGCTCCGGGCGTTCTTCGCTACCCTCGCCAAACAGCGGCTAACAAGCGAGGACTTGAGCAAGGCCATCCGCATCCGGCGCGCCACCACCTCAGCGGCGCCACTCCCGGCGGGCGGAGTCCGAATTCCCCGGCAGGCTCGCCTGACCAACGAGGGACACAGCCAGCTTCAGACTGAGCTCACATCGCTGATCGCTGAACGACCACGTGTCGCGGAGGAGCTGCGAAAAGCGCTCGCTGACGGCGACATCTCTGAGAACGCGCCCCTCGACGCCATGCGCGACTACCAGGGACAGCTGGAGGCCCGCATTCGCGAGCTTGAGGCGCTCCTCAAGGACGCGCGCGTCCTGTTCAATGGCGCGAGCGAGTCCGTCGGCCTCGGCAGCACCGTGCTCCTGCGTGACCTCTCCAACGGCGAGACGCTCCGCTATTTCCTGGTCCACCCGGCGGAGGCGAATCCTCGTCAGGGCAAGCTCTCGGTCACGTCGCCGCTCGGCCAGTCGCTGCTGGGCAAGGGTGTCGGCGAGGAGGTCGAGGTGGCAGCGCCGGCGGGGGTTTGGCGGTATCGCATAGAGCCGCCGGGGTAAGCAGCCGGCAACAGTTGCACTTGCCGCCGCCGCCCTGAAGGGCATAAGTAACCTACGGGATGAATCCCGCGTCTCTTGTGCGGAAGCTGAGGGTTTCAACCCTCGGTGCTGAATTATTTAGTTGATGACCCTCAGGGCGGCAGCCCTACGCATGGAGTGACCTTACGTCACCGCATCCCTAAACTCACGCAGCCGCAGCCACCCCACTGCGCCGGCGGTGGCGCAAACGATCCCGAAGAGGCCGATCGCCGCTTGCACGCCCCAATAGGTGGCGATGGTGCCGGCGAGTAGCGTCCCCAAGGGGGTCAGCCCAAAATCGAGCGCCAGCAGGCTCATCACCCGGCCGCGGTACTGGTCGGGGACGGAGAGCTGGATGCTCGTGTTGGTGAGCGCCATGAAGCTCATGCGGCTACCGCCGACGAACAGCAGCGCGCCAAGCGATAGCACCAGCCAGCGGGATTGCGAGAAGAGAACGAGGAAGCAACCAAGGCTGAAGCAGGCTACGATCAGCAGCCGCCCCTTGCGCGAGAGGTCGCCCATGCTGGCAATGGTGAGCGTCGCGATGATGGCCCCGACGCCCAGCGCAGAGTTGAGGTAGCCCAGGCCCTGGGCTCCAACGTGGAGCACTTCGCGGGCGAAGACCGGCATCATCGCCACCACAGGCAGCCCGAACACCGTGGGGAAGAGCGCCAGCAGGAGCGCCGTGAAGATGGCGCGGTCTGAACGGACGAACCGGAATCCCTCCAGCATAGACCTCCCCACCGAGAGGACTTCGCCGTCGGGCGCTTTCGGCGGCAGGCGCAACTGCCACGTGGCAAAGAGGACCAGCACGAAGAGGGCGCTGTTTACAAGGAAGACGCCGCCCGCGTCCACGACGCCGATCAGCAGACCGGCGATGCTCGGCCCCATGATCGCGGTCATCTGGAAGCCGGAAGCCTGCAGGGCGACGGCGTTCATCACCTCGCCCTCCGGCACGACGTTGGGGATGAGCGATTGGCGGGCCGGGATGTTGAAGGCCCAGGCCCAGCCGCCTAGGAACGAGATGAGCGCGAGCTGCCAGACCTGCACGCGCCCCGTGATGGTAAGCATCGCGACGATGAAGGCGAGTATCATCACGATGGCCTGGGAGGCCAGCAGGATGCGCCGCCGGTCGAAGCGATCGGCGGCGACACCGCCGAACGGGCCGAAGAGCAGCAAGGGCAGCGAGCGAGCACCGATGACCAGGCTGAGCTGGAGGGGCGATCCGGTCAGCTCGTAGACCAGCCACCCGAGGGCGACCTGCTCCATCCACTGGCCCAGGCTGCCAAAGACGATGCCGAACCAGAGCGAGCGGTAGTTGTGGTAGCGGAGGGAGCGGAAGGTGTTGCGCGGGCCGACCGCAACTGGCTCGCGGGCGGCGGCTGAGATCCTCTGCATTCGCTAACGGGCCTCGGCGTAGCCTTCGGCTTCCGGGTCTTTCGTCAAGTCCAGGAAGGTCGCTTCGTTTTGCAGTGCCAGCACCAGTCGCTGGAACAGGACGTCCGCCTGGTACTCGGACTCACAGTCGGCCAGGACGATCGGCTCCTCGCCCTCGCTCTGCATGGTCACGATTTGTCGCGTGCCAATGGAGCCGCCGCGCACCGACACATAGCGGCAGGTGTCCAGGTTCACCAAACGTTTCTCGTCGGTACGCGTCACGACCCACATAGGCGGTGTGCGCTTCCTTCCTGCGATGATCGGAGCAACGTCGAGGGCTGGCTACGGACGATTGACATCTAGCTTAAGCCGGACGACACGGCCATCGGAGAGCTCGAAGATGGCATGGCCGACGATGTCGCCGGCGGGCCAGCCGTGACCGTGGACGCCGGCGACGATACGGCTCCCGTCGCCTCGCGGGCTGACGAAGCTGAGGGTCGCGCCCTTCGGGAGGCCGGCCAGCGCCTCCACTACGGGCGATGTCAGCTCGAGGCCGTCAGAGCCGGGATAGCTAAGGACGCCCGCGGCATCGTGGAGGTCCATCAGGTCCGAGTGCGCGCCCGAGGCACAGGCGCGGTTGAACACGGCCTCGTAGTAGCTGACGAAAGCCGTCGCCTGGGGCGATAAGGGGAGGTCGTGGTGTCCGGCGGCCAAGGGCGCTCTCTCCATGGGACCCTGTCTGCGACCATGATCCTACGAAGAGAGCGGCTTTGTCCAGCCGCGGGGCGTTGGCTACCTAGCGAGAAGCGCGGTGCCGATGCTCTCGCCGGCGGTGCGCCACCAGGAGTCCGCCAGCAGGACCAGCGTCGCGCCGAGGGAAAGGAGCAGCGCTCCAGCGAGAAGCCACACGAGCATGCCCTCGCGCCGCTGCGCCTCAACCCGGCTCTGTCGTCGTTCCTCGAACATGAGGCTCCTCATCTGGGTGCATTTGACGAGAGTAACAAAGGTTTGCCCTCCCTGTTACCCGCCAAGATGTCGGAAAGGTGAAGAAGCGGTGATCGGAGCGGCGCTGGCCATGCCATCAGCATCGCGAGGGCCTCGATGCGCCCGCGAGTTCGTTGCGCACGGCTTGACAGGGTTGTACCTCTAATCCATTATCGCACCGTTGTTGCATTAACGCCCATCGTGTCGCGGCCCATTAGCCCTGATCAGCTTCGCGATACCTTGAAAAGCGCCCGCGCACAAGGAGCGGTCCATGACCATCAATGGAACGAGCCGCCGTAGCGTCGCGGCCCTTACGTCCGCGGCTTCCGGCTTGAGCGGCCTCGTCGTTGCCGCCGGGTGTGTTGCCATGTTTGGCTGGTTGACCGGCGCCGCGGCGGCCAATCGGCTCCTGCCGGGGCCGTGGTCCATGTCGCCGGCTGTGGCCATCGCGTTTGTCCTGCTCGGCCTGTCGCTATGGCTTCAACGCAAGAAGAGGTCCACGGGCCTCCTCCTGCGGGTCGCCCAAGGAACCGCGTTACTGGCGGCTGCGGCCGGCCTGGCCTCTCTTCTAGCGTCCACGATCGGTTGGGACGTCTCGGGCAGGCTGGGCTCGTCGATCGCGGTGCTTGGCCCCGGCTCCACGGACCAGCCGATTACAGCGCCGGCGCTGAGTGTCCTGCTCACTGCTCTCGCGCTGTTGCTGCTCGACACGGAGACGAAATCTCGCCTTCGGCCGTCGCAATTCCTCTGCCTTCTGACAGCCCTGAGCGGCCTGTTTGCCGTCGGCGGCTATATTTACGGGGGAGCGGACCTCGAGGGCATACCCAAGACCGGCAGCATGCCCCTAGCCACGGCCCTCATGTTCGTGATGCTGCCCCTTGGTGTCCTCGCAGCGCGGCCCGAACGCGGTCTAATGGCAACGGTGACCAGCGACTCCGTGGGGGGTATCGTGGCGCGCCGGCTGTTGCCCGCCGCAGTGCTTGTACCCTTGCTCATGGGCTGGCTGAGGCTCGCCGGAGAGCGCGCGGGCTTCTACGGGCTTGAGTTCGGACTGGTGCTCTTCGCCCTTGCCAACGTTGTCGTGCTTACTTCCGTCGTCTGGTGGAACGCAGCGCTGGCGGTGGACATCGAGAGCAGGCAGCGGCGCTCTGAGGCAGACCGACTCGTCCTGGAGGCCCGCCTCCAGCGCGTGCTAGACATCGCCGCCGACGCCATCATCGCGCTGGACAGCGAACAGCGCATCGTGCACTTCAATCGCGGAGCGGAGCGTATCTTCGGCTACCCGGCGGACGAGGTCATAGGCCGGCCCCTCACCATGTTGGTGCCACCCCGTTTCGCCGAAGGCCATGCCCGACTTCTTGAGAGCTTCGCTGCAGGCCTCGAGTTGACCCGCCGCATGGGGGAAGACGAGGAAATCTACGGCCAGCAGAAAGACGGCACCGAGTTCCCCGCGGAGGCCACCATCTCGAAACTGGCCGACAACGGCGGGACCACCTTGATGGTCATCCTGCGCGACATCACTGAGCGCCGCCGCGCGGAGGAGGCCCTCCGCGACAGCGAGGAACGCTATCGCACCGTCCTTGAGCAAGTTGATGAAGTCGTTTACAGGGTCACCACACCGCTGGCGGTCCCGTTGGGAGGGCGCGTGGAACTCATAGGCGGGCGCGTCGCGCATGTCGTGGGCCACGAACCGCAGGACTTCATCGACAATCCGGACCTCTGGGTGAGCCTCATCCACGAGCAAGACCTGCCCAAGGTCATAGAAGTGACCAGCCACGTTCTCACGAGCCTGCAGCCGGGCACGAGACAGTATCGCATCCGCCACAGCGGGACACGGAGCTATCGCTGGATAGAAGACCGGATCGTCCCCCAACTGGACGAGGCCGGCGAACAAGTGACCCTCTTCGGTGTGGCGCGGGACATCACGGAGCGCATGGCGGCCGAGGAGAGGATCGCTCAGCAGATGCAGCGTCTTGGGTCGCTTAGGGCGATCGATATGGCCATTACCGCTAGTCTGGATGTGCGCGTGACCCTCAGTGTGGTACTGGACCAAGTAACCAGCCAGTTGGGCGTTGATGCCGCAGGCATCCTGCTGTTGAACCCTGCGACGCAGGTCCTGACCTATGCCGCGGGCCGCGGCTTTCGCACCGATGCCATCGCCCGTTCCCGATTGCGTTTAGGCGAGGGCCTCGCCGGACGCGCCGCGCTCGAACGCCAGATGGTGTACGAAGCCTACCTGCCCGCGGCGATCGGCCAGTTCGCGCGCGCCGCGTTGCTGGCGGGCGAGGGCCTCGTCTCGTACTGCGCCATGCCGCTCATCTCCAAGGGCCAGGTGAAGGGAGTCCTGGAAATCTTCCACCGAGCCACCGTCGATCGTGATCCGGACTGGTTTGAAATGCTCGAGGCCTTGGCAGCCCAGACAGCAATCGCCATAGACAACGCCAGCCTCTTTGACGACCTTCAACGGTCCAACGCGGAGCTCATACTGGCGTACGACACCACCCTGGAAGGCTGGGTCCACGCACTAGACCTGCGAGATAACGAGACCGAGGGGCACAGTGTGCGCGTCGTCGAGATGACCGATCGTTTGGCCGGCGCCATCGGCGTGCCGGAAACTGACATCGTGCACGTACGACGGGGCGCCTTGCTGCATGACGTCGGCAAGATGGCCATCCCCGACAGGATCCTTCTGAAGACCGGCGCACTCACCCCGGAAGAGTGGGACATCATGTGCCGCCACCCGCAGTACGCCTACGATTGGCTCTCGCCGATCACGTTCCTCCGCCCAGCGCTGGCGATTCCCTTGAGCCACCACGAGAAGTGGGACGGCACCGGTTACCCCCATGGGCTCCAGGGAGAGCAGATCCCATTGCACGCCCGCATCTTCGCCGTGGTCGACGTGTGGGATGCCCTCCGCTCAGAGCGTCTCTACAAGCCGGCCTGGGAGGAGCAACGCGCGCTGGACTACATCCGGGCCGAAGCCGGGGCCCATTTCGACCCACGGGTCGTGGAGGCATTCCTGCACCTGCATCAATAGGCGGGCCCGATAGATGGTCGCCAAGGCAGCGAAGACAAAAGCTGGCCGGCCTGGAGAGCTTTGAACCCCGACCCCTCCACTCGAGGTGCCGCGGCCTAGTGGTATCGCGGCTTCACCTGCACGTGCACATAGGCGATCGCCAGCGTAACGACGAGCCCGACGATGCCCGCGCTGAACAGGTTGTTGAGCACGCCGAGGATAAGGCCGATCGCCAACAGCCACCAACCCATGAGCCGCATCTGGCGCATCAGGATACCGCCGACGAGCTCGAGCGCGCTTGCCGCGCCCGCAATCAGGCCCACCACCAAGGCCCCAGCGTAGTATGAGCCGGGCGCCATCATGAACGGCAGGGCGGAGCCGATGCCCAGGAGCGTCAGCGCGCCCAGAATGCCAAGCGCGCCAAAGACAATCGCCACCCAGGGCGCCCAGGTCACGTAGCCGGCGAGCAGGCCCTCCGGCGCTGCCGGCAGCTTTTCTCGCAGTTGGTCCGCGTACGTGTCCCACTGGCTCTGTGCTCGACCACCTGCGGGCTCCTGCATTCTTGCGCCTCCTACAGACGATAACTGACCTGACTTGGCTGGAAGTATATACACAAAAACGGTTGGCGCAAGTGGAGTGGGCTGGGGATGCGGCGGGGTTGTGACGCCCAGGGCGTCGCCGGCGCGCGCCGACCGACTGCACCCATGCAGGCCAGGCTCTAGCGCTTGACTTCCTCCGTAGAATTAAAGTGGAGGGAGCAGATGGCGACGTATCCGGAGATAGCGGAACTAAAAGGCGGGGTATTGATGCCCAATGATACGAGTCTTGCATTGGAGGACTTGCAGAGGGATAGGGATGCAGAAAAGGCGCATCTCCATGAGCCTCTGTTTCGACCTTTCAAGCAGAGTTCCGATCCAGACTCGATATTCAATGTTTCGCTACCCATGGGAAATGATTGGGACACTTATGCTCTTGGCTACAAACTGGCAGCAGATAACCTTGTAGAGACAATGCCGTCGAGCCCTGTCTTCCTAAGAGACGCGTTGGCCTATCCCATTCTATTCCTCTATCGTCACTATTTTGAGCTGCGTCTGAAGGAGCTCCTTCACGAAAGTTGTGACTTTCTTGACATGCCAGCAGACATTCCACTCAAGCATGATTTGATGCGGCTTTGGAGCAAAGTGCGCCCAAACGTGGAGTCGATATTGCCAAGCCAACATTTTAAAGCCGATAATGATGCCATCCAGCAACGTCTTGCCGAACTTAGCGCTCTTGACCCTAAGTCTCTGTCATTTAGGTACCCGTCTGACCCTGTTGAGAAGGCTCATAGCGTCAATATGAGCCACATCAAACAAGTGGTTCAGGCGATGTCGGACATACTAGATACCTTTAGTGCTGCAATCTCGCAATACCTTGACTGGAAACACGAGACGATGACCGAACCACCCATGGCGTGACATGTCCACCCGAGCGCCCCCAGAAAATCGTGAGAACTTGGGGAGAATCGTCCGGATGGCAGCCTCATGGCGTTGTCCACCGAGAAGGTCCGCTCTATTCTTACAGCGCCTGGTTTCCAGATCATGCGGTTGGCCTTGGCCCCTGTGCGCCAGGGAGCTAGTCGAACTGACCATCTGACGCTCTAACATGACACGTATCCTGCAGAGACTCCTCGGCGTCCTGCTTCTGGCTGCTATCGTCGTAGTTGGCGTTTTCCTGGTGCTATTCTCCTTGGCTTCCTGGGTCTTCCGTCTAAGCAATGCACTGCAAGCTGCCGAGTTGTCGGTGTTCACGGTCGGTTACGTCTCTGTGAGCGTTCTAACCGTCTGGCAGGGCAGAAAGGCTTGGAGGACGGCACGGGGGAGGAAGTGGCTACTTGGCACCGTCGTCCTTGGCCCTGCTACGCTAATCGCTCTCTCCGCGCTGGTTCAGATGGTTGCTCCTGAGCGCAGAGTTCTTGCATTCGATGACGGGCGTTTCACGAGTTCCTTTGGCCGCGTCACTCGCGATAATCAATACGGCCCTACAATCAGCCTCTCTGGTGTGGATTGGACAGCGCCTAATGATTCCTGCGCTGAGCTTAACCTGTATCGGTACGACACTCCTTACTCATATGCTGGATTCAGACCGCCATACGGGCGACTAAGTGTTGGTGGACATCTTATCTGCGACCGAAGCGACCTGCTCACGTTCGTCGGCGCAGTTGATACCCCTGACACTGCGATTGCTGTCGCGGCAGCCCAACTCCTATATGCGACGGATCAGCGAGGTGCCCGAGCGGTAGATGACGGATGGGAAGCCACGATAATTGTTGAGCCATTCTTTGGTTGCCATGCGGTGGGCCAGCGACTTGAACTAATAGTCAAAGTCAGGGAAGACGCCTCTATCTCGGTTGTTCAGTACAAAGAGTGGTTCCCTATGTGGGCGGCGGTGTGGTGTGTCGACTAACCTCGTCGTTTTCACGACAGCAAGCTTCCCCAGGACCGGTTATCCTTCTACCCGATGGCTTAGGCGCTTGCTATGAGTGAACTTATCGCTGTCGCTGCCATCGTCATCGGCCTGGTGGCGGTAACGTGGCTTATCTGGCCAGTGCTGAGAAGACTTACGCGCTGGTACTGGCGCAGCCGGCTGCGCTATCCATTGCTCCTTCTCATAGGAGCCGCCGCGCTCTTCTTTTTGGCATGGTCAGACCGCTCCCAAACATCGGTTCCGCCTGCAACTTCAGCCAGAGCCACAGCCGAGGCAGCCGCAGCCAAGGGAGCGCTCCTCTCAAAATGGGAAGTTCTCGAACTGCTTAGAAAGGCTCTCGAACCATCAGAGGAGGCATGTATTGACGCTAACATCGCCGACCTGAGTGGACAGATCAAGGGGCTGGACCTGCTTCAAGCAGCGTTGGACCTGTGTCATGCGCAGTTCGGATTGGGCGAAGCGGAAGCCAGCTACCGAGGCTCAGGAATATGGTTTGTCACTCCCAGGGGGAGCTATAGGACACAGTACTTGCGAGACCCTAATGGCAAGTCTTTTGAGCAGCTTTATACTGGCGGCCCCTGGCTCTTCGATGAGAGAACTGGTCGAATCGTCAATCAGCCTTGACCGCCTTCGCTAACGCAGCGGGCTGCCAACAGTCGCATAGCCGAGAATTCTCATCGCAGGCGGAGGTCCCGGATGAGTGGGCTTATTAGGACACACAAGACACGCTAAAAGGAGGCAAATTGTGAAATTCTTTATTCCGTACGCAACCGACGAAGAGGAAGCTAAGCGAATACTCGAAGGCGTCAAGCGCTTCGCAGTCGAGACAACTGGATGGCCCAGAACACTGGGCCTGCCGCTGTTGAAATAACCGCGAATCATGATGGGTCACAGAACTAGATTCTGTTTTTCCCTTGTCAGGAACACTGTGACTGTACTTGTTATGGCTATTCCCCTGGCCGCAGCTCCCGCCTTTAGCTCAAGGAAGTCTTGTCCCACCGCCACAACCTCCCCATCGCGTATGGCAATCCACTGTTCTGGATGCTTTTTCAAAAGCGCATTATGATGGTCGGCGATGTATTCAACATCACTGAGCTTTGCGCTTTCGTCGCCTGGATGCTGGTTTTCCAAGAAACTTCTGAGCGCCTTATCCGCTGCGTTTGTCGTCATGGCAATCACCTCGGACGGTGGGTGTGGGAGCGCGCTGGATGCATTGGCGGCCAGGCTCCATGCACATTATCACCAGGAGTGCGCGGGGGTCAATAAACTAGCAGGGATGCGCTATAAGAAAAACGTATCAACACGCTCCTGCTCCTCAAATCATGGTCGGGGTGAGAGGATTTGAACCTCCGACCCCCTGCACCCCATGCAGGTGCGCTTCCAGGCTGCGCCACACCCCGACCCTCACCTCATCTTATGCCAGCCCTGGTGCCAAGGCAAACCTCAGGCGCCGCGGACGCGCCGCCGGAACGCCCCGGCGACCATGCCCAGCTCCGGCACCCGCAGGGCCGCCAGGAGCGCCACGTACCCCGCCAAGGAGAGGCCGGCGGCCACGGCTAAACCCACGGCCAAGGGGAGCGTCCCTTCCGCATCGGTGAGTCCGCTCACGCCGCTGCCCACCGCGAGGCCGAGACCCAACACCAGCGACGCCGCCACACCGACGAGCGCGACCCGCCCGAGCCCCGGCAACGCGCCGACGGCACGCCACAGCAGCAGGCCAAGCACCACGGCGTGTCCCACCCATTGCGCCGAGTTCGCGGCGGCCAGGGCGAGGTAGCCCCAGCGTGGCAGCAAAAGGAGCGCCACCACGAGGTACACGCCCACGGCGGCCACGCCCACGAGCACCGGCGTGAGCGTGTTCTTGCGCGCGTAGAACGCGTAGATGAAGAGCTGGTCGAGGGCGGCGGCGGGCAGCCCCGGCGCGTAGGCCAAGAACGCGTTCGCGGTGCGCAGGGTGTCGCCGGCGGTGAAGGCGCCGTGCTGGAACAAGAGCCGCACCACCGGGTCGCGCAGGGCAACCAAGAAGGCCGTGGCCGGCAGGACCAGCAGCAGCACCAGCCTGATGCCCAGAGCAAGCGTCCTCCGATAGTCGTCGCCGACACCGAGCGCGCCGCCGAGGGCAGCGCTGCGGCTGAGCGCCGGCAGGACCGCCAGCCCGACGGCCGAGGCGACGAGCCCCAGCGGCAACTGCACCAGCGTTGTGGCGAACCGCAGGGCCGCCAGGCTCCCCTCGCCGGTGCCGGACGCCAGGTAGGTGTCGATGGCGACGCCGATGGTCGAGATGACCAGGCCGGCGAAGACAGGGAGCGCGAGCAGGCCGATCCGCCGCATCGGCTCCAGTCGCAGATTGAGATCAAGAGCGTAGCCGGAGCCCAGCCCCTGTGCGAGGATGACGAACTGGCCGACCGCGCCGAGGAGCACGCCAACCACCAGCGCTCCCACGCCCAATAGACGGTGCAGCGCGAGCGCCCCGAGGATGATGCCGGCGTTATAGGAGGCAAGGGCCGCGGCGGGCCTCAGGAAGCGCTGCTGGGCGTAGGAAGCCCCGGCCAGCACGCCCGCGCCGACCATGAAGAGCAGCGCTGGGAGCATCCATTGCACGAGCCGCACCGCCAGAGCCCGTGTTGGCTCATCGAAGCCTGGGACAAAGGCGCCCATCCACCACGGGGCAAGCCAGATGATCGGCACGAGCAAGGCGGCAGCGGCGAGCAGGGCGAGGTTCAGCGCGCTCGAGACGAGCCGCCGGAAGGAGACGCCGTCCTCCAGGGCGCTCTCCGCGAACACGGGCACGAGCGCCGCTGAGATGATGCCGCCGATGAGCAGGTCATACAGCGTCAGCGGCACGCGTGAGGCCGCTGTAAAGGCGTCGGTGATAGCGCTGGCGCCGAAGAGCCCGGCGATGACCTGCTCCCGCGCGAGGCCAAGCAGGCGGCTGGCCAGGTTCCCCAGCATGAGCACGAAGGCGGCGCCGGCGATGTTCATGACGGTCGAAAACGTCGGTTATCCCACCCGCCCACCCAGATACGATTTCTCCCAAAGAGGGCTCCGCCCTCTCTGGACTCTCCCATAAGGGACTCCCCCAGCGCGGGGAAGAAGCCTCGGGCAGCGTTTAGCACCACCATATCCTGAGGACACACACTTCAGGGCAGCGTCGGGCGCTGTTCATCGCGGCTATCAAGGAAAGCAAACCCTTCCAGCGTCGCGAACGGCTTGGGAAAGAAATGCTGGTTGGCGTGATGTTTCAAACAGAGAGAGCGGAGTTCCTCCCACCCACTTACCCTGGAACGTCCTGAGGGACACCCCGGGACTCCTGTCAGAGTGGGTCTCCCCCTCAGAGCTTCCGGTACCAGACTCTTGCCTCGCGTTACGCTAACCCCTGTCCCGGATCCGTTCGATGAGGTTGCTGGAGGAGAGCCCCTCCACAAGCGGCGCCAGCACGACCTCGCCACCATACTCATGGACGATGGCGGCCTCAGGCAACGGTTTGCCTGAGGCGTCGTAGTCACCGCCCTTCACGTACACATCCGGCCGTAACGCGGCCACGACCCCCTCGGCGGTCGGCTCATCGAACACAAAGGCAAAGTCCACGCAGGCGAGGCCGGCCAGCAGCTCGGCCCGCTCCGAGGCCGGCACTATGGGCCGCTCCGGCCCTTTGAGCGCGCGCGCCGAGGCGTCGCTGTTGACGGCGACGATGAGGAGCTCGCCCAAGGCACGCGCGGTTTGCAGAGAGCGCAGATGGCCGACGTGGAGCAGGTCGAAGACGCCGTTGGTGAGGACCGCCCTCCTTCCCTCGCGGCGCCAGCCCTCCCGCCGCTCGAGCAGCGCGGGCAGCGTTGTCACCTCGCCCACGGCCTTAGCCGGTCCAGAAACGAAGCCCGTACAGCAGCAGAAAACCGGCGGCGCCCACGCTGGCAAACTCGGCCACGAGGCCCCTCGTCATCTGGCCCCGGAGATGGTTCTGCACGATGCCGGTTATCAGGTAGAAGACGAGCAGCAGAAAGACGGCCATCATCGGCCCGCTCAAATCGAGAAAGTCCAGCGCCCAGCGCACCTCCACGAGAGAGACCGTGACGACCGAAGAGTACACGAGGGTCTGTGCCCACGACGCCTCCGCCTGCCGGACGAGCACGGCAGCGAGGAGGGCGGTGGCCAAGCCCACACCGATCGTCGAGGTGGGTAGCTCTTGAAGACTACTGCTCAGAAGACCGAAGTAGAGCCCAAATACAGTGACGTAGATCACCAGATTGGAGGCGACGCGCGCCACGTCGCCCAGACCGGAGGCCCCACGCAGGATCAGATAGTCGGCGACGATGCTCGCCGCGATCAGAGCGAGGATCATCAGCACGGTGAGCGTGAGGGCTATCCCCTCCAGCTTGAACAAGGGGAGGATAACGGCAGCGATCACGACGAGCAGCAGCGGTGCCAGCCAGCTCTCCGGCCGCCAGGTGCGATGCTGCCCGTTCAGCGATGCCACCGCGCTCTCGCGCTGTTCCAGCAGGCCTTCCGTTCCCGTGACGATGCCAATCATGGCGGGAATGGCCCAAAGCGGGTTGGGCCAGCGCGTATCCAGCAGAAGCACGATGACAGTTACGCCAAGCGCGATTGCCCATGGGCGCAAATGCAACCGGCCGAGCACACTCCGCAGGACATCGGCGCCCGGTCGCCACGGGCGCGTGAAGCTGTGGTCGCGCCGTTGCGGACGCTTATACCGCGCCCCAGCGCTCTGAAGTCGCTGCACTAGCTACGCCCCCCCATGCCTTTCATCCAGGCGACGCATTCTAGAAGGGAGCTCGCCGCCTGTCAAAGGCCATTCACGCCTGCCGCGTCCTTTCCAGGTTGGCGCCCGCGAAGTCGGCTCCTTCGAGCAGGGCTCCACGCAGGTCGGCGCCCATAAAAAGCGCACCCGGGAACCTGGCGCCGCGGAGATCGGCCTCGCGGAGGTCGGCGTTCAGGAACTCCGCGCTTTCGAACTGGCCACCGGAGAGGTTGGCCCCAACCAGGTTGCACTCGCCGAAGAAGGAGAGCTGCCCCTCGCAGCGACTCAAGTCGGCTCCTTGGAAGCTGGCCCCTTTAAAGGAGGCGCCCCGCAGGTCTGCGCCTTCGAGGAGCGCGCCGTCAAGGTTGGCGCCGCCGCCCGCAGCACCAGCGAGGACCGCACCGCGGAGGTCCGCGCCCGGCAGGGCCGCGCGGCGAAGGACCGTGATCTCCATCTGCGCGCGATAGAGGTTGATGCCGGCAGGCTTCCCCTCGTCCTGGTTGGCGGGGCTCCACCAGGGCGGCATCTTGTCCGACGAGAAGCCGCGCGCCTGCCACTGCGCCTCAAGGACAGGCGCACTGAGGTCCAGGTCGCTCAGGTCCTCACCGGCGAGGTCCGCGCCACGCCAGTCCGCTTCCTCGATGAGGTCCAGCAGCGCCTCGACCGTCAGCCGTTCGCGCTCGGAGAGGTTGGGAACGCGGTACATGTGGCCCTCATTCCTACGGCTGCGCTCGGGACAGACCTCACCCTATCCCAGAGGGAGCGGGTAGTAAGGCCGCCCTGAGATTCGCATCGGTCAAGTCGGCCCCGTCCAGGAGAGCGCCGCGGAGGTCGGCGCCTTCGAGGTTGGTCCCCGTCAGCACGGCGTTGGTGAGGTTCGCGTCGCGCAGGTTCGCGTACGAGAGGTCGGCGTCGGTGCCGTTCATCTGGATCAAGATGGCCTCGCGCAGGTCGGCCCCGGAAGCCTTCGCTTCGGTAAGGTTGGCACCCATCAAGCGCGCACCGCGCAGGTAAGCGCCAACGAGTATCGCTCCACGCAGGTCCGCGCCCTCAAGATCGGCGCCGGCGAGGTCGGCCGCCTGAAGGTTGGTGTATCGAAAGATCGCGCTGGCAGCCTGGACTCGCTCAAGCCAGGCGTGCACGAGCCGGGCCTCGGTGAAGTACGCGCCGATCAGGACCGCCCCCTGCAAGTCCGCCCCGGTGAGGTTGCTGCCGCGGAAGTTCGCCGCCTCGGCCTGAACGCCCCGCAGGCTCAGCCCGGCGGGCTTGTTCCGGCTCGGATTGGCCGGGCTCCACCAGGTCGGCGGCGTTGTGAACCGGTGGCCGCTGAGCACGCGCTGCAGGGCTGCCTCCCCGAAGTCGTAGCGAGACACGTCCTCGTTGGCCAAGTCGGTGTTCCAAGGGCCGCGCGCCGCCTCGATGCGGTCGAGCAGCTCCTCGAGGCTGGGACGGAGCGGGGCTCGCTCGATCACGGCGCGCGTACTCCGTCCGGAAGACGAGCGCCGGCGAGATCAGCGCCCATGAGGTTGGCGCCTTCCAGCAGCGCCTCGGCAAGGCCAGCGCCTTTCAGGTTGGCGCCGCTGAGGTCCGCGCCCCGCAGATCGGCGCCTGCCAGGTCGGCGTTCTCAAGGTTGGCGGCGCTCAAGTTGGCGTTGCGCAGATCGGCGCGGCGAAGACGGACGGCCCGCAGGTTCGCCCGTGGCAACTGCGCCTCACGGAAATCGGCACCCTCCAGGTCGGCCTGCCACATACTGACACCTGGCGCGTTCACGGCGCGGAACCTGGCCCCGGGCATCTGCGATTCGCCCATGAAGGCGCCCTCAAGCGTCGCGCGAAAGAAATCGGCCCCCGCAAGCCTGGCCCCGTGGAAGGAGGCTGATGAGAGGTCGGCGGCCTCGAAGCGAGCGCCCTCCAGGTTCGCCCCGCCGCAGAGAGCGCCGAAAAGGTGAGCGCCGGTGAAGTCGGCGCCCCGCAGATCACAGTCCCGAAGGTTCGCCACCTCCAGAGAAGCGCCACGCAGGTTCAAGCCGCGCGGGGCACCGCTTGGTTCTGGGGGGAGCCACCAGGCGGGCGGTCGCTCGGGTCTCCCGCGCTCGGCGAGCTTCGCCTCCAGCACCTCGGGGCTCAGGTCGAGCTCGCTCAGGTCCTCCTCGGCGAGGTCCACGGCCCACGTATCACGGGCCTTCTCGATGAGGTCGAGGATATCGTCAACCGTATAGCTGCTCATGGCTCGGTACGACAGGCTAATGCCATTATCGCGGCCATCACTCGCGGATGGCGGCCTCCAGCTTGACGCCGGTGAGGTCCGCCCCCTCCAGCTTCGCGCCGCGCAGGTCGGCGCCGCTCAGGTTGGCATCGGGCAACGAAGCGCTGGTGAGGTCGGCATCGCGCAGGTCAGCCCCGGAAAGGTCGGCGGACTGAAGCGTGGCGAAGCGCAGGCTCGCGCCGCGCAGGTTGGCGCGGTCGAGGTGAGCGCCCGCAAGGTTGGCGTCGTCCAGTCGCGCGCCCTGCAGGTTCGCACCCTCCAGATGGGCCCAGCCGAAGTAAGCGCCTTGGAGCTGCGCCCGCTCTAGGTTCGCCGCCTCCATGAACACCCGTGGCAGGTCGGCATCGTTGAGCCGCGCCTCGCTGAGGTCCACCTCCTGGAGCTGCGCGTCCCACAAGGTGGCGGCGAACAGGTTGACGCCGGAGAGATTCGCGCCCTGAAGGATCGCGCCGCGCAGGCTCGCCCCTTCGAGGGAGGCACCGCGCAGGTTCAGCGCACCGGGCGGGCCCCAGGACTGGTGGCCCTTCACCCACCAGGGCGGGGGGTTCTCCGGGTCGCAGTCGCGTTCCATGAACTTCCAGGCGATCACACCGGTGCTGAGGTTGATGTCGTCGAGGTCGGCAGCGGCCAGGTCGACATTGGCGGGACTGCCCGCTTCCTCGATCATGTCAAGGATATCATCGACCGTGTACTCGCTCACGCGCCGAGGCCCCGTGCACCCTCCAGGTTAGCGCCGGTCAGGTCGGCGTCGACAAGAACCGCGCCTTCCAGGTTGGCGCGCGCCAGGTTTGCTCCGCGCACCGAGGCGAGGTTCAGGTTCGCTTCTCGCAGGTCGGTGTCGGAGAGGTCGGCGTTGGTTAGGTCGGCACCGCGCAGGTCGGCGTGCACGAGCTTGGCGCCGGCAAGGCGCGCTCCGAACAGGTCGGCATCTCGCAGGTAGGCGCCGCTGAGGTCTGAGCCGCTGAGGTTGGCGCCGTCAAGCTGAGCACCATGCAAGTTGACGCCGTTCGCGCGGACCCAGCCCCGCAGGTCCATTGAGCGGGCGAACCAGACCGGCCCATCGAGCCCCATCTCGCTCATGAGCCGCTGCAGGTGGGCGCCGCTCAGGTCGATGCCGCTCAGGTCGGTGCCACCGAGGGCAACGGACTGGGGCCCCTCCGCCTCGTCGATCAGGAGGAGCAACTGCTCGGTCGTCAATTGGCTCATTCCGCCTCCCGCGCGCAATAATTCAGTGTGAGTTCAGGCATGTTCGTTGCCGCGCCGTAGTATAGCATGATTAGAGCCGTCTTCTTCGACTTCTACAACACCCTGGCGACCTTCGCCCCCTCACGAGAGGAGCTCCAGCAGCAGGTATTACGGGAGTTCGGTCTCGATATCGCGCTGCCGCTCCTGGCGCTTGGTTATCCAGCGGCCGACCGCCTCTGGGCTGCCGAACAAGGGCGGTGGCCGCTCGACCAGCGAGCGCCAGAGGAGCGCGAGCGCGTCTACGTCGCTTACGAGCAGCAGGTCCTTCGAGCAGCCGGCGTCAACGCTTCCGATGAGATCGGACTTGCTATCTTCCGCCGGCTCTTGCAGGTGAGCGGCCACTGGAAGCTCTACGACGACGTCTTGCCAGCCCTCGAAGCGCTCCGCGCCCGACGGCTAACGACCGGCGTCATCAGCAACGTCGTTGGCGGCCTGCAAGAAACGCTGGTCGATCTGGGGCTGGCACCGCTGTTGGATGTCATCGTCACCTCGGACCAGGTGGGCGTCACCAAGCCGCACCCGCGCATCTTCGAGGCGGCGCTCCAGCGCGCCGGCGTTGACCCCGCCGAGGCGCTCTTCGTTGGCGACCAGCCCGACTCGGATGTGGCGGGCGCCCGCGCGGCGGGCATGCAAGCCCTGCTGCTCGACAGGGACGGCGCATACCGCCAAGCCGCCGACACGCATCGCCTGAGTGGCCTAGAGGAAGTCTTGGCGCACCTCGATATGCAGCCGTAGGCTTAGGCTTCCCGCGGTACTCGCGCTGCCTGGCGACTCGAGGGTCACGTCGCTTTCACGCGCCGTTCACTTCCGCGAGCACCCGCGTCATGCGCCTTTCACGCTCTCTGGCTAACGTGGAGCGATGGAGCTCGGTGGAGGAAGTCAAATGAAGCGGATCGTCGTCGCAGGCATCGCGGTGCTGGTCGTGCTGCTCGTCGCCGTCCAAGCGGTCCCCTACGGGCGCAACCACACCAACCCGCCGGTGCGCGCCGAGCCCGCCTGGGATAGCCCGCGCACGAGGGAGCTGGCCGTCCGCGCCTGCTACGCCTGCCACAGCAACGAGACGACCTGGCCGTGGTACAGCAACCTCGCCCCGGTCTCGTGGCTCGTCCAATATGACGTTGACCAAGGCCGCGCGGAGCTGAACTTCTCGGAGTGGGGGGCCGGCGAGCAGGAAGGCGGCGAGGCCGCTGAGACCGTGGTCGAGGGATCGATGCCGCCCTGGTTCTACGTCATCCTCAACCCGGAAGGCCGCCTCTCTGCCGCGGAACGACAAGCGCTCATCACCGGCCTGCAGGCGACGCTCGGCACGGACGGTGAGGGGGACGATGACTAGTCAGGAGGCGAGGTGCTTGTTGCAGTGTTGCAAGTTGGTATAATGCACACTAGGTTTCTCCGCCAGAGAATAGGACAACAGGATGGCGACGGACAGCAAGAAGCTCCAGCAGGAATCCGACGACCTATACGAGCGGTACGGTCGGCCTTTGGAGGCCGAGCACCGGGGGAAATTTGTTGTGATTTCGCGAGAAGGCAAGACCGTGGTTGGCATGAACCTCATTGAGGTAGCCGAAGAAGCCGTGGCCGCGTTTGGTCCAGGTGGCTTTCTCTTCAAGATTGGGGAAAAGTCTGTGTGGAAGTTTAGATGAACCAGCGGCTCATCAGCGATAGATTTCCCTACCTACCCATCAAGGTGCAAATCCGGCAACGAGAAGAGGACGTGGAGGCACTAGTAGACACCGGCTTCGATGGATATGTTGCTGTGCCTTCGGGCTTTTTCTCCGCTAATGACCCGCCCGATTTGTCCGTAAGCTGTGTTCTTGCCGATGACTCGGTTGTTCTAGCACCGGCGTACTATGGCACTGTCCGCCTTGGCAGCTTCGTTCCGTTCGTTGCTCTGATTGCCGTCCTCGGTAGCGAACTGCTCATCGGCCGGGAAGTCACGAGGCATTTCACCGTCGTCCTGGACCACGGTGAGCGCGTCATCGTCGAGCCGTGAGACGGACCAGTGAAGCTGAACCACTATCCCGAAACCGACTCGCTCTACATCGACCTAAGCCATAAGACGAGCGTCGACTCGCGCGAGGTGGCGCCCGGTGTCGTGCTTGACTTCGATGAAGAAGGGCGACTGGTAGGCATCGACATCGACCACGCCAGCCAGCTCCTCGATCTCACGAAGCTCGAAACTCAATCTGTGCCCGTCCCTGTACGCTAGCAGGCCTGCCTGGGCTAGGGGCTATCTCGCCAACACCAGCAGCCCGATCTGCAGCGCGCTCAGCAGCGTTCCGAACGGCAGGAACCACAACGCTCCCGCCGCGGCCACGAGCATAGCGGTCCTGGCTCCCTGAAGGCGGCGGTAATGACCAGCCAGGCGAGCCCGTAGACGGCGAAGACGGCCTTCATGAGCGTGGAGCGCGGCTCGACGCCAACCGCCGACACGAGCCTCGCCCACAGCCCGAGCTGACCGGCGTACGGCCCGCTCCTCGGCTCTACATAGTCGCCGGCGATGAGCGCCCGCATACCATCGAAGGCGATCCAGCCGGCCTCGGCCAGGGCGAGCGCGATGACAAGCCAGCGGAGCCAGCCCATGGCTTGGCTCTGCGCGGGCTAGCTTCCGCGCGCCACTGCTGCCTCCCGTACCGTCGCCACCAACTGCGGGCCCTGCGCCATGCGACGCAGCACCTCGATCAGTAGGTTGCGCCAGCGGTTGCGCAGGCGCGGCAGGTCGAGGCGCACCTGGTTGACCCGCACCTGGCCGATGGGCTGGCGACCCCCGCCGAGGTTGCGCAGCTCCTGCTCCAGCCAGGTGCGCGGGAGAGTGACGCCCTCCCAAACGCGGGCCACGAGCCAGTCGCCCTCCTGCTTCACTTCCTGCACCCGGGCCTGGAACGCGATCGCCTTCACCTCTGCCAGGAACAGCAGGTTGCGCACAGCCTCCGGCGGCTCGCCGAAGCGGTCGCGCAGCTCCTGCGCCAGCTCCGTCACCTCGCCGGGCGTTACCGCGCGCGCCAAGCGTCCATACAGGAGGAGACGCTGGGACATGTCCGCCACGTAGTCCTCGGGGATGAGCGCCGTGATCGGCAGGTCGACCGTCGGTTGGAGGCGGGACGGCGGCGTGGCGGGCGCGGCCTGTTGGCCCTGCTCCGTCTTCACTTGCTCCGCCGCCTCGCTTAGGAGCTTGCTGTAAAGCTCGAATCCAACGGAATGAATATAGCCGCTCTGCTCGGCGCCCAGCAGGTTGCCGGCGCCCCTGATCTCCAGGTCGCGCAGGGCGATACGAAAGCCGGCGCCCAGCTCGGCCGCCTCGAAGATGGTCTGCAGACGCATGCGGGCGGCATCCGTCAGGCGCTTGCCCTGGTCGTAGAAGAGGTACGCGTAGGCGCGCTCAGTGCTGCGTCCGACCCGCCCCCGCAGCTGGTACAGCTGCGCCAGCCCCAGCCGGTCGGCCTGATTGATGATGATGGTGTTCACGTTCGGGATGTCCAGCCCGGACTCGATGATGGTCGTGCAGACCAGGACGTCGTACTTGCCCTGGCCGAAGTCGAACATCACCCGCTCCAGCTCCTCCTCGGGCATCTGTCCGTGGCCGATGACCAGGCTTGCCTCGGGCACCGCCTCGCGCACGCGGGCGGCGATACCGGCGATGTTGTGGACGCGGTTATGCACGACGTAGACCTGCCCGCCCCGCTCGAGCTCGCGCCGGATGGCCTCGCGCAGCAGCCGCTCCTCGAAGGCGGCGACGGTCGTCTTGATGGGCAGGCGCTCCTCCGGTGGCGTCTCGATGGTGCTCATGTCGCGCACGCCCATCAGCGCCATGTGCAGCGTGCGCGGGATCGGCGTGGCCGTCAGCGTGAGGATGTCCACTTCGCGGCGCAGGCGTTTCAGGTGCTCCTTGTGCGTCACCCCAAAGCGCTGCTCCTCGTCCACGACGACCAGGCCAAGGTTCTTGAAGTGGACGTCCTTTTGGAGCAGGCGGTGCGTGCCGATGATGATGTCCACGTCGCCACCGACGAGGCCCTCCAGGACCTCGCGTTGCTCTGCGTCGGTGCGGAAGCGGCTCAGCACATCGACCCGCACAGGAAAAGGGGCGAGGCGCTGGCTGAAGGTGAGGTAGTGCTGCTGGGCCAGGACCGTCGTCGGCACGAGCATCGCCACCTGGTAGCCCTCCATGACGGCCTTGAAGGCGGCGCGCAGGGCGACCTCGGTCTTGCCGTAGCCGACGTCGCCGCAGACGAGGCGGTCCATGGGCCGTCCCTGCTCCATGTCCGCCTTCACCTCCTCCACGGCCTTGGCCTGGTCGGACGTCTCGATGTACGGGAAGGCGGCCTCCATCTCCTCCTGCCACACGGTGTCGGGCCCGATGGCGAGGCCCGGCGCGACCTCACGCTGGGCGTAGAGGCGCAGCAGGTCGAAGGCCAAGGCGCGCACCGACTGCCGTACGGACTCCTTGGTCTGCGCCCAATCCTGGCTGCCGAGGCGGTTCAGGGTCGGCGGCGTCTCGCGCGAGCCGATGTAGCGCGCGACGCGGTCGCTCTGATCGCTAGGGACGTAAAGGCGGTCGGCCTCGGCGTACTCGAGGACCAGATACTCGCGCTCGGTTCCCTCCCACGCCACTTTGGTAATGCCCGCGAAACGGGCGATGCCGTGCTCCACGTGGACCACGTAGTCGCCCTCGGCGAACTCGAGGAAGGGGTCAGGGGCACGCGGGACGCTGCGTCGCAGGCGGCGCCGCTGCTTGCGGAAGCCGAAGAGCTCGGCGTCCGTGAGCAGGACGGCCGTGGGCGCCACCTCAGGGGCGAGCTCGCCGCCTGGGCCGAGGCGCCAGCCGCCGCTGAGGCTGCCGCGCACCAGCGTCACGCCGCTTGCCAGCTCCCGCACGTCCTCATGGACCGCTACGGCGAGGCCGCGCTCGTTGAGGAGCTCGGCGAGGCGACGGGCCTGTTGCGAGACGACGAGGATGCGCCCGCCCTCACGGGTAAGCGACCGGATGTCGTTGAGCGCGTCGCCGAGGCGTCCCTGGTAGCCGGTGGGGGCGCTGAAGGGGAAGGCGACCATATCCGCCTCCTCCTCGTCGCCCCAGGCCTCGATGGCGACGCTAGCCGTAGCATCTCGCCACCGCTCCGACAGGTAGGCCCAATCGAAGAGGGGCGATGGGAACGACTCGCTCAACTGACCGGTGGCGACGAGGGCCTGGCGCGACGAGTCCGCCTGCTCGTGCAAGTGGGCCAGGACCGCCTCGATCTCCGATGGCTCGTCGAGGACGAGCAGACCTCCAGAAGGCAGATAGTCCAGCAGGGAGGCGTCATGGAACAGCGGCGCGTAGAAGGCCGCATCCTCCTCAGGGAAGCCGCGTAGCAATGCGTCCAGCTCCCGCCTTAGGCGGGCGGCCGCCTGAGGGTCGCTCACCGCGAACAAGCCCTGCTCCTCGAGCGCGTCAAGGCTCGCGCCGACTCGTGGCGCTACCTCCAGCGCCGGCCCCAGCGAGACCGCCTCGACCAGAGCGACGGAGCGCTGGCTTGCGGCCTCAAACTGACGCAGGCTCTCGATGCTGCTGCCCACGAACTCAATCCGAACGGGGAACGGTGCGGACGGCGGAAAGAGGTCCACGATGCCGCCGCGCCGCGCCATCTCGCCGGGCGCCTCCACCTGCGAGAGCTGCCGGTAACCCAGTGCTAGGGCCTTGAGGGCCAGCGCCTCCGGCGTCAAGCGCTGGCCCGTGCGCAGGTGCAAGGAGGCGTTGCGCAGGACGGATGGCTCCAGCGTCCTGTGCAGCGCCGCCCGAGCCGAGGCGACGATGATCGGACTGTCCGAGGATTCGAGCAGGAGCCCCAGCACATCAAGCCGCTGCTGATTGGTGAGCGGGTCGGGCGTGAGGCGCTCGTAGGGCAGGGCGTCGGGTTCGGGGAACAGGTGGACGGGTCGCCCGGCGCCGAGGTACGAGGGAAACGCCTCCGCCAGCTCGCGCGCCTCTTCCGGACGGCTGGTCAGGACGACGACCGGCTCCTGCCACTCTTGGGCCAAGGCGGCCAGCAAGAGCGGCCGCGCGCTCTCGATAAGCCGCGCACGCGCCCGCCCCTGCGCCAGGCGTCGCCGTAGGGCGATGAAGGCGTCGCTCTCGCGCATGACGGGCAGCAGGCCCGATAGGTCCATATTTCGCTCCACGCGCTAAACGGGCCCGGCGCCGGTGCTGGGCCCATATGTTGATCCAGTATACAGCAGGGGTCACGTCACCTGGCTGTCAAAGTCGGCTCCCCCTCGAACGCTATATGGCATAATGATTCCGCATCCAAGCGTTCTAACACGTTGAACCGTTGACAAGGAGACCCCATGGGCAAAGAGCAGCTACAAGCCCTCGTCAGCATCTTACAGGCGCAGCTCGGCGGCGGGCCGGGCAGCCCCATCATCGGCACGTGGGTCATCCAGTACGACAAGAAGAAGCAGGCGTTCCAATTCGACAAGTGCGAGTTCGGCGACTACTGCGAGGAGCGCCCGGCGGTCATCAGCCTGACCGGCGAGGTGCTGGACGCCGGCGGGCCACTCTTCGCCGAGGCGGAGACGGACCGATAGCGAGCGGTCCAGCGTAGGGGCACAGCATGCTGTGCCCCTACGGAATCCTACTCCCCATACGCGGCGAGCGGACGAATCTGGCTTACTCTACCCGGTTATAGCGGTCCATCGCGCGCTCGATGCCCTCGCTGAGCAGGCAGTCGAGCGCATCGGCGACCCGCTCGCGCACCGGCGCCACCAGCGCCTCTTCCTCCGGTGTGAAGCCGCGCAGCACGTGCGCGATGACCGTCCGCCGCCCTGCCAGTCCGCGCTCCTCCTCGCCATCCGGCCGGCCCACGCCCACCCGCAGCCGCGCGAACTCTTGGGCGCCGGTTTCCTTGATGATGGAAAGCAGCCCACGGTGCCCGCCGGCGCTACCGCGCGCGCGCAGTCGGATACGCCCGATGGGCAGGTCGAGATCGTCGGTGACGACCAGGAGCTGCGACGGTTTGAGCCCGTAGGAGCGCAGCAGGGCACGCACGGCGAGGCCGCTCTCGTTCATGAAGGTCTGCGGCCGTGCGAGGATGACCCGGTGCTCGCCGATGGTGCCCTCCGCGACTCGCGACTGCCCCCGCGACTTGCTGAAATCGAGACCATGGCGTCGCGCGAAGACGTTCAGGCACTGATAGCCGACGTTGTGGCGGTGCAGCCGGTACTCCGGACCGGGGTTCCCCAGGCCAACGAAGAGCCAGATGCCTGGCAGCCCCGTCGCAGCAGTAACGTCAGACACAACGTCTACGCGCCGGCTTCGATTGAGGCCTGATCTATCGAATCCCCTGGTAGATTGCCGGGCGATAGCGCGGCGGTGGGATTGGCTTGCCAGCCTCTCGAGCAGCTTCGAGCCACGCGGCCTTAGCCCGCTCTAGCTCCGCTAGAGCCTCTTCAGGCGTCTCCCCAAACGCTGAGCAAGCGTCGAGGTCCGGAATATCGGCTATGTAGCCGCCATCTTCTTCACTGTAGAAAATGTTGATGTGGTAATCGCTCATACGTCATCCTCCAGCTTAGATTATACCGTTCGACCAGCCGAAGGAACTATCGAACCTGATAAGGCTTCGCTTCGCCCCCGAGCTGTTGAAGATTCACCATCTCATGAATACCCGGATGGTTCACGATGTGGTGGCTTCCACGTACTCGTGCGACTTGGAAACCGAAGCCCTCGGCAAGATCCACAATGTCCTTGAAGGCAACGCTGTGCATGTCGCCTCTCGAGAGGCGGAGCAACAATCTCCTACGGTCCATTCAGACGGCCTGCGAGTGACGCGGTAATCTCGAAAAGGAGCGCCGCTGGCCAAGAACAGCGCAATCGCGGGTTGGAGTGGCCGTCGCGGGGAAGGCGACAGTGCTTCGTCAATACGCATTGTCGCCGCGCACGACAGCGGCGACGGTCTTGATCATGATCTGCAGGTCAAGCCAGGGCGTCCAGTTCTCGACGTACCAGAGGTCGTAGGCGGTGCGCTCCTCGATGCTGACGTTGCCGCGCAGGCCGTTCACCTGCGCCCAGCCGGTGATGCCCGCCTTCTCGGCGTGTCGCTCGAAGTAACGGGGCACCTTCTCGCGGAACTGCTCGACGAAGTGAGGGCGCTCGGGGCGCGGGCCGACGATGCTCATCTCGCCGATCAGGACGTTGATCAGCTGGGGGAGCTCGTCAAGTGAAAGCCGCCGCAGCAGGCGCCCGATGCGCGTCGTGCGCGGGTCTTCCGCGCTGGCCCAGACCGGGCCCGTGTCGCTCTCGGCGTCTGGCTCCATGGAGCGAAACTTGATCATGAAGAATGGCACACCGTCCAAACCGACCCGCTCCTGCACGTAGAACACTGGGCCCTTCGGCGAGGTCACCTTGATCAGCAGGGCGATGAGCGCGAGGATCGGCGAGACCACGATGAGTGTCAGCGCGCTGATGACCAAGTCCATGCCGCGCTTGATGACCAGGTTCCAACCTCGGAGCGCCACGTCCCGCACTAGGACGGTCGGCAGGCCACCGATGTCTCCTATCGTAACGCCGGTCGTCATCAGCTGGAACATGTCCGGCACAACGCGGATGCTCACCCGCCCGATGGGACACTGCTCCACGATCTGCAGCACTTCGGCGTGGGACAGGCCCGGATCGGCGATGATGAGGTCGCTCACAGCGTGCTCCCGCACGAGGCTGCCGACCGCTGAGACCGGCCCTATGACGGGCAGGCCATCCACCCACGTGCCCGGAGCCTGCCGGTCGGTGACGAGACCAACGGTCTCGTAGCCGAGGCCAGGCATCCGCCGGAGCTGCTGCGCCACGGCCAGTGCCATCTCGCTGCTGCCGACCACTATTGCCCTATCGCGGGCAACGCCCTGACGCCAGAGGTTGCTGAGAAGCCCGTGCAGGAACCGGCGTGACAACCAGGCTAACGTGATGCCGAGGAGCCAGGCTACCGACACCAGCCCGCGGGAGTAGTTGAAATCGCGCGCGAAGAACGCGCCCGCCGCCGTCGCCACGACAATCGTGATCGAGGCGCCGGTGAAGACGCGCGTCAGCTCATCGAGGCGAGAGACGTGCCTTCGAAACCGATAGAGGCCCTGCAACGCAAAGCAAGCGGGGGCGACGAGCATCGCCAGTAAGAAGAAGGGGACGTAGTCGCGTAGGAAGTGGCGTTCCTGGTATGCCAAGATCCCAGCATCGAAGCGCAGCCAGTAGGCAAGCAGGATCGCGAGGAACATGGCGGCGATGTCGCTCGCCAAGAGAAGACCCGTGAAGAGGGCCTTGATGCGAACGGACACCGCATGGCCGTTCACTGCGCTGTCCTCGCTGACAGCCGCCCAGGTGCGGCTGCTGCAGCAGCGGCCAAGCAGGCCACAGCGCCGCGTCCCACGATGCCGCCGACGATCAGCCAGTGCAGCCAGGCCGGCGTCGTGGCCCGATAGTGCTTCGCGTAGAAGAGCAACATGGCGCGGTAGAATTCATAGCTGGTGCGCAGACGCATCTGGCTCGTGCTCGCCCGCTTGATGTGGCGCACCACCACGGCTGGATTATAGACCACCGAGAAGCCGGCCGCCTTGATGCGCAGCATCCAGTCCAGGTCCTCGCCGTAGAGGAAGAACGTCTCGTCAAGAAGGCCGGCAGCGGCGATGGCGTCCCAGCGCAGCAGCATGAAGGCGCCGACCACCGCGTCCACCTCAATCAGCTCGTCGGGGTCGCGAAAAGTGAGGTTATAGCGCCCGAAGCGCGGGCTGCGCGGGAACAGCTGGCTTAGGCCCAGTAGGCGGTACGCCGCCACCTCGGGCGTGGGAAAGGAGCGGCGGCAGGCGAGATCTAAGCTGCCATCCGCACGCAGGAGCTTCGGCCCCACGATGCCGACTTCAGGGTGGCGCTCCAGGAACTCGACCTGCTCCGCGATCGCCGTCGGAGGAACCACGACGTCGGGATTGCAGAGCAGCACGTAGCGCGGCGGCGTTTCGGGACCAAACGGGGCGAACCGCCGCAGCGCCAGGTTGTTCCCGTAGGCGTAGCCGCCGTTGACCGGGCTGACAAGCAGGTCCACCTGAGGGAACTCCTGGCGTACCATCGCGTCGCTGCCGTCCTCGGAGGCATTGTCGACAACGCAGACCTGGAGCCGAGGGCCCCGGCTGGCGGACAGGGAGCGAAGACAGTCGCGTAGGTAGTCGCGCACCTTATAGGTGACGATGACCACGAAGACGTCGGGCGTCGCTTCCTGTGTCATCCCCGCCTGCTCCGTCGGCTGGACGAGAGGCCGCTCTCGCGATGCGCCTGCTCGGGTGCCGCGCCGCCCGCTTCGGCCTCGGCAAGCCGTGCGAGGAACGCGGCCTCGTCGAGCATCGGCGTGCCGAGAGCGCGGGCGCGGTCGGCCTTCGAGCCTGGGTCCTCGCCCACGACCACGAAGTCGGTCTTGCGGGTGACGCTGCTGGCGGGACGACCGCCGAGGGCTTTGATGCGCGCCTCGGCCTGACCGCGGGTCATGCTCTCGAGCTTGCCGGTGAGGACCCACTCCTGCTCGCGCCAGGGGAGCGGCCCTCGCTCCTCAGCGTCCTCGATCGCCATCATCACACCGGCCCTCTGAAGCCTTTCCACGACGTCGCGGTTCGTGGGCACGCGGAACCAGGCGGGTACGCTGGCCGCGAGCACGGGGCCCACCCCCGGTATGGTCATCAGCGTCGCCTCGTCGGCAGCCATGAGGCGCTCCATGCTGCCGACGTGCTCCGCCAATAGGCGGGCGTTCTCGCCGCCGACGTGCCGTATGCCGAGGGCGAGCACGACCCGCCAGAAGGGCTGCCGCTTCGCCTGCTGGATTGAGGCATAAATGTTCGAGGCGCTCTTCGGTCCCATCCGTTCGAGACCCGTCAGCTGCTCGACGGTCACATCGAATAGGTTAGCGCCGTCGCGGACGAGCTTCGCCTCAAGGAGGCTCGCCACGAGCTTCTCGCCCACGCCCTCCATGTCGAGGACCGCGGCAAAGTGGAGGAGGCGTCCCCAGACCTGCGTGGGACAGGCTACGTTCGGGCAGCGGGCGACGGCCTCCTCGGGTAGCCGATAGACGGGCGTCCTGCATACCGGGCAGCGGTCCGGCATCGTCCAGATTTGCTCCTGGCCCGTGCGCCTGCCGACCACCGGCCCGACGACCTGCGGGATCACCTCGCCCGCCCGCTGGACGATGACCGTGTCGCCGATGCGGATGTCGCGGCTGCCAATGTAGTCGGCGTTGTGCAGACTCGCCTGCCGCACGGTCGCGCCGCCGATGCGCACCGGCTCCAGGACCGCGAAGGGGGTGAGGGCGCCGGTGCGGCCGACGCTGACCATGATGTCGCGCAGCGTGGTCGTGCCCTGGACGGCCGGGAACTTGTACGCGGCGGCCCAGCGCGGCTCACGGCCCGCGACGCCCAGCATCGGGTAGTAGTCGAGCTCGTCCACCTTGACGACGATGCCGTCGGCCTCGAAATCGAGGCTGTGGCGCCCCTCCAGCCAGCGCTGGTAGAAGGCATCCACGTCCTCCAGCGTCCGGCAACGCTGTCGGTGCGGGCTCACCGGAAATCCCATCCTTTCGAGCAGGTCGAGCCGGTCGGCGTGGCTGGACGGCAAGTCGCCGCCCTCCACGTAGCCCACGCCGTAGAGCCAGATGCCCAAGGGCCGCTCCGCGGTGATGCGCGGGTCGAGTTGGCGTAACGAGCCGGCGGCCGCGTTGCGCGGGTTCGCGTAGAGTGGCAGCTCTCTCGCCGCGCGCTGCTCGTTCAGCCGCTCGAAGCCGGACCTGGACATGTAGACCTCGCCCCGCACCTCGAAGCGGGCCGGGCATGGCGATGGCACGAGTAGCGGCACGCCTTTCACGCGTTGCAGATTGCGCGTCACGTTCTCGCCGCGGTAGCCGTCGCCGCGGGTCGCCCCGACGGTGAAGCGGCCGTTCTCGTAGGTGAGGGCCACCGCGAGTCCATCGATCTTGTGCTCGCACACCAGGCTGAAGGGCCGGCCCTCCAGCAGGTTCGCCGTCCGGCGGTACCATGCCGCCAGCTCGGTCTGGTCGAAGACGTTGGTGAGGCTTAGGAGCGGCTGGCGATGCTCGACGACGCTGAAGGTCTCGGCCGGCGGCGCGCCTACCTGCTGCGTGGGCGAATCGGGCGTGATGAACTCGGGATGTTCGCCCTCCAGCTCCCGGAGCTGCGCCATGAGCTCGTCGTACTCGGCGTCGCTGATCTCAGGGCTGTCGAGCACGTAGTAGCGGTAGTTGTGGTAGGCGATCTGCGCCCGCAGCTGCTCGACGCGCTCCCGGACGGCGAAGCGTTCCTTCTCGTCGGTCATGGCCATCGTCCTTCATCTTGGCGAGGCGGCTGCGGGGGTGTCAAGAACCGGTCTTCAAACGGCCGTCCGTCGTTTCTAGGCCGTAGGGGCGGTTCGCGAACCGCCCCTACACTTCTCGACGCCCCCATGCGAGAATAGAGGTTGCTGAAATCCCCCTGACCGTTTACTACGCAAGCAGCAGGCGCCGAGGGATGCAGAACCAATGATCGCGATCGTTGATTACGGCGCCGGCAACCTGCGCAGCGTGGAGCGAGCGCTGGCGGCGGTCGGCGCGCGGGCGCGGGTCACCAGC
>DATDQG010000076.1:0-10666 GCA_035292365.1 Dehalococcoidia bacterium
TTCGGGAGATCGCCATAGGTCCGCTCAAGTGTCTTCGCGGCATTGTAGGCCGGCATGGTCACGATAACCGTCGGTTTCTTCATCGCGCGACATGCTAGCGCCCCGACCCAAGGCAGTCAAGCAGCACGCTAACGACGGTTCGTAGATCGTACTGCCAGTTGCTGAACCCACCACGTGTGGGAACCGTTTGTCCAGGAGCTTCGTTTGCGGCGTGAGTCGACTTGACACGCTCTTGTGCGGCGAGCCTGGCCTGGCAATCTAGCGTGCTATGATCTCAGAGGGTTGGCCTTGAACCTGGTCGGCGATACTGAGACGCTTTCCAGCCCAGAATGGAGGCGGGCGAGATTGCTGAAGCTGACGACGATCGTCGTTGCGCTCCTCGCTGCCTGCACAACCGCGCCATCCGGCACCTCGACACAGGCGGCTCGCCCCCCCACGTCAACAGCGGTCGCCACTTCAGCGCCGCCGACCAGCGCTCCCCAGGCCGCGGGGACAGCGCCCGCGCCAGTGCTCTCCGCGCTTTCCGCGTTTCAGAAAGGAATGACCTTTGCCGACTGGCGCTCTTTCGACGCCCCCCGGCCGGGGCTATACCTCCCCGCTTACACGGACCAGTCGCTGAAAGACCTCGCGGCCACGGGAGCGGACTGGATCTCGCTTGTGGTGGGGTGCGGCCAGGAAACCCTCGCGTCGACAACCATCTTATGCCGACCTCCACGCACCGCTACCGACTCCGAGCTGCGGCGCGTGGTAGACCTCGCTCACACGCTCGGCCTGAGGGTGATGCTCAAGCCACAGTTGGACTTCTCGAACGAGCCGGACGTCACGCGCTTCCGAGGGCACATCGGCACGGCCTTTGCCGACGAGGCCCAGTGGCGGGCATGGTTTGCTTCGTACCGCCAATTCATTGGCCACTATGCTGGCTTCTCTCAGGAGGCGGGCGTGGACATGCTCTGCATCGGGGTGGAGCTAGGCGGCACCACCCACCGGGAAGAGGACTGGCGTCAGGTCGTCGATGAGGTCCGCGCCAGCTTCAAAGGGCCGATCACCTATGCCGCCCTGAGCAGCACCGGAGCGGCATTCCCTCACGGCGAGGGAAAGCGCATTACTTGGTGGGGTGCTCTGGACTTCATAGGGATCGACGCTTACTATCCTCTGGCGAATCGAAACGACCCTACAGTGGCCGACCTCAAGAGTGCCTGGGCGACGCGGGGGTACCTGACGCTCCTCGAAGACCTATCGCGCCGTCTCGGCAAACGGATTCTCCTCACGGAGTTCGGCTACCGCAGCATCGACGGTGCCGCCCGAGCGCCGGGCGCTTACCAGACGACCGGCCCCGTGGATTTGCAGGAGCAGGCCGACGCCTATCAGGCTGCGCTCGAGGTCCTGTGGGGCAGACCCTGGCTGGCGGGCATCTTCTGGTGGCAGTGGCCCGCGATACCCAATAGCAGCGGTCCCGGCAACACCGACTTCACACCGTCCGGCAAACCGGCGGAGCACGTATTGAGATCGTTTTACCTCAGGACCCCCTGAGGGGATACGAGTGGCCGCCTCCGATACACGCTGCGCTACCACGCCACCTGACCATGGCGATAGGGGAGGTTGCCCCCACCATCAGATGAGGCGCGCGTGTTAGATACGTGGAGTCTCGCGAGAACGGATGTGCTATAATGGACGTGCGGTTGGCGCCATCAGCGTCGCCGAGTCTGCCCAAGACAGCGCGTCGTCTAGAGCCAACGTCCAAATCGGGCGAGCCCGACGAACAATCATACAGCGGCACCGTCCCCCGAACGAAAGACGGCCAAAAGAGTTCCTTTTTTTCACTCAATCATACGGCGCCCGCCGCCTCACCCATTCCCTTGCCCCACGATCGCTTGCAGCCGCCCGATGCCCTCGCGCTCAGCGAACGCAGCGAGCCCCCGGTTGATGGAGCGGGCGATGAGCGGGCCTCGATAGACCAGCCCGGTATACAGCTGGACCAGGCTGGCCCCTGCGAGGAGCTTTTCGAGCGCGTCCTCCCAGCTGAAGACGCCGCCGACGCCAATGATGGGCAAGTGTCCCTGGGTCTGCGCGTGAATTGCGCGAATCATTGCCGTCGAGCGGTCCCTCAGCGGGGCGCCGCTCAGTCCGCCCGACTCGTTCCTGTGGCGGCCCCGCAGTCCTTCGGGGCGGGCCGTCGTCGTGTTGGTGGCCACGATCCCGGCCATCTTTCGCCCCATGACGACCTGAAGGAGGTCGTCGAGCTCCTGGGACGAGAGGTCAGGGGCGATCTTCACGAAGAGCGGCTTGGCGTTGGCCAGGACGGCGAGAGAGGCGTCCAGCAGCGCGGCGAGGGCCTCCGGGCCCTGGAGGTCCCGCAGAAGAGGTGTGTTGGGCGAGGAAACGTTGAGGGTCACGTAGTCGGCGAGCGGTGCCAGCCGGCGCAAGACCGCCACGTAGTCGTCGAGGGCGGTTCCCTGCTGCACGCTGGTCGCGTTCGGCCCGACGTTGACGCCCACGATCATCGGCCCGCGACGCATCTGGACGACGCGGCGTGCCACGGTCTCCATGCCCCGGCTCGGGAAGCCCATGCGGTTGATGAGCGCGCGGTCCTCGGCGAGACGGAAGAGCCTCGGGCGGCTCTGGCCCGGCTGAGGCCAGGGCGTCACGGTGCCGACCTCGATGTGGCCGAAGCCCAGCGCGGTCAGCGCCTCGACCGCCACACCGTTCTTGTCGAAGCCCGCTGCGAGGCCGATCGGGTTGGCGAAGCGCAGACCAGCCAGGTCGACCTCTAGCACGGGGTGCTTGTACCCGCACACCGCGCGCAGCAGCCTAAGCGAGGTCGGGAAGCGCTGGGCGAGGCGGAGCGCGCCGAGAGCCGCCTCGTGGGCGGACTCTGTGTCCCAGGCCATGGCGGCGACGGCCCCCGTCCTACTGGGCCGTGTGTGGGCGTGGGGGAGCCAGCACCGCCTCTGGCTCATGCAGCGTCTCGCGCACGAAGAGCACCAGGGTGGCTGCCGCGAAGAAGCCGATCCCAGAGAGCACGGCCGCTGAGAGCGCCAGTCCGAGCGCTTGGGCGATGACCCCCACTACGATGGGGCCGCCGGTGCCTCCCGCGTCACCGATGAGGCGCCACACGCCCAAGAACTCGCCGACGGCCTCCTTCGGAGCGAGGTCGGCCCCGAGCGTCATCATTGTGCCGGAGCCCAGGCCGTTGCCGAGGCCCATCACCGCCGTGGCGACGAGCAGGCCGGTGAAGTCGCTGGCGAAGGGAATCAGGGCCATGCCGAGCCCCATGATCAAGAAGGACGGCACTGAGGCGAACTTGCGCCCCAAGCGGTCCATGAGCAGGCCTGCCGGCAGGAACAGCGACATGTCGATGGCGGCGGAGATGCTCACGATGCTGCCCACAGCGGCGACATCGAGGCCGAGGACGTTGGCCCCGTATAGCGGCACAATAAGCTGACGCCCGTTGCGAATCATCTGGGCGAAGACCTGGGCGGCGCCGGCTGCCGCGAGGTCGCGCCAGTGGCTCCGCACGACGGCGACCATCGCTTGCCAGCGGACCGAGCTGTGCGTTGTCGTGCCCCCCGTCTCGACGACGAAGACGTGGGTCAGGAGTAGTGACAGTGCGGCAAACGCGGCGCTGAGGTAGAACGGCGTATAGAGTTCGAACTGCGTCGCGATGAGCCCACCTGCCGCCGGGCCGAGGAAGATGCCGATGCGGTTGATGCCGCCGAAGGTGGCGATAGCGCGCCCCCGATCGCGGGGTGTTGTGACGTCGGTGAGATAGGCCAGCCGGGAGATGGCCCATAAGGCCGTGCCGACGCCGGCAACGGCCTCGGCGGCCACGAGCACCGGGAACTCGTGGAGCACGGGCACGATCAGCATGGCCAGAGCGACGGCAGCGGTGCCCACCAACATCATCGGCTTCCGCCCCAAGCGCTGGAGCAGGAGGCCGGCGGGCAGGTCGGTTATAAGGGTGCCGAACCCCGCGGTGGCCACAGCGAGGCTGACCAGAACGAGCGAGACCCCAAAGCTCTGGGCGTACAGCGGCAAGATTGGGATGAGGACCGCCCCGCTGAAGGAGAGCAGGAAGGTCGGCGCATACACCGACAGCAGCAGACGTCGGGCGAGCGTAGATTCGCGCACTGTGTCTGCCATTAGGCGCGGGAAGCGGCGCTCAGGACGGGGCGCGGTAGATCGTCATGCACCGTCGGCCCCGCCTGTCCTGAGGACCTGCGCTGCGTGGTCGTGAGCGTGCTCCGCGTACACCTCAAGCCAGGCCTCGACCGTGTAGCGGCCGGTCTCGCTGTGGGTGCCCTCTCGCTGCCACTCCGTCGCCGTCAGGTGCTCCAGGAGCTCGGCGGTGGCCCGACGTGCGGCGTCAAAGGCCTCAAGCGAGGCCCCGAGGGGGCGGTCGTAGTGCAGCCTGCGGGCGTATTCCTCTTCGTCGTAAGCAACGATCTCGGGCCGCTCCTCCGCAAGCAGACGGCGCAGTCTGATGGCCCCGGTCATCTCAGCGTCCGCCAGGTGATGGACGATCTCCCTGGCAGACCATTCGCCGGGCGCCGCGCGGACGTCAAGCCGCTCTGCGCCAAGGCGTTCAAGCGCTTCGGTGACGGCGCGATAGCCGTCAAGGTACTTCGCGATAAGCTCGCGACGTCGTGCTTCTTCCATATATGGTCTCTTGGTGCAGGTGGGATGCTCAAAGGTCAAGTCTAGTTGGTCGTCGACCCCAACACAACAAACAGAGCGGCAGTGGCAGGACACCAACCCATTGCACTGCGCTCCGAAGGAGAGAAGAGATGAATTCTTCATGTGGATCAGTGGTGAATTGACGCGTTCTGCACGCGGGGCGACTAGAATGATGGCCGTTGTTCGCCACGCAAGAAGCCAGGAGGCCAACGATGACCATTGAGCAACTGCTGAAGCAGAGCGAAGCCAGTCCGACATCGGCGCACGTCCGCAGCGTCTTCGGCGAGTCGGTCAGAGTTGGCGATAGGACGGTCATTCCGGTGGCGCGTGTCCGCGGCGCGTTCGGCATCGGTTTTGGCGAAGGCAAGCAGGAGGAACGCGAGGAAACGGAGAGCGGCCAGGGCGGTGGTGGCGGAGGCTGGTTCTCAGCCCGGCCCGTGGCGGTCGTGGAGATGACCGCGGATCGCGGGCGAGTCCTGCCCGTCGTCGACCTGACGCGCATAGTCTTGATGAGCATCTTGATTGGCGGGTGGAGCATCTTCTGGTGCGCTCGAGCGATGGGCAGGCGACAATAGGCGGGGGTGCGGCGGACGGCGGTCGAGGCGTAACCGGCGCTGCGCTGAGGGAGACCGAAGACTACCCGAAAGAGGGGGGTCACGGTGCGGTGCTCCTCCTACCATGGAGCGACATAAGGGGCAATGTGTCTAGGAGGTAAGGCATGCCACAGGCGGCGATGGTTGCGGTGTTTGGCTTCGTCGTCTTCGGCGTTGGCGTGGGCGTGTCAGGATGGTTCGCTCAGAGGGCATGGGCAATGGCTGCTGCGCCGATCGTTCTAGGAGAGGTGATGATGGCGCAGGGATTCTGCCCACTGGAGGTCCGCCCCGGCGACGTGGTCCGGTTTGCGCCCAACGGCGTGGTGGCTCCGGCGCTGTGTGCGCCGGCGCAAGCCGCGTTGAGGCCGTTCGTGGAAGCGGCGCGAAGGGGTGTGTTTCCCACGGAGACCGCTTGCTGTCCGATCTGGGAGCACCTGCTGACGTTCCGCTTCTCCGTGGAGCCCGCGTCTCGCGCCGCGTAGCCTGCTGGCCCTGAGCAGGAAGACATGGGGGTGCGTGATGCGCTCCGCGAGCGTTGGTCGGCGTATCTCATCAAGCAGCGGAGGTGTTACCAATGGCAGAGTTGGACGACGTGCAAAGGGCGATCCTAGCCGCCTTGGCGACGATGAACGCGCCAGCCGGCTGCGGTGATATCGCCAAGAAGGCCGGTCTGGCCACGCCGAAAGTCGTGGCGAAGATGCGAGGCCTGCTCAACGGCAAGCTCGTAGAGAGGCCGGTGGAGGGCAAGTACGTCATCGCCGCGGCGGGAAGGAGTGCTCAGGGATAGCAGGCTCGAGACCATTTCGACGCGCTCTCGCTCCGCACAGCGGAACCGGAGGGTGTTGTACGGCCTTCTTCCGGCGGGTGCAGCACGGTCAGATGAGGGCGGCGGCTTGCCCATAATAAGGAGAGCGTGATGAGGATGCTTGTGGTACTCAACCATGCGCCCTACGATGGCACAGACGTAGCCTGGAACGCGCTCCGCTTCGTCGGTGCGGCACGGGCGAAAGGGCACGACGTCAGGCTCTTCCTGGTGAACGAGGGTGTCGAGGTGGCCCGCCAGCATGTGCCAGAGGGTGCGGAGTTTGACCTTCCTGCGATGATTGGCGAGGCGGTACAGCAGGGCGTTGAGACCAAGCTTTGCGGCACCTGCGTGAACCGGTGCGGCATCAGCAGGGCGGAACTGGTCGTCGGCGTGGTGGTGGGAGGCATGGCAGACTTTGTAGACTGGGTGGCGGAAGCGGACCGAGTCCTCTCGTTCTAGGTGGCGTCAATGGCGACAGTGGTTATCCTCGGTGCTGGGACCGGCGGCCAGACAGCCGCCCATCGGTTGCGCCAAATCCTGCCGCAGTCGCATCGGATCGTCGTCATTGACCGCAGCCGCGAGCACGTGTTTTCGCCTTCACTGCCCTGGCTGATGACGGGGCAGCGCGTGGTTGCGCAAATCACGCGGCCGGTCCAGGCCATGTTGCCTTCAGGCGTCGAGTTTCATGAGGCGCACGTCGAGGCAATCGATCACGCGCAAAAGCAGGTGCGGGCAGGTGGTTTAGTATACGAGTACGACTATCTCATTATCGCGCTGGGCGCCGATCTGGCCATGGAGGGCGTCCCAGGCTTGGCGCAAGGGGCGCATCATTACTACGATCTGGCGAGCGCGAGGCGACTCTGGGAAGCGCTGCGCCAGTTCCCCGGCGGGAGAGTTGTCCTGAGCGTTGCGGGCACGCCGTACAAGTGCCCGGCGGCGCCCCACGAGGGCGCGCTGCTGATCGAGGCATATCTGCGCGCAAAGGGCCTACGGTCTCGCAGCGAGATTGACGTCTACACGCCGGAACCCCAGCCGATGCCGGTGGCCGGACCTGCCCTGGGAGAAGCCGTGCGTAAGCAGTTGGAGACACGCGGCATCGGTTTCCATCCGCGTCGGCGGCTCGTCGAAGTGCGGCGGGAGGAGCGCCGGATTGTCCTGGAAGGTGGGGAGGAAGTGTCCTACGACCTGCTGGTCGCCATCCCGCCTCATCGGTGTCCCGCCGTAGTGCGCGAAGCCGGACTGACCGACGAGTCAGGCTGGCTCCCGGTCGACCCGCGCACGCTGGAGACGCGCGTGCCCGGCGTGTTCGCACTGGGCGACGTGGCGGCGGTGCGGCTCTCCAATGGTTTATTCTTGCCGAAGGCGGGAGTATTTGCCCACGGCGAAGCGGAGGTCGTGGCCCGTCGTATTGCGGCATCCGTCATCGGCGGCGAAGCGGCGGATTTCGATGGAACGGGATCCTGCTGGCTGGAGACGGGGCAGGGCGAGGCCGCCTTTGCCTTTGGGCGCTTCTATGCCGAGCCGCAGCCCGAGGTCAACCTCCGATCTGCCGGACGCGCCTGGCACTGGGGCAAGGTTCTGTTCGAGCGGTACTGGCTGGGGCGCTGGCCGGGCCGAGCGGTCCTGCGTCCGCTGCTGCGGGCCGGCGCCTCGCTGATGGGCGTGCCGGGCCAGCTCTAGCCTGCGTGGAACAGGGCCCAACGAGAAAGCCCCGGAGGCTCTCCGAGGCTCCGCTTTGTAAGCCCAGCCAATAGCCCATCTCTGGGCTCATTCTATTTCCTTCCCCGAGGCTACCGGCCCTTGTCTGGGCTTGCAGGCTCCTGGCCTATTGCCAAGTCTTGGGTGTGGTTTCGAGCGGGCTCGCCTCGGGTTGCCGGACCGCCCATTCACTCTGCGATGCTATTGTCGCTTGCCTGCGACGTTGCCACACCCCTCGAACGGGTAGTTTTTGGCGACTACCAATCCTACGGATGCCTGGAAGGAGTTACAGGGCTCCGGTGCCTCGCTTCGGCGCAGGCAGCTTCCGGAACGCGGCGGCGCCCGTGCTTCGGTGCTGACGGGAGGTGACGCTATGCTGGCACAGAGAATGAGGCGCCTCGGCGGTCGCGCAGCCCGGGCGATCACGCCAGCGCTGCTTGGGTGCCTGAATCCCGTCCGAGAGGCTTCTCCACAGCGCGTCGGTCCGTGTGCAGATGAGACCTTGAGAGTGGTCCGGCCGGATGCCGCCGTCCGGCGCTGTCGATCACGTGGTGGCTTGGCCGAATGGAGAGGTTTAGGCGACGCCACATCGGGGGCGAAGCGGGGATTCGTTTTTCTGTCCGCCTGTGTCCGTCGCAGAAGCCAGCCGGTTGCGATGAGGGCGAGACCAATAGCTTGAGCGCCGAAAATGCCGATGGGGATGTCGCCAGCCTTCGGGAGCCCGGTCGGCGGCAGTGCCTCCACCTCGGTGATGACCGTGGGAGGTGTTGGTGGCGGTAACTGAGGTTGTGACGGGGGTGGAAGAGCGGCAATGTCGCTGGTCGGCGCGGGGGGGCTCGTGGGCGCCGTTGGCGCACCACTGGTAGGGGTGCTGGTGGGGGAGCTCGTCGGCGTGGCGGTGCGTGTCGGTGTGCTCGTGGCGATCCCGGTAGGCGTGGTGGTGGCAACGGCAGTTGGCGTGGGCGTATCAGTCGGCGTGGTGGTGGGCGTAGGCGTGTGAGTGGGCGTGCTCGTTGCAGTGAGGGTCGCTGTGGGCGTGCTCGTGGCGATCCCGGTGGGCGTGGTGGTGGCAACGGCAGTCGGCGTGGTGGTGGGTGTGGGCGTGTGAGTGGGCGTTCTCGTTGCAGTGAGGGTCGCTGTGGGCGTGTTCGGCAGGCGGACTTTGAAGTTGTCGGTCTTGGTTGCGCCGCAGAAGCCCGCGCTGCCGAGAGTGTCCAAGCTGGCCCCGCAGGCAAGAAACGCCGACAGCGGCGTCAGCCAGGCCTTGTATTCGCCGCCGGGGTTCGGAGTGTCGCCATAGGGCATGAGCTGGACGGTCTTGGCGCCGGTCCCCGCGTCGGTGCCCATTGGGTGCTGACAGCCGTTTGGCACAACCACAACTCCAGAAAAGCGCCCGCTGTCATCGACAGTGACCTGCCTGCAGCTGGCGTTGTCGCTCGAGAGCAAGGTTGACCCGCTAGGGTTGGTGACTTGAAAGACGTACATGTCGGCTGGGAGGGCCGAGCCATCGTGGTCCGGGCCGCCGTTCAAGTAGACGTCGTTCTTGTCGGCGTAGATGTTTGCGTCGACTCTGCTTCCATCTGCGACCGTGGTCCAGATCGCGCCGGGAAGCGGCGCACCGTCGCCGTGAACAGGGCTTCGAGCGAGCATGAGTAACAGCACTAAGCCAACCGCGGCTGCGAGGCCGTAGTGGAGGCGCGGTCGATGCATGCGAGATGGGAGCACGATAGGTGCGACGGACGTGGGGTGCTTGGTGGCTGGGGCTGGAGCGATGATGGAGAGGGCGGTCAGCCGCTGTCAACGCTTTCCACACAAAACGCGAAAAATGGTCTCGGTCAGCCCCTGATTTCATGAGGCTGGGTTCCTCGTCGCATTGGGATTGTCGCCCTTGGTGTGGTTCAAATGTTTTGGCGAGTCGGCGCTAGGTAGATGGCACGGAAGGGGCTTTGTCAGCGATCTGAAGAGCGTGCTCGGCGAGCAAGATGCTTGTTCGGGCCTAGCTGTCGGGTTCTTTCTCTTTTTCCTCTTCTTGTTCAGCGGTCTCTGGTTCCCCGACGCGCACGATCTCCAGGTCTACCCGGGTCACTAGGGCGGCGAGCGCGCCGAGCGCGGCCAAGACGGGGCTGAAGACGGCAAGCACGCCGCCGACGGCTACGCCCGCGGTGAGCGGTATGTCGATGCGGAACTCCTCGTTCTGGCCGCGGATGATCAAACGCCGCACGTTACCTTGCTCGATCAGATCCTTCACTCGCTCGACCAGCTCCTTGCCGGCGAGGTCAATCCTCTCGGTCCATGTGCGGGGCTCGGTTGCGGTGGCCATGAGAGAACCTCCTGTTAGCGGATCTGTCTCATCCTGACAGGATCATGTGAACGGCGTGTGAACCGGGCGCCTGATGGCGCGAAGAAGATGTGAAGATAGCCCGATGAGACGGCGTGCCGACAGCGATCGCGGTTCGACGTGCCAGCTACCGGTCGAGCCGCAGGCGCAGCACGTGGCGGCGGGTGCCGCGGTGCCTAGCTCTCGAAAGCCTGCCGCCCTGAACGTCGATACGAAGCCCATAAAGCGGTAGCTCGGCGAGTCGGGCTCGACTGGATACGCCTCAACGACAGTCGCCCCTTGGGTCCGCGCGTGGGAGACCGCCGCGCGGATCAGTCGGGCCGCGATGCCGAGGCCCCGCAGCCAGCGCGGCACGAAGGAGCAGACGACGGACCAGACGGTCGATGGCTCGTCGCCGGGCTCGCTCATGCCGCCGAGAGGGCGATACGTCTGCCGTGGCGCGACGGAGTACCACGCGACCGGCTCATCGTCCAAGTAGCCCAGTATGCCGATGGGTGCACCGACTCGTACGCGGCGCTCGAGGGCAGCCTTACGGCTCGCGCCATCCCTCTTTTTAGT
>DATDQG010000077.1:0-3403 GCA_035292365.1 Dehalococcoidia bacterium
GCACGCCCGCTTGACGCTCTCCGGCATCTCCGAGGATGAGCTGGAGCGGAGGACGCTGGCCATCTCACGAGACCTCGAAGGTCACGCGGGTGAGCTGCTCCTGACTAACGACTCGTTCGGGCTCTACAGCCGCATCAACGATGTGATGGCAAACAATGACGATATCCGCTACGTGGTGGTATTCGACGCGGACGGCAACGTGCGGGCCAGCACCTTTCCGGAGGGCCTGCCGGTCGGGCTGCGTGAGGTCAATGACCTGGCGCCCGACCAACGGCAGTCACTGCTGCGCATCAGCACAAGCGAGGGTGAGGTGCTGGACGCCGCCTACCCCATCCTGGATGGCAGAGCCGGCACCATACGCCTGGGGCTTTCCACTGAGCGTCTCCAGGGGCAGGTCGGGAGTCTCACCTTCAATCTGCTGGCCTTGACAGGCGGAGTGCTTTTCGCCGGCCTTGTCATGGGGTATCTTCTGGCTACCATCCTGACGCGCCCTCTCTCGCGGCTGGCGGAGGCGGCGCGCGCCGTGGGCCGCGGCGAGCTGTCTCAGCGCGTGGTGGTATCGGGCCGGGATGAGGTGGGGCAGGTGGCAGTGGCGTTCAACGCCATGACCGAGCAGCTAGTGGCGAAGGAGGAAGAGCGGAGCCAGCTGCTGGCGAAGGTGATCGCGGCGCAGGAGGAGGAGAGGAAACGGATAGCCCGCGAGCTGCACGACGAGGCCGGCCAGGCTCTGACCTCCATACTTCTCGGACTCAAGGACCTGGAGGATTCGAGTGTGACGTCCTCCCACAAATTGAAGGCGGCAGACCTGCGTGGGCTGACCGCGGAGACGCTGGACCTCATGCGCGACATGGCGCTCGAGCTTCGGCCCAGCACGCTGGACGACCTGGGTCTCGTGGCGGCCCTCCAGCGCTACGTCGCCGATTACGGTCGCAAGCACGCCCTGGACACGGACTTCCACCCCGGGGGCCTGAGGGATGCCCGTCTCCGGCCCCAGACCGAGACGGCCCTCTACCGCATAGCCCAGGAGGCGCTCACGAACGTAGTGCGACACTCCAGCGCCCGGAGCGTTAGCGTGCTGCTTGACCGGCGGGACGGCCATGCTATCCTCGTCGTGGAAGACGATGGAAAGGGCTTCGACGTGGAGAAGGTGTGGCGTTCCGGGACGCCGGCACAGAAGCTCGGCCTGCTGGGCATGGAGGAGCGCGCCGCGCTCGTTGGTGGCGTTCTGACGATCGAGTCGCGGCCCGGCCGCGGCACAGCCGTCTTCGTGGAAGTACCCATGGACGGGGCGAGGGATGGAACCGATTCGCATCCTCATCGCTGACGACCACGCGATAGTACGCTCGGGGCTGCGCGTGCTGCTGGAGTCCATGCCGGACATGGAGGTTGTCGGTGAGGCCGGTACAGGCGAGGAGACGATCCACCGGGTCGCCAGCCTCCGGCCGGGCATCCTACTACTGGACATCGCCATGCCCGGCCTGAACGGCCTGGAAGCGGCCCGCCAGATCCGCGAACAAGCGCCGCAGGTCCGCATTGTCGTGCTCACCATGTACGACGACGAGGCGTACCTGCGCCAGTTCCTTGAGGTCGGCGTCGCCGGCTACGTCCTCAAGCGCGCCGCGGACACTGAGCTCGTCGACGCCATCCGCGCCGTGAACCGGGGCGAGTCCTTCATCTACCCCTCGCTCACGGGCCGACTCATCGACTCATACCTGAAGCGTCCGGCGGCTCCAGATGCGCCTGAGGGTGGTGCGGAGCTGTCCGCTCGAGAGACCGAGGTGCTGCGCCTGGTGGCGCTGGGAAACACCAGCCAGCAGATCGCCGACCAGCTGTACATCAGCATCAACACAGTCGAAACGCACAGGGCGCACATCATGGAGAAGCTTGGCCTGCGGGGGCGGGCTCAGCTCGTTCGCTACGCCATCGCCAACGATCTCCTCAGCCGCTCTTCGGACTAGAGTCCCCCCGGCTATCATGGTTTTTCCGTGACGCGAGCCGGGTACAACTCGTAGTTTCCCCCGACAGACACCACGCGGCCTCCGGTCTACGATAGATTGTGACGAAATGCACGAACACAGGAGGCTGAGATGGCCGCACGAAGTAGCCGCCGTAAGTTCCTCCGAAAGCTAGCCGCGGGGCTACCCGCCCTGGCGGCCGGCGGCGCCCTAGCGCATACCGGCGTCCTCGTCGCCAAAGGCAAGAACGGCTCCAAGTTCCCCGGAGACGCCGCCGTCTGGCGCTCGAAGTTCTTGGACGAGGCCCGCGCGGAAAAGGGCGGCGCGGCGGTCGTCGACATCATAGACGCACCCGTCAGGCCTACGGACCTCCCCATGGTGATGGACATATCACGGGGGCCGATCGCGGTCGCCCCCCCGCCGGCGGACGTCACTGCCAAGCCGGCAGACATGGTCCGGATGCAAGACGAACTGAAGCGGGCGATGGAGAAGCCGATCGACCAGCGCAAGTGGATCATGGTGATCGACCTCCAGAAGTGCATCGGTTGCTCAGCCTGTACCGTTGCTTGCAAGGCGGAGAACCACCTGCCGCCCGGCATCGTCTATCGCCCGGTAATCGAAGAGGAGATCGGCGAATACCCTAACGTGACCAGGCGATGGCTGCCGAGGCCCTGCATGCAGTGCGAGGACCCACCTTGCACCGATGTATGCCCTGTCAACGCCACCTGGAAGCGTGAGGACGGCATCGTTGTCATCGACTACAACAGGTGCATAGGCTGCCGCTACTGCCTGACGGCCTGCCCCTACGGGGCTCGCTACTTCGACTTCGGCGAGGACTACAGCGACGGCACGCCCGCGAGGCAGCCCTACGAGGAAGAGCCGTCGCCAGAATACGGGAGAGAGTGGACGCGTGACGGGCAGGGCTCGCCGGTGGGGAACGCCCGCAAGTGCCAGTTCTGCATCCACCGGCTGGAAGCGGGGATGCTTCCAGCCTGCGTGACTACCTGCGTCGGCGGCGCCACCTATTTCGGCGACAAGAACGACCCCGACAGCTTCGTCAGCGAGCTCATCGGCAGTCCCCGGGTCATGCGGCTGAAGGAAGAACAGGGGACCAACCCGAAGGTTTACTACCTGGTCTAGGAGGTAGCCATGCGAGTCGAGATATCGCAGAGAAACCTGGCGATCCCCCTCGGGATCGTGTGGCTGGCTGCCCTGGCCGTGGGGCTAGTAGGCGTATCCCAGCGCCTGCTCAGCGGCCACGAGCTGGCCAACTACACCAGCAGCATCCCTTGGGGGCTGTGGGTGGCCGCGTACGTCTACTTCGTCGGCCTGTCCGCCGGCTCGTTCCTGCTCTCGGCCCTGATCTACGTGTTCGGCCTGAAGCGGCTGGAGCCCATCGGGAAGCTGGCGCTGTTCACAGCACTGGTGGCACTCATCGCTGCGTTGCT
>DATDQG010000078.1:0-13194 GCA_035292365.1 Dehalococcoidia bacterium
GCGATACATCTGGGCGACGTTGAAGGGCGGACCTTGGGGGACGGTCTCGGGGGCTTGGGCAAGACGGTCGGGGATGGGGAGGTCCTGGAGGGCGCGCTCGCCCCGCTTGCCGCCCTGGAGGCGGCCGGGGGCCTCGTAGACCAAGGTCCCCTCGCGGCCGAAGATTTGGACGCGGAGGCCGCTGCCGAGCCAGGGGATTGAGGCGACGTGCGCGGAGACGACGGCGCCGTTCGCCAGCCGGCCGGTCACGATGACATTGTCGGGCGTCGTGACGTCCACCGCCGTGTCAGTGTCGGTGATGTACCACTGGGGCAGCAGGGTGCTGACAACGCTGGTGACCTCGGCGAAGTCGCCGACGCAGTGGCAGAAGGCGTCGATGGTGTGGCCGAAGGTGATGGGGAGGGTGCCGACGCCGGCGCTGCGGTCCTTGGCCCAGAGGCGGTCGGAGGTGCGGTCGAGGCCCCCGGCGCCGAACTGGCTCAGGTGGCAGGCGAGCACGTCGCCGACGTAGCCCTCCTGGAGCAGCTCGCGCAGGTAGAGGTAGGCGGGATTGCAGCGGCCCTGCAAGCCGACCATCGTCTTCACGCCCTGGCGCCGCGCGAGGTCGGCCATCTCCTGGGCCTCGGCGAGGGTGGCGCCCAGGGGCCACTCGGTGTAGACGTGCTTGCCGGCTCGGAGGGCGTCCATGGTGAGCTCGTGGTGGAAGGGGGTCCGGACGACGACAGCGACGAGGTCGATGTCCGGGTGGCGCGCCATCTCGCGGTGGTCGTGGAAGGCGAGGCGGGCGCCGAAGTACCGCGCCGACTCGGCCGCCGTCTCGGGATGGGCGGTGCAGACGGCGGTCAGCTCGTATTCCGGCAGGGAGAGGATGGCGGGGATGTGGGCGGTGGTGCCCCAGCCTCGGTTGACGTTGGCGCCGATGATGCCGACGCGGATCTTGTGTTGGGCCATTTGGTACTCCTTTTGCTTGGGCCTCGTTTTTCCCACCCGCCCGCCCTGTCACGTACTGCGGGACACCCCCAAGCCCCCGTCAGAGGGGGAAGCCCCCTCTGGATTCCCATGTCCTCGTCCTCAAAGCGACTCGCTCTACGGACGTTTCGTCCTAGGGCGGCTTCTGTTGGGGTGATGATGCGCCGGACGGGGGTGGTGGTCAAGCTGGGAAGGCCTGACCTTTGCGGCGCGCTGCTAGTGAAAATATACTAGAGGGCGCTCGCGGGTCGAGCCATCAAGTCGAGCCATCAATTGGAGGAGTCGATTATGCCGAAGATCCTGAGCTGCTACGATGTGAGCCCCATGGACAGCTGCGGATTCGCCGTGCAGGGCGAGACGGTGCAGGAGGTGATGGAGCACGGCGGCATGCACAGCACGTCGCGACACGGTCTAAAGGACGAAGACGCGACGCCGGAGATGATGTCGGTGGTTCGAAGCCGTGTGCGGGAGGTGCCGGCGAGGGTGCCGCCGCCCTTTCCGGTGGTGCCGAGGGCGACGCCGAGCCTGGTGTGTTGCAGCGAGGCGGGCGGCGAGGAGTGCGTGTTCGCCGTGCAGAGCGACGAGCCTGAGGAGCTGATCGAGCAGCTCAGGGACCACGTAGTCGCCCAGCACGGGGAGGCCGACGAGGGGAGGATCCTGGAGCGGCTGATAATGGCGCGCGGGCGCATCCGGGCATCCGGCGGTATGGTGAGGTAAGGGAGCGAGCCAATGCCGAAGCAGTTGAGTTGCTACGACGTCACGCCGATGGACATCTGCGGGTTCGCCGTGCAGGCCGAGACGGACGCGGAGGTGCTGGAGCACCTCACGGAGCATGGCAAGCTGCGCCACGGGCTGACGGTGGAGGACCTGACGCCGGAGATGATGTCGCTGGTGCACAGCCGCGTGCGAGAGGTGCCGGTCCGGAAGCCGCCCCGCTTCAACTTCTCGCCGAGGGCGACGCCGAGCCTTCTGTGCTGCGATGACGTCACCGTTGGCGAGTGCGTTTTCGCGATCCAGTGCGATGATCTGGAAGAGATCCTGGAGCATGTCCAAGTGCATACGGGCGAGCGCCACGACACAGGCCAGGCAACGTCGATGGGCGAGCTGATGGCGCTGGCTCGGGGTCGCATCCGAGCGGTGCGTGAGGCGTCGAGGTAGCATAGGCTCGGGGATTCCGGTCGCCGCCCTAATAGGGCGGGCCTCGGTTTCCGTGGGCTTGGAGTCGCCGCCTTAGAGGGCGGGCCTTTTGGGAGACTTGAGAAAGGACCTCCAGCGCGGCAGCTTAGGAATAAGGCATCGAAGCAAGACTTGTCTTCCTGATCGTCGGGGACGCCGCGGCGTTCGCCGGCTTCGCGTTCGTTGGGCTCAGGAGCCACGAGGCATCGCCGAGCGCTGACGTGTTCGTGAGGACGGTGTTGCCGCTGGCGGCCGCGTGGTTCGTCATCGCGCCGTGGCTGGGAGCGTTCCGGCGCACCGTGATCGGGTCGCCCCGCGCCGTTGTCTGGCGCCTCTTGGTCGCCTGGTTGATCGCGGGCTCTGTGGGGCTCCTGGTGCGGAGCTGGCTCTTCGACCGGCCGCCGATCCTGAGCTTCGCGGCGGTGGTGCTGCTGGGCCAGGGGCTCATCTTGGTGGGGTGGCGGATGTTGTATGCGGCGGTGGCGCGGGCGCACGGCGAGCGGGCCCTCGCGGAATGAGGGGCAGCGCGACGTTGTTGTGAGGTGCAGACGCCGGCCACACGAGGTGACCAACTTGTCCGCTCTCGCCGAACAGCGCCAGGCGAAAGACGACTTCTTCGCGCGACATCCCCAATCGCCCCTGACGGCGGCGCAGCGTCGCGAGTTCAAGGGCCTGCGCTACTACGCAGAGAACGAGGCGCTGCGCCTGCGTCTGCCGCTGGAGCGCGGCGAGCAGGCGGAGCGCATCATCATGGATACGAGCACCGGCGACCGGCGAGTCTACCTGCGGGCCGGAACGGTGCGCTTCGAGGTGGAGGGTCAGGAGGCGGAGCTGGCACTCTACGCCGAGGAGGGCGCCGACGGGCACGAGTTCTTCGTGCCGTTTCGCGATGCTACGTCGGGCAGAGAGACGTACGGGGCGGGCCGGTACCTGGAGGCGGAGCTGGCGCCGGATGGCACGGTGCTGATCGATTTCAACGTCGCGTACAACCCGTATTGTGCCTATAACGATCGCTGGTCGTGCCCGCTGCCGCCCATCGGGAACTGGCTGAAGGTCGCGATCCGGGCGGGGGAGATGGCGTTCGAGGAGCACTAGAGCGGCACTGGGTTTTCCACCCGCCCGCCCTGATAGGTTGGGGACACTCCTTCGCCTACGCTCAGAACAGGCCCAACCCTGCCATCCTTCGACTAGCTCAGGACGAGCGGGAACTCTGCCCCTCTGGGCACCAGAGCGGGAGTATCGGGGCAAGAAGTGACGCTTTGAGGAGGGATTAGCCCTCATGCTGCCGGCTGTTATGTCCTGCCCGCCTTGGAATGCTGCGCCAAAGGGGCGCCCGTACTGAGGGGCGGGGGCGGCCTCAATCCGAGGAGAGGGCGGAGTTGGCGGGCTGCCGGGTTCATGCTATCCTATCGCATCGTGGCCGGACGTTTCCGGCCAGGTAGGAGCTGCGGGCTTATGGGTTTTGCGCAGGCGTTGCACTGTCGTGAGTGCGGGCGGGAGTACCCGCTCCGCCCGTTGCACGTGTGCGAGTTCTGCTTTGGGCCGCTCGAGGTCATGTACGACTATGAGGGTCTGGCCCGCAGCCTGAGCCGGGAGCGGATCGGCTATGGGCCGCTCTCGATGTGGCGCTACCGGGACTTGCTGCCGGTCGAGAGCGCCGAGGTCATCGACCTGCACACCGGCTTCACGCCGCTGATCCGTGCCGACCGGCTCGCGCGCGCCTTGAGGCTAGACGAGCTCTACTTGAAGAACGATTGCGTCAACCCCTCCTACTCTTTCAAAGACCGGGTGGTCTCCGTGGCGGCGACGAAGGCGATGGAGTTCGGCTTCGATACGCTGGCCTGCGCCTCGACGGGCAACCTGGCCTGCGCCGTGGCCGCTCATGCTGCGCGCGCCGGCCTGGGCGCCTACGTGTTCATCCCCGCCGACCTGGAGCAGGGCAAGATCGTGGGCGCGGCTATCTATGGCCCCACGCTCGTGGCGGTGAACGGCTCGTACGATGAGGTCAATCGCCTCTGCAGCGAGATCGCCGACAACTACCCGTGGGCCTTCGTCAACATCAACCTGCGTCCGTACTATGCGGAGGGCAGCAAGACGCTGGCCTACGAAGTGGCGGAGCAGCTCGGCTGGCGCGTGCCGGACTACGCCGTGGTGCCCGGGGCGTCGGGCTCCCTCTTTACGAAGATCTGGAAGGGGTTCAACGAGCTGGCGAGGATTGGCCTGATCGAAGGGCCGGTGCAGACGAGCATGGTCCTCACGCAGGCGGCGGGCTCCTCGCCGATTGTCACCGCTTACCAAAACGAGACGATGAACATCAGGCCGGTGAAGCCAAACACCATCGCCAAGTCGCTGGCCATCGGCAACCCAGCCGACGGCTACTACGCGCTCAAGACGATCGCCGACTCGCAAGGAACGGCTGTGGCCACGGACGACAAGGAGATCGTGGAAGGCATCCGCCTGCTCGCCGAGACGGAGGGCATCTTCGCAGAAACGGCCGGCGGGGTGGTCATCGCTGGTCTCAAGCGGTTGGCGGAGGCCGGCCACTTTCCCAGGCACCGATCAGTGGTGGCCTACATCACCGGCAACGGCCTGAAGACGCAAGAGGCGGTCGTCGGTGCGCTCAAGCCACCCGTTACAATTCAGCCGTCGCTCAGCGCGTTCGAAGAAGCGCTGAAGAGCCTGTAGTGGCAAGGGGGCGCGTTCATGGCCCACGTGCGTTTCAAGTTCACCTTCCCGCCGCAGCTCATTCAGGAGCCGCTTATATACCAGCTGGGTCAGCGTTTTCCGGTGGTGACGAACATTCGTCGCGCCAGCGTGGAGGAGAACTGGGGTTGGGTGGTGCTCGAGCTCGAAGGGCTGGATGAGGACATCGAGCATGCGCTGGACTGGCTTCGGGAGAAGGGCGTCCGGGTCGACCCAGTCGTGGGCGATGTGGTGGAAGGGTAGAGCCGGTAGACTGACCGAGGACCCCAAACCTCAGCCTTCAGGCTGAGGCACAAGGGACGATCCGGGAGACATGTATGGTTAAAGTCCGCATCCCGACGCCGCTACGCGGGCTCACGTCCGGCCAGGACGCGATCGAGGGCGCTGAGGGCCGTCTTGCCGAGATGATCGAGCAGCTCGAAGCGCGCTATCCGGGCCTGAAGGACCGCCTCTGCGACGAAGGGGGTGAGCTGCGCCGCTTCGTCAATATCTACGTGAATGGTGAGGATGTGCGGTTTCTTGAGGGACTAGCGACGAATGTCAGTGCCGGCGACGAGGTAAGCATCGTGCCGGCGGTGGCAGGCGGATAGCGTAATAGGGCGTTGAGCCCAGTGAGTTAATGTAGGGGGCGGTTCGCGAACCGCCCCCTACGGTTTGGCCGAGAACTCGCGGCGCGCGAAAGGTGAATCGCGAGTTGCCTTGAGGGTGGCTGAATATCAGCGTTGGGGTTGGCCGTTCGCCAGTGGCGATGTGCTGCCCGAGGCGAAGCCCGTCGGTCAGGGTGAAGCCTGACCCGCCGCCACCGCTGGTTATCCAACCCGCCGCCCAGCTATGATCGTTGTACAAGAGGGAACAGGTGGATGCAGTGGACGAGGGTAGGGCAACAACCGCCGCCCGGAAGGGCGGGCCACAGAGACCCGCCGAAGCCAAGCACTCCCGTGAGATTGAGCAGGCCTTGTTCCTATGCTACGATGGCAATCGAGATTGTGAAATAAGGTAGGCGTCTTTGCTGTGAAGCTGTCCATGAAGACGGACTATGGCATCCGCGCGCTCACGGACTTGGCGGAGCGGTACGGCGAGGGGCCTATCACGAGCGCGAGCATCGCCGCGCGGCAGGGTATCCCGGAGCCGTTTCTCGACCAGCTCATGACCACGTTGCGCAAGGCGGGTATCATCCACAGCCTGCGCGGGCCGCAGGGTGGCCACCAGCTGGCGCGTCCACCGGCCGAGGTGACGATGGTGCAGGTGGTGCTAGCCCTGGAAGGCTCGCTAGCGCCCATCGAGTGCCTCGAGCACCCTATCTGCCCGAAGGGGGCGCGCTGCGCCCAACGAGAGGTGTGGCAGGAGGTGCAAGCGCAGGTGCAGCGAGTGCTGAGCTCGGTGACCATTGCGGAGCTGGCCGAGCGCGAGCGCCGGGCCGAGGCCGCGGTCATGTACCACATTTAGGTGTGCGGGTGTCGCGCGTCGTCAACACGGTCCTCGAACTCATCGGCGACACGCCTGTCGTCCGGCTGAACCGCCTTGTGCGGCCCGGTATGGCGATGGTGCTGGCCAAGCTGGAGAACGCCAACCCAGCGGGCAGCGTCAAGGACCGCATCGCCCTCTCGATGGTGGAGGCGGCCGAGAGCGACGGGCGTTTGAAGCCCGGAGGCACCATAGTGGAGCCCACCTCGGGCAACACCGGCATCGGCTTGGCGATGGTGGCTGCGGTGAAGGGGTACCGGCTCATCCTGACGATGCCAGAAGATATGAGCGTTGAGCGACGCCGACTTCTGACGCGGTTCGGGGCCGAGCTTATTCTCACGCCCGCGATCGAAGGGATGTCCGGCGCGGTATACGCGGCGCGGTCACTTTGTACGCAGCACGCCGGCTACTTCATGCCGCAGCAGTTCGAGAACGCGGCCAACCCAGAGGTGCACCGACGCACGACCGCCCAGGAGATCCTGGCAGCGATGGAAGGAAAGCTGGACGCGTTTATCGCCGGCGTTGGCACCGGCGGCACCATCACCGGCGTCGGCGAGGTGCTGAAGGCGCGCCTGCCGCATGTGCGCATCGTGGCCGTTGAGCCGGCCCGCTCCGCGGTGCTCTCGGGAGGGCGACCGGGGCTTCACGGCATCCAGGGGATCGGGGCCTCCTTCGTACCAGGCGTGTTGAACCGGGCCATCATCGACGAGGTCCGCGTGGTGGAGGATGACGAAGCCATGGCGATGAGCCTTCGCTTGACGAAGGAAGAGGGGCTGCTGGTAGGCATCTCGGCTGGGGCGAACGTGCACGTCGCTCTCCAGGTGGCGCAAGAGCTGGGGGCTGGCAAGGTGGTGCTGACGGTGCTGCCTGATACGGGCGAACGCTATCTGAGCGTGTCGATGGCAGAGCGGTGATTGCGTCGGTTCCAATCTAAAGGCCAGCAAGATGGCGCGTGACTCTTCCCACCCGCCCGCCCTGGGAGGAACCTTCGTGGGGGACACCCCCAAACCCACGGCAGAGGGGACGAAGCCCCCTCCGCACTCCCCCTAGGCGTGGATGGGGGCAGGGTGAGCAGGGTGTTGCTCCGCTTCAAAGGGAATAGCAGTGGCGATGGTGAGCGTTTACATTCCTACACCGTTTCGGAGGCTGACCTCGCAGCAGCCGCGGGTGCACGTGGAGGCATCCACGCTGGCTGATCTGGTGAGCAATCTGGAGCGGCTTTACCCTGGGTTCGAGGGCTTGCTCTACGACGACAGAGGTGAATTTCTGAATCATCTCAACGTTTACGTCAACAATCGAGATGTTGCCACCCTGGAGGGGAAAGGAACGTTGCTTCGAGAGGGAGACGAGGTGGCATTCATACCAGCAATTGCAGGAGGGGTCCGATGATGGTCTTCACCCCTGAGCAGGTGTCGCGCTACAGCCGCCATATTCTGATGCCGCAGGTGGGTGGGCCGGGGCAGCGACGGCTGCTGGAATCGAAGGTGCTCGTCATCGGAGCAGGCGGCCTCGGCTCCCCGGTGGTCCTCTATCTGGGCGCCGCCGGCGTGGGCACGATCGGCATCGTGGACTTCGACGTGGTGGACCTGAGCAACCTGCAGCGCCAGTTGCTCCATCACACGGCGGACGTCGGGCGGCTCAAGGTGGACTCGGCGGCGGACACGGTGGCGGCGATGAACCCCGACGTGCAGATTGTGAAGTACGCGGAGCCCATTACCTCAGACAACGCGATGGATCTGATCGGCCAGTATGACGTTGTGGTAAACGGCGTGGACAATTTCCCGGCGCGCTATCTCGTCAATGATGCGTGCTACTTCCTGAACAAGCCGCTGGTGGATGGCAGCATCTTTCTGTTTGAGGGGCAGACAACCGTCTATCTGGCGGGCAAGGGCTGCTACCGTTGTCTCTATCCGGCGCCGCCTCCTCCTGGGATGGTGCCATCCTGCGCCGAAGCGGGCGTCTTCGGCGTGCTGCCCGGGATCATCGGCAGCATCCAGGCAGTGGAGACCATCAAGCTGCTGTTGGACCTGGGTGACTCGCTGGCGGGGCGACTCCTGCTCTTCGATGCCTTGGCGATGGAGTTCCGCCAGGTGAAGATCCGCCGCGACCCGAACTGCCCGCTGTGCGGCGACAACCCTACTGTCACTGCGCTGATTGACTACGAGGCGTTCTGCGGCGTGTCCATTGTCCCCTGAACACCGCCATATCATCCGGACGAGGAGCGTTTGATGGCTGTACAGGTACGGGTCACGGCGGTGCTGCAGCGCGTGGTTGGTGGTGAGAAGGCCGTCACGGGCGAAGGCGAGACCGTCGGGCAGCTCATTGAGGACCTGGACAGGCGCTATCCGGGGTTTCGCGAGCAGGTGCTGACTGAGGCCGGCGTCCAGCAGCGGTTCGTCAACATCTACTTGAACGACGAGGACATTCGGTTTCTTCAGCAATTGGATACGCCGGTGCGCACCGGTGATGTCATCTCCATACTGCCCGCGCTCGCCGGCGGGGGGTGGGACTATCGCCGCCCTAAAGGGAGCCTCGCCGAGGTCACCAGCAGCTGGGGCGACCTCGCCGGCGGAGGGTCCGGCTATCGCCGCCCTAAAGGGCGGGCCTTCCGTCCGTAGTCAGTGATGCGCTTTGCCTCCGTGTTGGACTCCATCGGCCACACGCCGCTCGTCGAGCTGGCGCGCTTCAGCCCGAAGCCCGGAATCCGCATCTTCGCCAAGCTGGAAGGCTATAACCCGTCTGGCAGCGTGAAAGACCGCATCGCACGGGAGATGATCGAGGAGGCGGAGGCCAGCGGACAGCTAAGGCCTGGGCAGGTCATCCTTGAGCCATCGAGCGGCAACACCGGCATCGCGCTCGCGATGGTTGGAGCTATCAAGGGGTATCGCGTGACCATCGTGATGCCGGAGAACGTGTCACAGGAGCGCGTGCAACTGCTGGAGGCGTATGGGGCGGAGATCGTCTCATCCGAGGGCGAGCTCGGGACGAACGGCTCGATTGCGGTGGCACAGAAGCTCGCGGAGGACCCACGCTATTTCATGCCGTACCAGTACGGCAACGCCGCCAACCCGGGCGCCCACTACGCAACGACGGCCCCGGAAATATTGGAGGACATGGGGGACCTCCCGGTGGATGTGTTCGTGGGGGGCATGGGCACGGGAGGGACGCTCATGGGCGTTGCGCGGCGTCTGAAAGAGCACCGCCCGTCCACGCGAGTGATCGCGGTCGAGCCGCACCCTGGCGACAGCGTGCAGGGACTGCGAAGCCTGGCCGAGGGATTCATCCCACCGATCATCGACCTGTCCTTGCTGGACGGGAAGATGCTTTGCGCCAGTCGCGACGCCTTCGTAGCCACGCGCGAGCTGCTCCGCCGGGAGGGGCTTTTCGCCGGTGTGTCGTCAGGAGCGGTCATCCACGGCGCGCTGCGGGTTGCGCAACGAATGGAGCAGGGCAACATCGTGTGTCTTCTGGCGGATGGAGGCTGGAAGTACCTGAGCACGGGCCTGTGGACGAAGGAGCTGGATGAGCTGGAGCGTACGCTGGAGGGCCAGGTGCTATGGTAGACGGCAGCGCCGACGGCGTTTTCCGGTTGCCACGCCGCTTGGCGGATGAGATTATTGCGCATGCCAAGGTGGAAGTTCCGAACGAGTGCTGTGGGATCCTGGGCGGGAAGGACGGCGAGATCCTCCGCTTGTGGCGAGCGACGAACGCCGAGCATAGCCCGTTCCGCTACCGCGTAGACGACCGAGAGCTCTTTCAGATTTACCGCGAAATCGACGGCAACGGCTGGAGCCTGGCGGCCATCTACCATTCGCACGTCCGGTCGGAAGCCTACCCCTCCCCGACCGACATCTCGCTGGCCGCGTGGCCCGACGCGGTCTATCTGCTGGTATCGCTGCGCGAGCCGGAGGCGCCGGTCCTGCGGGGCTATCATATCCAGAACGGCCAGGTGACCGAGGCGGCGCTGGAGGTGATCGAGGGCGCTTAGAGCCCCCCTCGTTAGGCCCCTCTCCTCGCCGGGAGAGGGCATTTTCTGTACGTGCACTCTCCGTTGCTATAATGCCGACGGAGGCTGTGCATGATTCGACGGGCCCGCCGGCGATGGCCTGCTGTGCTGCTGGGGTTTCTCGGCGCAGCGGGCGCCCTCTTTGGGCTGTACCTACTATCGACCAGCCTGGTGTTGCTGCCTGGGCTGCTCAAGCCGCAGGCTGTCGCTACGGTGGAGACGGCCGCGGTCGCCCAGCTCTTGGCGCGGGCCGACGAGCTGTTTCAGGCCGGCGCATGGGAAGAGGCGGCGTTGCAGTACGAGCGGGTGGTCGACCTGGACGGGACGCATGTGGAGGCGCTCGCGCGGCGGGCGCAGGCGCTCACCATTCTGCACCGTTCGAGTGAGGCAATTGGGGTGGCTCTGGAGGCCGCGAGCTTTGGGCCGGCAAGCGCCGAGGCCTACACGGCGCTCTGTCAGGCGTACAGCTGGTCTGGTGACCTGGAGCGTGCCGTCGAGGCCGGCCTCCGAGCTGTTGCTCTGGACCCGGGGAGCGCGAAGGCGCACGCGATGCTTGCCGAGGCATATGCCGATGCCAAGGATGCACATGCCGTGAACACAATTGAGGCAGCTCTGGCCATCGATGGTAACAACGCCTGGGTGCAGCGGGTGTACGGCTACGTGCTGGAGCAGCAAGGGAAGCCCGAAGAGGCCCTCGCCGCCTATCAGCGGGCCATCGACCTGGCGCCTGCTCATGCGTACCTCTACCGCATGGCGGGGGCGTTGCTGCGTGCCCAGGGGAAGCTCGATGAAGCGACTAGGTACCTGCAGCGGGCTATCGAGCTGCAGCCCAGCGAACCGCGGGGCCACTGGCAGCTTGGCATGATCGCCTACGGACGAAGGAACTACAGGGAGGCGGCAGCGGCCTTCCGCCAGTCCATTCTGGCGGACCCGACGTACGCGGCCGGTCACGAGTACCTGGCCTGGAGCCTGTACCTGATGCAGGACTACGCGGGCGCCGTGGCTCCCTTCGCGAAGGCGACGGAGCTAGACGCCTTCAATGCCCAGTCTTGGGCCGGCCTGGGGTGGGCGCTGCATCTCAGCGGCCGGTCGGACGAGGCGCGGCCTTTCCTTGAGAAGGCGGCGAGCCTCGACCCAACCCTGGCACTGGCGGCGCGCGGCCTGGCTGCGCTCCAGAACGCGCCGCCGTGATGGCCGGCGGCTTCGTGGAACTTTCTTTGGAATTCGCGCGTAGTATAAACGAACCCACTGACCGACAGGAGTGGACAGACGAGGCGTGGGTTCAGGAGACGCTGCATGACGCCGACGCCTTCGCGGAGTTGGTCCGGCGCTACCAGGGACGACTTTACCGGCTCGCCTATCGTATGCTCGGAAACGCCGAAGAGGCACAGGATGCGACCCAGGAGGCGTTCCTGCGGGCGTACCGTGCGCTCAGCAGCTTTAGACTGGACGCGTCGTTTAGCCCTTGGATGTACCGCATTGCTACAAACGTCTGCCTGGACATGCTGCGTTCGCGTCGGCCGCAAGCCTCGCTGGACGAGAGCCCGCTGGACCCCCCGGCTACGCTCTCAGTGGAAGGCGCCGTGGCGGAACGAGAGCGACTCCGCGCGGTCGCGGAGGCTGTCGGGCGGCTGCCTGTCGGCCTGCGAACGGTATTCCTCCTTCGGCATGAGGCAGAGTTGAGCTACGAGGAGATCGCCCAGACCCTGGGCCTGCCCCTGAACACCGTGCGGACGCGGCTGTTCCGCGCGAGGAATGCCCTGAAAGAGCTGCTGAAGGAGTGGCTATGAGAGCGGAGCTTTCGTGCGACGAGGCGCTGCGCTACCTTCAGCTCCGTCTCGACCGCCGTCTAGGGGCGGCTGAAGGGGTGACGTTGGCGGCGCATCTTGAGGCGTGCGCAGGCTGCCGGGCGGAAGCCGCAGGCTTCGAGGGCTTGTCTGTCCTCTGGCGGCAGCGCGAGATGGTCACGCCGCCTGCCGACCTGGCCGCGCGGGTGATGGCCCAGCTCCCTGAGAGGGCCCCGGCGAGGCGCCCGTCGCTGCTGGCGCCCGTGTTGGCCGCCTCTGGTGGTATGCTCCTGCTGCTAGCGTGGTTCGTCGGCGAGCTGGCCGCCCCGGCGACCATGTTGTTAGAGGGCCTCCTGAACACCGCGACCGCGCTTTGGAGCGACCCTCTGGCGCTGTGGAACGTGGCACCGGAACTATCCGGCGCGGGGCTCGCGATGACGCTTGAGGTATTGCTGGCGGCCGGGCTAGGGCTGGCTCTCCTCGCTATCGCGGGGCTGCTGGCGTTTCCCATCGCAGGACGGCAGATGGCTCGCGCCATGGAGGGCGCGTCATGAACCGGAGCGCAGTCGTGCTGCTGGCGCTGTTCGCCGTTGACGCGCTCGTGTTCCTTGGCGTAGCGCAACTGGCGGGCCGCGGCTGGGCCGACTGGGGCAGCCCTCACGTCATCGTGGAGCGACAGGTGCGCCAGCAAGTGCCCGCCCGCGCCCTGATGCCTTTCCGGCCAGGGGAGCGCCTGCGTCTCCCGAGCGGACCAGCGTTCTCTCAGCCGACGATGGCAGCGGAGATGGGAGCAGCGCAGGGGGCGGGGGCGGCAAGTCCGACCGTGGCGGTGGACCGGACGGTCCTGGAACGGGTCGCGCTTCGCCCGTTTGGGTTGCAGGTGCCTGGGCTCTGGGGCGCTCTCACGCATGTGGCTGGGCTGGTGGCCGCGCTTGGCCTGTCGATGGTCGCCTACCTTCTGTTCCCCGGGCATGTGACTCGCTGGGCCGCCCCACTGCGTGGCGGCCTTGGCGGGTGGCTACGCGCGATCCTGCTGGGCCTCGTGGGCTACCTGGCCTTAGGTGCGCTGGCGTTCTTGTTGGGCGTCAC
>DATDQG010000079.1:0-5719 GCA_035292365.1 Dehalococcoidia bacterium
CTGTTCGGTGCCCTGGGCTATGTCCCGCCGGCGGAGTACGAAGCATCTCGGTATCCTGTACCCATCCCGGCCGGTGCCGGGACCCAATGATCCGAGTCTCCATCAAACTCGGGGCAGTTCACCAGGCGGTTCTCCCGTGAGGTATCGAACAATGACACTGGTATCGAGCAAGCCACTCAAGGGACGTTTTCCTTCACATCGGCTTTGTCGCGGGCGGCGATGCCCCAGGCGCTCTCTCCGAGCTTGTGCCAGTCTTCGTCAGGCTCGAGGGGTCTCTTGATGTACTGGGCCAAGCTTCCCTTCAGGGATCGCCGATGCTCGGGCGGGACGAAGTAGACCTCTACGTGATCGTCAACGAGTCGCTGAAGGGCGAGCCAGCCTGTCTCAATGCCCAGGCGATCCCTGATCTGCTTATCGATGACGATTTGTCCCTTGGGTCCTACTTTATGGGGCACGGTCTCACCTCGCAGTGCTCTGTGTAACCAGTATATCCAACTTCGTTCTCAGGAAACACCGGTCTGGCGGCAATGGCAATGCCCTGCGTAGGCGCGGCAGAAGCGTTGGTCATATGGAGAGGGGCAGGTCTGGGGAGCCTGTCTCAGAAGTCGCGATAAATGCAAAGATCGGGGTAGACTTGCCCCGATCTTTGCATTTAGGGGAGGTCGGATGCCGCTTCGTCCTTTCTCTCGCGACCAAGCGTGGCTGCTGCCGCCCAGCTTAGACGATCTGGTGCCGGAAGACCATCCGGCCCGGTTTGTGGCCGCCTTTGTGGATGCGCTGGACCGAGCGGCGTGGGCGGAGTTGGCGGTAGCGATGGGCGGGGACCCTTTGGGCGCACCCGCCTACGATCCACGAGCGCTGCTCAGCGTGTGGCTCTATGGCTTCATGACGGGCGTGCGGTCGAGCCGCAAGCTGGAGATGGCCTGTCGGGATCAGGTGCCCTACCTCTGGCTGACCGGCTGGCAGCACCCCGATCACAACACCTTGTGGCGTTTCTATCAAGGCCACCGCCAAACGATGCGCGCCCTGTTCGCCCGGACCGTGCGGACAGCCGTCCGCGTTGGGCTGGTGGACTTGGCGGTGCAGGCCATCGACGGCACGCGGGTAGGAGCGAATGCAGCGCTGGGACGGACCTATGATGCGATTGGGTTGGAGCGGCTCTTGGCGCGAACAGAGGCGGCCATTGCGGACCTCGAAGCCCAGAACGAGGCGGGGGAGGATCAAGTACCGCCACGCCTACCCGCCGAGCTAGCCCGTGCCTGCGTGCTGCGCGACCGCATCCAAGCGGTCCTGGCGGAGGACATGGACAGCAAGGCAGGCAAGCAGGTAAACCTGACGGATGCGGATGCCCGGTTGCAGCATACCCGCCAGGGAGTGCTGCTTGGCTACAACACCCAAGTCGTCGTAGCGCCCCCTTGACCCGACCGTCGCTCCGCAGCCGGGGCTCCTGCTCACCGCCGTGGCGGTGGTGCCTGAGACCACCGATACGGCGCAGCTCATACCGTTGCTTGAGCAGGCGGAAGCATTAAGCGGACAACGGGCAGCGCTCAGCTTGGCTGATGCGGGCTACCACTCCGGCGCTAACCTCGCCGCTTGTGCTGAGCGAGGGCAGCAGGTGGTCATCCCGGAGCCCCGCCCTCACGGGGAAGACCACCCATACCATAAGGACCGCTTCGACTACGACGAGGCTGCCGACACCTTCCATTGCCCGCAAGGCCAGACGCTCATCTTCCGCGGCTACAAACAGCACCGCAAGGGTCCGCCTGTCCGCCAGTATCGTGCCCCTGGTCGGGTCTGTCGGGCCTGTCCCGCTTTCAGGGCCTGTACGCGGGACCGCCACGGACGCACGCTGGAAGTGCTCCCTTTCGATGCCGTCCTGCGTGACCACCGGCGCTGGATGGCCACGGCCGCTGCACGCCTCCTCTACCGGCGTCGGCAAGGACTGGTCGAGCCAGTCTTCGGCATCTTCAAGGAACAATTAGGTCTGCGGCGGTTCCTCCTTCGCGGCATCAGTGCCGTGCGAGCGGAAGCGGCCCTCATTGCCACTGCCTTCAACCTCCGAACCCTCTACCGCGCGTGGCTCGGTTCGCGGTACTTCGAAGCGGCCGTAGCATAACGCCCTCTCAGCTTCCGCTTCATGATCCAAGAGACCTGTATGCCAGAACAACAAAAGAAGGCGGGAGCCTTCCCGCCTTCTTTTTGCCTTATCCTGTTTTGAGACAGGCTCCTGAGACCTGCCCCTCTTCGCCCTCGTGCTGTTGGGCTACACCTTGCGGCCCTGGCGGTCGTAGGGTACGCCCCAGGTGCCCTCTTTGCCGCGCTTGCCGCCGCGGCCGCTTGGTGCCCTGTCGTCCAGGAAGACCTGCCGCACCTGCTGCGAGCCCCAGCAGCACATCCATGAATGGATGTTGTCCGAGGTGTTGTGGAACCAGGGTTGCCAGGCGTTCCAGTGGTGGGGCGAGAGGACGTTGAGCTGCGGAATGATGTCCAAGAAGCGCTGGTGCACCTGGCGGGCGATGTCGCGGCGGCGCTCGTAGTCCAGCTCGTAGCGCTGCTTCACCGCGAGGTCGGCGAGGATGTCGTCCTCGACCGAGCCGTAGTTGCGGGCCGCGTTGGGGCCCGCCCAGAGCCGGTAGATGTTCATCTCCATGTCGTAGCCGGAGTCCTGGCTGCCGGAGATGATGTCCTTGAACTCCTTCTTGATGCGCAGGTTGTTGACGACCGTGAGCTCCTTCTCGTTGAAGGTGAGGCGGAAGCCCGAGGCTGCCAGCTGCTGCTGCATCGCTTCCTCGGTGGACGCGACGAAGAAACTGGGCCCAAGGACCCGGACCAGCTCGATGTCGTAGCCGTTGGGGTACCCAGCCTCCGCCATCAGCCGCTTGGCCTCCGCGGGGTTGTACTCGTAGTAGGGCCCGAGCTCGTCCCAGAAGGCCGGCGCCTTCATCCCCATGAAGTCGTACGGGGTGGCGTAGGAGGGCACGCCGGCGCCGCCGAGGATGAGCTCGTTGAGGCCGCGGCGGTCGATGGACATGGAGAGGGCGCGCCGCATCTTCAAGCCCGCCTCGCTCTTCCCCCACACCGGGTTCTTCCAGTTGATGGCGTACAGGGTGTGGACGTTGGGGTCCTGGGGGATAATCCCGACGACGAGCTCGGGGTTCGTGTTGAGGATATCCTGTAGGGCCTCTAGGCCAGACGTGAACCACGAGTCTATCTGGCCGGTGCGGATCGCGGACTTGCCCACCACCGTATCAACTATGTACGAGCCCGTCAGCTTGTCGGCGTAGGGCAGGCGGAAGCCGCCCCGGTCGACCTCCGTGTACTTCGGGTGCCGGACGGCGGCCGCGTCGCCCTGGTACCGGTAGGACTGGAGCATAAAGGGGCCGGTGCCGATGGCCCAGCCGTCCCACGCCGTCTTCGGGCCTTGATGATGTTCCGGCGGGAAGATGTAGTAGAAGGAGGAGGCCATCACCTGGTCGAAGAACATCACCGGCCGCGCCATGTGGAAGCGCAGCGTGTACTTGTCTACCACCTCGACTCGGTCCAGGTACTCCAGGTTGTCCGCGAACAGGCTCTGCTTTGGGTCCTTGAAGGTGTCGTAGACGTACTTGACGTCGTCGGCCGTGACGTTGCGCCCGCCCACCTTCTCGATCATCGCCTTCACTTCGGGGGTCGTCTCGGCGCCCGTGTTGTAGTGGAAGTAGAGGTCGGGCTTCAGCTTGACCTCGTACCACGAGAAATCAGGCGCATGGGTCGGCATTGCGGCCGCGGCGTTCGGTTCGATGCGCACCGGCCCGTCGGTATCCTCGTAGTCCATGGGCGGCACGGGCCAGCCGGCCGTCGCTTGCCCGGGGCCGTAGTGGAGGCGATAGAGGGTCTGCCAGAAGCGTCCGCCTTTGCTCGTCGGGCTGTTGCGGAGCATGTCCCAGGTGGTGGCGAGTTGGGCGATGAGGGAATCCCGGTACTCGCCGCCGTAGTAGGGGGTCATCTCCCACGGCACGAGGCGCCAGTTGTACCTCTCCACCAGCGGGAAGCGGGAGTACTTGAAGGCACCTGTTGCCAACTCTGTGCCGACGCTGGTCTCCTGCTGGGCGCCGCCGCCGGCGCAGGCGGCCATAAGCTGGGGCAGCGCGGCGGCACCGCCCAAGGCGGCCAGCGTCCCCGCCTTGATCACGAAGCGACGGGAGAGCACCGAGTACATCCACTCGCTCCAGCGCCGCTGCGAATACTCGTAGTTCTCCTGCAGATAGGTCCGCTTGGGCATGGCTCCTCCTTTTCTATTTGGATCGCCGTTCTTAAGGAGCTATGTAGCGCTGTCAAGTGCGATTGTCAACATAGTGCATTAACGCACAATGTTGACAATCAACAATCTCGCCAATTCGCGCCTAGATCCCGCTGCGGCTCTGGCCGCCGTCCGGGTTGCCTCTAGGCCCCCCGTGTGCCACACTTCATATCGAGGCGAGATGGCGTTTCTTGTCGAGGAGTTGATCTGGGACACGTGGAATCGCGGACACATTTGGCAACGACACAGAGTGACGCGCGAAAAGGTCGAGAGCGCGTGTTTTGGTGGATCAGCGTCGCTTGTTAGGAGAGCAAGACGCGGCGAGGCGGGAGATGAGGGCTATCAGGCGCTGGCGCGCACACTGGGCGCCGACATCTTGCGATCTACATCTCTCCAAGAGGGTTGGGTCGTTTCTACGTGGTCACAGCGCGTGACATGACAATCCGAGAGCGTCGCTACTACTTGCGTGTCCTCAGGAGGAAATGACAAGGATGACGCAGCCAAAGGGTCGAAGGAAGCTGCCGATGCCAGTCTTCTCGTCCGTTCAGGAGGAGGCCGAGTTCTGGGACACCCACGACAGCATGGACTACCGGTGGGAAGAGGTGCGGGACGTGGTAGTCCGGCCGAGGGAAGGGACTATCATTGTCTATCTCGAGCCCGAGGCGATCGCTGACCTAGAGGAGGAGAGCGCGAGCAATGGCCTGAAGCCGGCGGAGCTTGCGCGGATGCTCATTGGCGAAGGCCTTGCGGTGAGAAAGGCGCGAGCGGCGAAGGAGCGCTAGATCCCGCTGCGGCTCTGCCCGCCGTCTACATTGATAATGGCGCCGGTCACCCAGCTCGCCTGCTGCGAGGCGAGGAAGGCAACGACCGCGGCGACCTCCTCGGGCCTGCCAAAGCGTCCGGCCGGGATATTGGCCCCCACGAACTCGGCGATCCAGGCATCACGCGTGATGCCACGCCGCGCCGACTCGCTGTTGGCGCGGCGGTCCCAACTGCCGCCGGGGAAGAGGAGCGAGCCGGGCGCCACGCTGTTGACCGTGATGCCTTCCGGCGCCAACTCGCGAGCGAGCGTCTTGGTGAAGGAGATGAGCGCGGCCTTGGAGGCGTTGTAGGTCATACCGCCGCCGGTCTCACGGCCGTAGATGGAGGAGATGTTGACGATGCGTCCCCAGCCCTGGCGACGCATGGCAGGGAGGGCGAGACGCGCTAGCCGCACGGCGGCGAAGAGGTTCAGCTCGAAGGCCTCCTGCCACTGTGCCTCGCTGGTCTGCTCCGGCGTGGAGCCACGGCTGCCGCCGACATTGTTGACGAGGATATCGAGGCTATCGTAAGCCTCCAACACAGCCATCGTGAGGGTCTCGGCTTGCTCTGGGACCGTCACGTCGACCGGGAAGGCGAGCACGGGGCTGCCCTGGGACTGCAGCTCGGCGGCGGCCTGCT
>DATDQG010000080.1:0-3745 GCA_035292365.1 Dehalococcoidia bacterium
ACGTCGCCGCCCACCTCAGCGGCGCTCTTCACAACGGCGCCTGCCGTAGTACCGACGGTGTCGATGGCTTCCGCGCCCACCTCCTTGGTGCCGCGGAGCACGCCGATGACAGCGACCTTGGCCGCGCTGCCTATATCGCCACCGACCTCGGCAGAGCCCTGAATGGCCCCCCGGACCACGTCCGAGATGGCCGAGGTGAGAGCCGTTCCCACTCCTCCCGTTCTCTTGATGGCGTTAACGAGGCTGCCGCTGACGGTGTCCACTACGGTGTCCTTGATGTCGCCTACGCCGCGCACCGTAGCCACGATACCGTCCTTCACCGAACCAACGATGCCCTTCTCCTCTACCATGGAACTACCTCCTTTCTCGATGCGAGGTAACGCGGCCTCGCGTGAATCTAATGACCATTCCAGGCGCCTCCTTTCGGTGGGTTACGGGCCTCTTGTTCCTGGGCCCATTGTGCGACGGAGATCTCACTCGCAGTTGCGACTACGAGTCCGCGCCGGTAACCGCACTGCAAGCACACGCGGTCCCAGCCGCCGCGCAGGTCATACTCACGGAACACCTGGCCGTGGCAACGAGGGCACGCCCTGAATGGGCCAATAACTCTGCTCCTCATTTCCTGCCTCCATTCTCATTCTGACCGGAAGCAAGTGGCTCCGTGCTGACACTGCGGTCAACGGACCCCGGCCATGACCGGCTCGCGGGCCTGACAAGCCTCGATGTCAGCCAGATCCTGGAGCAGGAGCCGCAGCCAGTCGCCTAGCTGGTGCCCGAACACGGCCTGGCGCAACTGCCGCGCTCTATGTCGGCGCTCCGCCGGCGGCAGGGACAGGGCCTGGGCAAGGGCGTCGGCCGTGCCCTCGATGTCATCGGGCAGAACGGCCAGCGCTGCGTCGCGCAGCGCGTCGTACGAACCGGCTGCTGTCGAGAGCACCAAGACGCCGTCTCGCTGGTTCACGACCGGACCCTCCTTGGAGACCAGATTCATGCCGTCCGAGAGCGAGTTGACCAGCAACACGTCGTAGAGGCTGAGGGCGACCAGCGCCTGCGGCCGGTTGTGCTCGTAGAGCACCGTGATCGGCTGCCACGTTCTGGTCCCATAGTGGTTGTTGATCGCGTCCACCAAGCCGAAGACCTCTTCGCCGTATGCGCGATACTCCGGCACGCCCGTGCGCGACGGCACAAGGCAGGCCAGGAAGCTCACCCGGCCGCGCCATTCCGGATACTTCTGGAGCAGGAGATTGAAGGCCTGGAAGCCTCCGTAGACGTTCTTGCTCGGGTCGAGCCGGTCCACGCGCACGATGGTGCGCTCGCTGAGCGCGCTGCCCAGTTTCTCGCGGTAGGCACGACTCTCTGGTGACGCCAGCCGGCTCTGAAGGTCCGAGACGTCCACAGAGATGGGGTTGGCCCACACATGGGTGCGCCGTCCGCGCTGGGCAACCAATCCGGCAGTGAAATAAACCTCCGCGTCCGAGATGAACGCCCGGCAGGTATGGAGGAAGTTGTGGGCTGACATCTCCGTCTGGAACACGACGCTGTCGTTAGCCAGCAGGCTCCCGCAGATGGACGTCACAATGGGCTCCGGCAGGTTCTTCCAGGCATCCGGCGCCGGCCATGGGATGTGGATGAAGTGCTGGAGCGTCGCCCGGGGACACAGATTGCGAATGAGGATGGGCGCCGCGTACAGGTGGTAGTCGTGGAGCATCACTCGGCCTGGGTCATCTCTGCGACGAAGTTCGTCAACGACCGCCTCGGCAAACGCCTGGTTGACAGGCAGATAGCCGTACTCCCAGGCATGGATGATGTCTCGCTCAAGCGTTGCTCGATCCAGGCGTGGCCAGAGACCGTGCTGGAGGAACCACAAGATGCGATTGCAAAACGTCCCGTAGGAGAGGTCGTAAGCCTCAGCAGGTGGCGCCACTAGGCGAAGAAGCTTGCCATCGCCCAGCCCCACGGGGCCCTCGGCCGCTAGCAGGCGGTCCGCCTCGCTCGTAGCGCCGGCGATCCAGGTGACAGGCATACCGTCGGAGGCGCACCCCAGGGCGGTAGCCACGCCGCCAGCGCAGCCACGTCCTGTGAGGTGACCAGTGGCGTCCACACAGTGCTCGATGGGTCCCCGGTTGCTGGCCAGCAGCAGCCGGCTTTGGTCGAATCGAGTGCCCCGACGATTGCTCCCTCCTCCGTTCCGGTGGGTCTCCATTCGTGGCCTCCTTTCCCTTCACGCTCACCCCAACAAAAAACCGACCGGAGGCCATGGGCCCGCGGTCGGCGCGGCGCTACCTTATGACCTCTTTCAGCGGCCTACGGGGTTAGCTGACGGGTTACGGCTGAAAGAGCTGCCGCTCCCGGTTTCCCGGGATGCACCCCAACGATTTGGGTCCCCCGTCCTCTTCTCAGAGGTTCGGCCTATGGAACCGTTTCCACGACAGCCACTATAGGCCATTTCGGCGGGCCTGTCAAGGCTGACGGGAGCGTACCTGGGGCATTGTGAGGAGGTTAGCGGGCTTGAGCGCGGTGGCGGCCGCATGAGGCGCGAACTACGAGATATGGAGGGGGGAGGGTTGGCTGTTCTGCCGCCTGCCGGCCAGTCAGGATGCTCAGCAGGAGGCCGGCCGATACTTCGCCCATTTCGAACGCTGGTAGGTGCACCGTGGTGAGCCCTACGTACCGCGCGAGCTCAACATCATGGTAGCCCGTCACGGCTATGTCGGCGCCTACCCGAAGGCCCGCCTCCTCCACAGCCCGAAGCGCCCCCACGGCCTGAAGGTCACTGGCGCAGGCAACAGCCGTGGGAGGCCGGCGAGCCGTGAGCAGCCGCCCGACAGCCTCGTAGCCGCCTTCCTGGCTGTAATCAGCGATGACCACGCGCGGGCTTCGCAAGGACAGGCCCGCTTCGCGAAACGCTCGTCGGTATCCCTGTCTGCGCGCCTCGGTTATCGTCCCGAACACCGGGTCCTCAGGTCGGTCTACGAGCGCGATGCGCTCATGACCCAGGCCAATCAGATGCTTCACCGCGAGATACATCCCCAACTCGTGGTCTGGCAATAGATTCATGGCTCCTCCCAGATTGGCATCGATCGCGACGACGGGACATCGCCTCGCGAGTCTTCGGCAGCCCGTCGCGACCGCCCGACCGCTCAAGGCAATGACGATAAGCCCATCCACGCGATGTACGCGCGAGAGGAAGCTTAGATGAGCGGATGCCTGCTCCGGACGCTCCACGCTGTAGATGATCAGGGAATAGTCGGTGCCGGCGAGCGCCTGTTCGATACCGCGCAGAATTTCCAGGAAATAGTGCTTGGTGAAGAAGGGCACCAGCACGCCAAGCGTCTGTGTCCTGCCCTTGACCAGGCCTCTCGCGGCTGTGCTCGGCCGGAACCGTAGGCGCCGTATGACGGCCATCACTCGGTGGCGAGTGCCCGGGCTGACACGGCGATCGTCGTTGAGTACGCGGGAGACGGTTCCTATCCCAACACCCGCTTCTCGCGCCACGTCACGAATGGTTGGGCGACCGCCCTTCCGGGACCTTGGCGTCCCGCCTGGAACCGATTCCATGTCCGTCAGCATAGCAGCGGGACGGAGGACGCTCCAGACATGATGCTACGTGAGCGTCGCAGTGAGAGGAACTGTTGGGAGGAGCGCGCCCACTGCGCCCAACGCTCGGCCACGACCACGCTGCGCCGCCCCACGATCCTCGCCGTCGGCCAGCCGCAGGCGGGGCACAGTGGCGCCCGGTCCTCGG
>DATDQG010000081.1:0-5221 GCA_035292365.1 Dehalococcoidia bacterium
GCTTCCAGCAAGAGGGTGTCCACGCCCCGACCGCTCGCCGCAACGTTCCCACCAGTGTGTGATACGTATTTGGCGTGATGACGATCGTAAAGTGCCCAGGGGCTTCAGTGCGAGCTCCGAGAACGTGCCTCAGGTGTGGGTGCCGGAGACCTGAGGGAATGGGTAAGATTAAGGATCAGAAGAAGCCCGAAGCAGAACCGAATCCCTTGACACCGAGCAGTCGAGGGCAGGATGATGCTGTCTGATGGAAGTTTCGCTGGCATTGGTGGCGGACGCTGCAAACCGGTCAGAAGAAGGCAAGCTAAACATTCTAGGGGCCTTCAGTAACTTGTTTGCAGTGACGTATCCAGTGCGCCATCCCGAAATGCAGCTCGTCCTAAGGATGGAGGCGAGCGTAGCAGAGGTTGGCACATTGAAGAAGTTCAAGGTCCTCCTGTTAGATGCGGACGGAAATCCACAACATACTCGGGTTGAAGGCGAGTTCACGGTGCCGCCTGCAAACAGAGCTGGTAGCAGAGTCTACATGGAGACGGTCATTCGGATGGTAGATACTACATTTGAAAAGCAGGGCGATTACTCGCTTGCCATCTTGATCAACGAGGAAGAGAAGGCTTCGATTCCTTTGACCGTCGGGCCTCCTCCAAGGGAAAGCTAGCATGCTTGCTGAACGCGTCACCATCACCGAGACTGAGGGGATAAGGGAGGCAGTTGACGCGAGAGCTACTTCCCGGACTGGCAGCGGGGATGTCTGGGCCCGCGTGACCATCCTTCTTGACACAGATGCCGCGGCCAAGCTTGAGGATCGCGCCTTCTCCTCTCTGGCAAACGGCGCTTTTGCAGAGGACTGGGAGAGTGCCGAAGACAGCATCTTCGATCACCTGCTAGAGGATGCCGACCTACAGTAAGGGCGATATCGTTGTCGTGCTGTACCCCTTCAGCGATGGGAGTGGTAGTAAGCCTCGTCCAGCTCTGGTGGTTAGCGACGACGCCACCAATCACCAGTCCCGCGACGTCATCTTAGCTCAGATCACGTCGCGGTTGGCAGGCCCCCAAATGCGCGGGGACCACGTCCTATCCGATTGGCAAGTAGGCCATCTAGATACTCCTTCGAAGGTGAAGGCCGGAAGACTCGTCACTGTGGAGGTTTCCGAAGTCAGGAGAATAATTGGCCGTCTAAGTCCTGCTGATCTCGCTGCGACCGAACGTCAACTTCGTATAGTTTTGGGCTTGTAACGACTCCGCATCAAGCACTGTCATGATCGCGCATGCTGATCGGATGATGGCCCGTGCGCAGCCACGCGAAGATGGAATTGAGGTCGTCTTCGTTGATGGGTGCGCAGGAGTGATCCCATTTGAGGCCATACCGGAGGTCGGTGCTCTGGTAGGATTACAGGAAATCGAACTGCCCAATGCCTACGAGATCCGTTTGACAAATGCAAGAGGCGAAACGGTTGACGTGGGATGGGACTTCGCGCGCCATTACTGTGACGCGTCCTACCGTCCCCGAGTAGAGACTGCCGCCGCTGCAGGGAGACAGTACCTCGGGCGCCGCATCCGCGAACTCCGGGAAGCCGCCGACCTGAGCCAGGAAGCGCTCGCGGCCAAGGCCGGCATCGGCCGAGCCGCGCTGGCCAGAATCGAAAAAGGCCAGTACTCGCCGCGATACGGCACGCTTGTTGCGCTTGCCGGAGCGCTGGGAGTCCCTGCAACCCGCTTGTTCGCGCCGTTTTAGCCGCGCCAGCAACGCATACCGACACGCGGACCGCCGCTCACCGAACGACGCCGACGAGCCCCTTCCACAGGGCCGGACCCGTGCGACGACGCAACGCAGTCGCCGTACAGGTTGCTCGGCCCGCTCCGTTCGTGTAGGCTCTCACGCGACACGGCTGTCGGTTATGCTCCCCCTGAGGCCCACATGCGTTGGCCGTACAACCTCGAAGAGTGCCTGCGGACCATCGGCCATCTGGCCGACGAGCTGGGCCTTGTCTCGCCGGTCATTGAGGAGAGCGACCACGAGCTGGTCGTGCGCGAGGGAGCAGTCGAAGCGCCGGTGAGCCCGTACCTCCATTTCTCGCCCGATGAGGTGGCGGCGCTCGTCGCCAAGGCGCGGGCCCGTCGGGGTGGCGGCCCGTCGAGCGGGCCGACGGACCACGAGCAGCGGCTGCGCGTCGTCGGAAGGCAGTTGGACGAGCGCAGAGCACAGACCGTGCGCCTGGAGCTGAAGGAAGGGACGGTGGCGGCCTCGTACTTCCGCCTCGGCCAGGAGAGGGCCAACGAGGCCTTCTCGGACCGCTATCTTCGTTTGATGATCGACCAAGCGGTTCGGCGCCGGCAGGGACCCGCCGCTTAGCAGGGGATCTGCCGGACCGTGGAGATGAAAGGAAGAGAGTCAGGCTGCTAGCCTGACCCTCTCGCTATCTGGGCCTCGGGCGGGCCTACGCGGAGACGACTTCCTGGGCGGCGGCCTCCGGCTCTAGGGCCCCCGCCTCGCCGGGCTCCTCGAAGGCCTTGATCAGCTCGTCGCCTTCCAGCGTCTCGACCTCGATGAGCTTTGCGGCGACGCGGTCGAGGGTCGGACGGCGCGTGGTGATGATCTGCTTCGCCACGTCGTACGCCTCAGCGATAACCCGTCGCACCTCTTCGTCGATCTCCTCGGCAACTTTCTCGCTGTAGTTGCGCTGCTCCGAGATCTCCCGGCCAAGGAAAACCAGCTCCTCCTTGCGGCCGAAGGTGCGCGGGCCGAGCCGCTCGCTCATCCCGTAGCGCATCACCATCTGGCGGGCGATGTTGGTCAGGTTCTCTATGTCGTTTGAGGGGCCAGTGGTCATCTCGTTGAAGACGACCTCCTCGGCAACGTGGCCGCCGAGGGCCACCGCGAGCATGGCCTTGAACTGCGAGCGCGTGACCAGGCTGCGGTCGTCCTCGGGGAGGAAGCGCGTGTAGCCGCCCAAGGCGCCGCGAGAGACGATGGAGATCTTGTGGAGCTGGTCAGCATCCTTGAGCATGCGGCCCACCAGAGCGTGGCCGGCCTCGTGATAGGCGATCATCTCCTTTTCGCGCGGGCTGATGATGCGAGACTTGCGCTCCGGGCCGGCGATGACGCGGTCGACCGCCTCGCCCAGCTCGAAGTTGGTGATGAGCCGCTTGCCGTAACGCGCCGCCAGGATGGCCGACTCGTTGACGAGGTTCGCTAGGTCCGCACCGGTGAAGCCGGGCGTCTGACGGGCGATGACACCGAGGTCGACGCCGCTGTCGAGAGGCTTGCCCTTGGCATGGATCTCCAGGATCGCCTTGCGGCTGGCCACGTCGGGCCGGTCGAGCACGACGTGGCGATCGAAGCGGCCCGGACGCATGAGGGCGGGGTCGAGAATATCCGGCCTGTTCGTTGCCGCGATGACGATGACGTTGGTGTTGGTGTCGAAGCCGTCCATCTCCACGAGGATCTGGTTCAGCGTCTGCTCGCGCTCGTCGTGGCTGCCGCCAAGGCCGGTGCCACGCTGCCGACCGACGGCGTCGATCTCATCCACGAAGACGATGCAGGGAGCGTTGCGCTTGGCTTGCTCGAAGAGGTCGCGCACGCGGGCAGCGCCGACGCCCACGAACATCTCGACGAACTCGGAGCCGCTGATCGAGAAGAAGGGCACGCCGGCTTCGCCTGCGACGGCGCGCGAGAGGAAGGTCTTGCCGGTGCCCGGGGGCCCGAACAGCAGCAGGCCGCGAGGAATACGCGCGCCCAGCGCGGCGAACCGCTCCGGGCTCTTGAGGAACTCGACGACCTCCTGCAACTCCTGCTTGACCTCCAGATAGCCGGCGACATCGTTGAAGGTGACGGTGGGCCTGTTGCCGGTGAAGACGCGGGCACGGCTCTTGCCGAACGAGAGGGCTTGATTATTGGTGCCCTGGGCCTGACGCATGATGAACAGGAACAGGCCCACGAGGAAGAGCATCGGCAGTACCTGCAGCAGAATGCTGAAGAGCACGCCGAACTGGCCCGCTTGCTTGACCGTGATCTTGAGGTTGCCCTCACCGACCTTAACGCCGGCCTGCGTCAGCAGGTCGAAAATGGTGGCCGTGCGCTCCTTGGTCGTGCGGAGGCGCTCGCCGGTCCGTGTGGTAACGATGAGCGTATCGCCGTCGTTCTGCACCTCGATCTCAGACAGCTGCTCAGAGCGCGCCAGCGAAAGGACCGTGCTCAGATCGGTCTCTTTGTAGCCGGGGCCTGTCGACTGGAGCGTCCAAAAGATGGCGCCGATTGCGACCAGTATTAGCAGGTAGATGAAGCCGTTTCGCATCCAGGGAAAACTCACTATCGCCTCCGAGCGATTTGCCTGCCTGCTGCTAGACATGCATGGCGAGGCAGCCGCTGAACTCTCGTTGATCCAGTATAGCAAAACATAGTCGGTTGGAGAATAATTCCGGTGTCTTATTGCGGCAGCGCTTTGAAGTAAGCGACGCCGTCCTCGGAGCCCAGCGGCTCAGCAAGCTGCCGGTGTAGGAAGTAGCGCCACCAGAGCGAGCGTGTGTCCTGGTCGCTCAGGTCGCGCCATAGGCGCGCGGGCGTCATGTCGCGGTATCCCTCGGGGAACCATTGGCGCAGCGGATAGCGCTCCCCCGTGTATCCCTGGAGCAGCGGCTCGATGGCAGGCGCGTCGTTCAGGTGGACGAGCACGACGGGCGGTTTTTCCGCAGGGAGTGTCTCGGCTGTGAGGCTGGAAGGGTAGCCGACCTGCGTGTAGCGCCGCAGATACCACGCCCAGGGCCAGGTGAAGCCGCTCGAGCCATCCACGGTGATGGGCATGACCGGGCCAAGACCTGACCGTTGGGCCCACTCAGCGATACGATGGGCCAGCTGGGGGACCTGGCGCGAGGTCTGCGTGTAGACTAGCAGCTCGACCGGCTGATCACTTGAGACGTAGGCGGCGATGTAGGCGGCGCGCGCTGTCAGCAGAACGAGGAGCGCCAGGATGGGCACCGCCGCCATGCCGGCCGCACGCAGGACGACCTCGATGGAACGTGAAGATTCCCGTGCCAGCCACGGTAGGAACTCGCCCAGCAAGCGTGCGGAAAGCAGGATAAGCGGAAGCGTGACGTGCAGCGAGAGCCACGGCATCTTCTCGCCGGCATAGGAGTAGAGGGCAACGGCGCCCACGGCCCAGACCACCAGGAAGCGATTGAAGGCGCCACCGCGGACGACATAACGGGGGAGCGCCACGAGGGAGAG
>DATDQG010000082.1:0-2746 GCA_035292365.1 Dehalococcoidia bacterium
GCGCCCCCAAGCCGCCGTGGACCTCGCCTATCAGACGGTAGCCCAGGCCGCCGAGCTCATCCGTACGAAGCAGCTCACCTCCCTGGAGCTGACCCAAGCTTGTCTTGATCGCATCGACCGGTATGCAAAGCCCACGTTCGCCTTCATCACGATCACCCGCGACCTCGCGCTATCCCAGGCCCGCGTCGCCGACGCGGAGATCGCCCGAGGCAACTACCGAGGCGTCTGGCACGGGATACCTATCGTCCTGAAGGACTTGATCGGGACCAAAGGGATCTTGACCACAGCAGGCACGGGAGCCCTCGAGGACTGGGTCCCCAGCGAGGACGCGACGGCCTGGGCTAAACTCAAGGCGGCCGGCGCAGTGCTCCTCGGCAAGACCAACCTTCACGAGTTGGCCGCCGGTTTCAGCAACGTGAACCCCTTCTACGGCACCACGCGCAACCCCTGGAGCCCGGGCCTCAACCACATAACGGGTGGCTCCAGCGGCGGCAACGGCGTCGCCATCGCGTCCGGCATGGCTTTGGCCGGCGTCGGAAGTGACACGGGCGGCTCCATTCGAGTGCCTTCGGCCATGTGCGGCGTCACCGGTCTGAAACCGACCCACGGTCGGGTCAGCACCTTCAACTGCATCTACCTCTCGTGGACCCTGGACCACCTTGGTCCCATGGCGCGCTCCGTCGAGGACGCCGCCTTGATGATGAACGTCATCGCCGGCTTCGACCCCAAGGACCCCATCTCCGCGGCAGAGCCCACGGAGGACTATACCGCCGACCTGGCAAAAGGCGTGCGTGGACTGAAGCTGGCGATGCCCATGGCCGCCACGTTTTGGGGATACGCCCAGCTGCAGCCGGAGATCGCTGCCACGGTGCGCAAAGCCATCGACGTGCTGAAAGACCTAGGAGCAAGCGTCAGCGAGGTCACTATACCCGGGATCGAGCAGGCTCTAGCGGGCTCCATTTTCAACATCGAACAAGCCTATCACCTCCAGGACCTGCTTAAGGTCCGACCTGAGAAATTCAGTCCTGGCATTCTGGCGTCCAGAACAACTGCGCTCCAGGCAACGGCCGTGGATTACATGCGGTCGCTGCGCAACATCGCGGAGACGCGAACACTCCTCGAAGACGGCCTCGCGAGCTACGACGCGTATGTTTTGCCGACCGTGCCCATCTTCCCTTCGGTCATCGACCCAGCAAGCACCACCGGCATCGGCCAGTTCACCAGCCCCATCAACCGGTCCGGCCAGCCTGCCCTGACCGTGCCCGCCGGCTTTGGCAGCAATGGCTTCCCCATCGGCATGATGATTGTGGCTCGCAGGTTCAACGAAAAGATGGTCCTCCGCATCGGTCACGCCTACCAGCAGGCAACCGACTGGCACACTCGACGCCCGCCGCTGGCCGCCTAGCGTCGCGTGCGTCTTCGGGTGGTAGGGGCCGATCTGAGACCTGCCCCTACGTCATCACCGGCCCGAAAGACGATCCACTTCAGTTTTGAACCGCTCGGAGTCGGGCCAATCAGCCAAGGAGAGGGGAGAAGGAGACGAGGACCCACGCCTTCACGCACGCCACCCCCCTCCTCTCCTCGCCACGCGCGTCCTCGCTCATCAGCGCGCGAGCCAGCCGATGGCGCTGGCTGGCTTGGCAGACCGGCGTCGCCAGAAGTAGCGAGGTCGCCGTCCCAAGCGCGAGAAGCAGACGCAGCCTGCGCGCACGGGCCAGCGTGCTCCCTCAGCGCTCCGGCAGCGCAAACGTCCTGATGAAGTTGAGCACCAGCCATCGCTCCTCTACAGAGAGCCTCTCTCTATAGGCGGGCATGGCTGTCCCCTCCACCCCGTTGCTCAGCCAGCTGAAGAGCTGTGCGTCGGTGTGGCCCGCCGCCATGTGGACGCGAAGATCGGCAGGCTGCGGCCGCAGAAGCAGGCCGTCCGGGCCGTCGCCCCTGCCTGCAACGCCATGGCACGACTGGCATTCCGCGCGGTAGACCCCCTCACCGATGGCGAGCGACTCCCGAGTTGCGGGGAAGGGATTGGCAGCAAACGCTACGTTCTGGTTGGTCCGGCTGTCGCCCCTCCCAAAGACGAACAGAAGGCCCATCGCGAGCGCTAGCAGGACGACCCCGATGCGGATAAGGCCGTCAGATGAGCGCAGGCCGTAGGCCCGCGCCATCTGCACCGCCACCACCAGCCCGAGCGCCACTATGGCCGCCGTCGCTGCGGTCCGCGCGTTCTCGATGGTGAGCAGTCCCGCCCCTATGCGAGCCGGCGAGAACGTGGGCAACGCAGGCGCTCGCCCGACAGTGAACTCGAAGCGTGCCTCCTCCTCTCGTCCCCCTTGGCGTACCGTGACCACCGCCTCCCATCTTCCTGGCACGTTGAGCGCCGCCTTCGGCGCCGCGAATCGGCCCAGTGCCCGCTGCTCCAAGGGAACGTCACGGACGCCGGCCTCCAACTCGAGCGCGGCAAGGCGGAGACGGGCTGCTTCGACTTCCGACGGCACGCCTAGATGGTCGGTGACGCGCGCATCGACCGTGTTCTCGCCGACCTGGTTCGGCATGATGCCAAGCTCGATCGCATAGCTGAACGTGTGGGCCGTCGCGGTGAAGGGCGCGCTCGTCGGCGGCAGCGTGCTCGCCGGCGGCAGCCCCGCCAGTATAGCGCTCGCAACCAGCACGACGAGAGCCAACACCAACTCGCCAGCCACCAGGCAGCGGAACGCCCGCCGCGCACAGGAGGCCTGACCTCCGCGAG
>DATDQG010000083.1:0-8572 GCA_035292365.1 Dehalococcoidia bacterium
GGTCTTCAACTCCGCCCAGCTCTTGAGGACATTCCGGACCTGCCGCACATCGGTGCTCAGGTCGTCTCGACGCAAGCCATAGCCCTCCGGCCCCACGGGCCGAAGGGCAGGATGAGGACGGCCCACGATGACGTTGGGCTCGTAGAAGGTAGCGTCCACCGGCTCTCGGTAGACCAGCAGGTTCTCGCCATACTCGATGAACTCGTCTTCATCCCGGTAGAACTCGAGGCGCCCCGTCTTGGTGTACCAGGGCTTGCTTTCCTGGGTCTGCTCCCAGCCGTTGACCTTCGGATACGTGCGGAAGTTGACGAGGGCGGGGGTCCCTTTCTTCGCCTTCTCCTCCAGCTCCAGGAACTGATAGCCGCGAAGGCTATTCGAGGCGTCGGTGATCCGCTGAAGGTAGACGTCCACGCGCCCCTGCTCGACGAAATGCCAGACATCGCGGAAGCGCTGGTCCCCGGTCTGTTGGGCCAGGGCCTTGCCAACCCCCGCCATGGTCTCGATATCGGGGACCGTATCGAAGATGCGAGGAAGTGGTGTCCTGGGGAACACCGTGACGAAGGGGTTGGTCACCGACCCAGCCATGTCCGGGTGCTTGAACTCGGCCCACGAGTCAACCCCAAACACCACGTCGGCGTACTCGCAAGACATGGTCCACCACCAGTCGTTGACGACGACGGTCTCGATCTTCGGAAGTGTATTGTGGATGACGTCGTAGGCGCCCTTGGCGTTACCCAGCAGGGAGTTGGAGTTGCTGAACCAAAGGAACTTGGTCGGCGTCGGCATATGCGTCTGACCCGTGAGCAGCTTCTCTCCCGCGCGGAGCGGCCGGTCGCCATAGTTGTAGAAGTGAGCCGATTCCGCTTTGACGTAGACCCGGGTCTTGGCCGGCTGATCGGCGTCCAGCGTCAGGTTGAAGGGGTCCTCCGCGATGTATTGCGGTAGGCCATTGAAGATGGAGATGCGATAGTTGCCGGCGTAGGCCCCGGGCGTGCCGCCCAGGTAGCCGATGTTGCGGGTGAGGGCCGCCACCAGAAAGATGGCGCGGTCCTTGAGGTCGGCGTTGAAGAAGTGGTTTGGCCCGATGCCCGTCGTGAGCAGGGTGGAGGCGGGGTTGTCGGCGATCTGTTGGGCCAGGGCGCGGATCCCCTCCTCGGGGACCCAGGTCATCTCCGAGACGTTCTTTGTGTCGAACTCCTGAAGGTACTCTCGCAACAGAGCGAACTGGGGTCGCACCTCCACTTGTTTGCCGTCTACGGTCGTGAGGGTGAAGCTGCCTTCCAGGGCCGGGTCCAACCCAGTCCGGGTGAAGTGGTCCCCCACTTGGTCCCGATTGATCGCTTTCGGCCCGCCGGAGCGCGAGTCCCAGACTACGAAATCGCCCCACTGTTGGCGCATGGCCTGCGGGATCTCCTGGGCGCCCTGGGCGATAGTAGGGTTAGCGGTCTCGCCAGGACGGAGGATACGGGTGTAATTGCTCAGAGAGGCGAGTTGATAGTTGGGGATGACATCGCTCGCTCGCAGGAGCTTGAGGTTGTCCATGCGTACCAGCAGCGGCAAGTCGGTGAACGACTTGACGAATGACTGGTCGAAGCGCCGCTCGTCCATGATGATGCGAGCGACCCCGAGCGCGAGCGCGGCATCGGTGCCCGGCCTGATGATGATAACTTCATCCGCTTTGTTGGCCGTCGCCTGGTAATCGGCGGAGATAACAATGATCTTGGTCCCTTTTAGTCGGGCCTCAGTGAGCCAGTGGCTATCGGGCATCTTCGTGGCGATCCAGTTCATGCCCCAGAGCGTGATCAGCTTGGCGTTCTCCGCGGTGAACAGCTCGAACTCCACCGTCTGCTGGCCGGTTACCAAGGGGTGACCGGGCGGCAGATCGGTGTGCCAGGTGTAAGAGTCCCACACGCGTCCACCGATAGCCTGATCAGGTCCGACCTGCCGAATCTGGGCATCGAGCAGAGCGAGCGAGTTGGCGAAGCGATAGAGGCCGAAGATACGGGTAGCGCCGAGGAAGGGCATGCCACCGCGGAACTTCAGGACCTGCGTGCCCACCCCGGCGTACTTGTCCAGCATGGCGCTGTCGTAGCCCTGCTGGCGCAGACGCTCTTGGCCCTGGGGCCCGTTATAGGCGCGGGCGATGTCCACTAGAGAACCCGCCACCAGATCATAGGCCTCCTGCCAGGGGAGCTTCACCCACTCATCCTTGCCCCGCTGGAGGTATTGGGGTGGTGGAACGCCACTGGCCTCGCGGGGGCGGCCCGCTCGCACCCAGTCCAAGTAGCCCTTGCGGACGAAGGCGCCCTTGATCCGCCGGTCGCCGTAGAAACGGCGTACCAGGCCCAGCCCCTTCTGGCAGGCACGCGGGTCCCAGCGGTGCGAGGCGGTGTTGCCATAGAGGTCTGTGGCCTCGCCGTACTTGAAGCTCGGCTCGATGCGGGTGATGACCCCCTGCTTGAGCCGGGCGATGAGCAGGCAGTTGTGCGTATCGTTGGGCGCACAGAGGAAAGCGAACTCGCCGTCAAAGCTGTAAAGGTTGCGATAGACCTTCTCCCAGTCCCGGTTAGGGTAGAAGGCCAAAGGATTGGCGATCTCCGGGATCGGCTCGAGGAAGGCGAGGTCCTGGAGGAGCATGCTGGCGGTGATGCCGGCCACCGAGGCTGCACCCACCTTGAGGAATCCACGGCGGCTGATCTTGCTCATCGGTCTCCCTCTCCTTCTTTCGATCGCCCCAGCTCGCCGGGGAGTACGGCCTCAGTCGCCCCTAACCTAGGGCCTGTCGGTCAAGAAAGGGTCAAGGAAACCCCCCTTTTTGGGCCCGTTTGGTCGTCTCGGCGAGAAACCACCCTTTCGGGGATGCGATGCCCTACCCATTCGGGTAGGGATAGGCGCACCAGCCCGACCTACAATGCAGCCAGAGCAGCCGGAGGGGAGGGGTCAGCCAGCAGCACATGCAGACGCAGGACTTGCTGAACGTCTTCGATCGAGCCAGCGAGGGCGCCTTCGTCATCAGCCAGACGGGCACGATCATCGGCTGGAACGAGGCTGCGCAGCACGTCCTCGGTTACGCACGTCACCAGGTGCTCGGTCGCCCCTGCTTTGACGTCTTCCAGCCACCTCCTTCAGTCCCCACGAAGTGCCGTCCCGACTGCGCCATCCTGAAGGCCATCGCAGACGGCCGCCCGATCCACGAGCATAAGCTAGTCGCTCAAAGGCGCGACGGCGCTACGCTGCACTTGAGCTGCAGCAGTGTCCTCCTTCCCTTGGGAGAACATGCGAGAGGAGCGGTCATCATCTTCCGCCCTGAGCAGAGTGCGGCGGCCGAGCCGCCTGCGCCCGGGGACGTCTCGGTTACCGTGCCGCTCTTGTCCCTTGCGGTGCGCTGCTTCGGCGGCTTCGACGTGCTCCTGGGCGGCTCGCCCGTGGCCGAAGGCCCCCTCTGGCGACCGCGCGTGCGGGCGCTCTTCAAACACCTCATTCTGCACCGCCACCAGCCGCTCCCCCGCTCCGTGCTCATCGAACGCCTCTGGCCCGGCGCCGACGAGTTCGTCGGCCGGCGAAACCTGAAGGTCTTGGTGCACGAACTGAACCAGGCCTGGGAGGCCACCCTGTCGTCCCTGGGTCATGAGCCGCAGCCGCTGGTCGCGCACAGCGACGGCAGCTACTTCCTTTCACCCCAGGTGGAGATGCGCGTCGACGTCGAGCAGTTCCAGGAAGCCTGGCTGATGGGACGCCGCCTGGAGGAGCGAGGTGAACCGGACCGGGCGTTGGTCGCCTACTTGCAGGCCCGCGACCTCTATCAAGGCGACTACCTGGCGGCCGATGTCTACGAGGACTGGAGCGTCGCCGCTCGCGAGCGCCTCCAGGAAGTCTACCTCGACCTCTCCCGAAGGACCGCCCGCCTGCTCTCGGAGGACGGCGCCCTCGACGAGAGCATCCGTCATTGTCGCGAGGCCTTAGCCGTGGACCCCTGCCGAGAAGACCTTCACCGCGATCTGATGGGCTACCTCGCGCGCGCCGGCCGGCGCGCCGAGGCCCTGAGACAGTACCGGGTTTGCCGCTCCGTCCTCTGGCGGGAGCTGGAGGCGGCACCGTCGTCGGAGACAGAGGCCGTCTATCAGGACATCCTGCGCGGCGACCGATCCAAGGCCAATGGCGACCGCATTCCCGCCCTCAAAAAGGAGTAGCGATGGCGAGACTGACGATGACTCCGACTGTAGCCGAGGGGCGACCTGGCGTGAGGCCTCCCGTGGTTTCCTTCGTCGGCTATTCCGGGTCCGGCAAAACGACGGTACTGGAGCGCCTCGTCCCGGTGCTGAGAAGGCGAGGATGGCGGGTCGCGGTCATCAAGCACGTCCACCACAAGGGCTTCGAGCTCGACAAGCCGGGCAAAGACAGCCATCGCCTCACGCAAGCAGGCGCCGATATCGTCCTCCTCTCCTCGCCGGAGCGGATAGCCCTCCTCGAAGAGACCCCGCAGGAGTGGGAGCTGCAGAGGCTCATCTCCTTGGTGCAGGGCCGCGTCGATCTCGTGCTGACGGAGGGTTACCGGGGCAATGACGCGCCCCATGTGGCAGTGGGGGCCCTTCCGCCCGGCGTAGACCCAGAGACGGCGCGCATCGTGGCCGTCGTCAGCGACAGCGCCAACGTCGGCGCGTTGCCGTGTTTCAGGTTCGACGAGCCAGAACCGCTCGCCGCCTGGCTTGAGCAGTTCTGCGGCTTCCAAGGGGACCCCTAATGCGCCCGTTGCCCGAGCTCCTCGATCGCGCGGCGGCGCTCCATGGCCACATCTGCCCCGGTCAGGCGCTGGGCGTGCGCATGGCCGTCGTCGGCTGCGGCGAGCTCGGCATCGAAGACCCTGAAACCGCGAAGCGCCTCGTTGTCTATGTCGAGATCGACCGCTGCGCATCGGACGCCATCCAAGCGGCCACCGGTTGCCAACTGGGTCGGCGCACGCTCAAGCATGTGGACTACGGGAAGATGGCCGCCACCTTCTTGGACACCAAGACCGGGCGGGCCGTCCGGGTGGTCGCACTGGAAGAGGCGCGAGACCGCGCTTGGGCCTACGCTCCAGAGGCCCAGGACAAGGACGAGGCCCAGCGGCTGGCCTACGCCCGCATGCCGCAGCAGGAGCTGTTCAAAGTGCGAGAGGTATCGCTAAGGCCACCGGCGGAAGACCTCCCCGGCCACCCCAGAGGCCGCGTGCTCTGCGACACGTGCGGCGAGGGGATCAACGATGGCCGCGAGGTGCTGCGGGATGGCCGCCTGCTCTGCCGTGCCTGCGCCTTCGGCGCATATTACACGCCCCGGATAGAACCGTGAAACTGCTCATAGGCATTGTTGTTCTCGCTGGGCTGAGCCTGGTGGGTGTGGTAATCGGGATAGCTCTCAACGACAGCCACCCGCCAGGGAGCGTGAGCCGGAAGGTGGACGTTTTCGAAGGGGCGATCACCAACGTCGCTGTTGCCGTAGGAGAGGTACAAGGAGTTGGCGCCTACGATTGGAACTGCACGGACATCGGTGGAGGGCGGACGCAATGTGACGGTGGCGTGCGGACGGAAGAATACGGCATCCTGAATTTCAACTATGCCCATAAGATGGAAGAGGCGCCCTGCATTGCGCCGGGGGACCAATTGCGCGTCACCATCCTCGATTCCAAGGGGCAGGCGCTGGTCGAACGGAGAAACTAGCTCCATTGACTGCCGAGCTGCCCCCCTTCGACGCTAACTATCGCGAGGTCACCCGCATGACTTCGTATGAGCCGGTCAGCGGCATCGTTCTCGCTGGAGGACGCAGCCGTCGGATGGGCGGCTTGGACAAGCGCTGGGCCATCGTCGATGGGCGCTCCCTCCTGGAGCGCGCGATAAGGTCCCTCCAACACTGGTGCGATGAGGTGCTTGTCATTGCCGCGCTGGGCGAGGAGTTGACGCTTGCCGTCCCCGGCGTCCGTGTCGTCAACGACCGGTTCGCCGCGGGACCCCTCGGCGGCCTAGAAGCCGGACTCCGTTCCATGCGCTCGCCCTGCGCCGTCGTCGTCGCCTGCGATATGCCGTTCCTCGATAGTCGGCTCCTGCAGCATCTCTCCAGGCTCTGCGACGGCTACGACGCAGTTGTTCCCATCTGGGACAAGCGTTCCCAACCCCTGCACGCCGTGTACGCGGCAAGCTGCCTGGAGGTCATCGATAAGCTGCTTGGTGGGCAGGTAGTTCCCGCCCTCAACGATTTGCTGGGGGAGCTCAGCGTCCGGTTCGTCGGGGCCGACGCGCTGCAACCCTTCCTCGCTTCGGTGGCGTCCTTCACCAACATCAACACCCAGAACGACCTTGCGGCGGCGCGTGCCAGATCCAGGAAACAGCCTGATGCCGCAGACGGCACTGTAAACGGCCCGTCGCCGCCACAGCCCCAGGCATCGCCCCTGGCCCTTCGTCGCCGGAACCACTCCTTCGAGTAGCGTGCAGCCCCCTCGTTCGGGGGTCGTGGTCAGAAGACCGAGAGAGTATGGTGCGTCTGTGCACAGTGAGAAGATAGACCAACGCCTGCGCGTCCATGTTGTCATGGAGGACACCCTCCTCGCCGAGGCGCTGGTCGGTTATTTGGGCCGGCTGCCGCATCTCCTGGTTCACGTGACCCCGACCCGAGTCCAGGACCCCGTGCGGGAGATGGAGGCCTTCGGCCCCCAGATTATCCTTGTGGACCGGCATCCGTCACCCGAGGTTCTACGTCTCGCCGGCAGTCTTGAGATGAAGGTGGTGGTCGTGAGCCTCCAGGAACAGGCCGCTACGCTCTATGACGTCTGGCACCGAGAAGTCGCAAGCATGCACGACGTTGCCGCCCTCATAGCCGAGCCCTGGGAGCTGCAGGTGTCCGCTCGAGCGGATTCGGAGGAGGAAAAAGCGATGCGCTACGCACGAATCACGTACCTCTACCCGTTGGAGGGCCAGGGAGAAGAGGTCCGGCGGCTTTTGGACTCCTACCTGACCTGGCTCAGCCAGCGACCGGGGTTCGCGCTCGGGCTCTCGCTCGCACCCGTGAGGGGTGGGAACTCTATCACGCGCGTCACGGTGTGGGAAGGGCAGGGCTGGGCGGACGCCACTGCCCTGAGCGAGCACGCGCTGGCCATTCGCTCGCAGTTGATCGCTCTCACCAGCGACCAGGCGATCCATGAGGAAGAGTTCAACGTCAGCGCCCTGGAAATTCCAGGGCGCAACGAAGGACACTGAGAAACGAGAGGCTACAATCTGCCGGCCACGAGTCCGGTCCGACTAAACCGACAAAATTAACGACCAGACCCCAGGGTTCTAACCAGAGTGATTTGGTTGTATAATCTCTAGCCGATGCGTAGGGTAGGCACGAGCACCACAAGAAGAACATTTCTAGCCTACGTGGCGTCGGCTATCTCGGCGTTTATCGGTATCGTCGCCGGTGTTCCGGTCCTCGGATACCTCGTCAGCCCCCTACGGACCAAGCAGGAGGCTACCTGGGTCAACTTGGGCAGAGTCAGGGACTTCTCCGGCTCCATACCGCAGGTCGTACAGTTCACGCTTACCCGAAGGGATGGCTGGGTCGAGGTAAAAGAGGCTCGCTCGTGCTGGGTCATCCCTAGCGGTGGGGGGAACTTCCTAGTAGTCAATGGGCGATGCACACACTTGGGCTGTGCGTTTAGCTGGAAGACCGACGGTGAGTACGCACAGAAATTCTATTGCCCTTGTCACGACGGCGTCTACGATCAAGAGGGACGTGTCCTGGATGGCCCGCCGCCCCGCCCCTTGGACCGGCTTGAGACGAAGGTGGAGAACGAAAACCTCTTCGTGCTCTATCAGGACTTTCAAGTCGGCGTTTCGGACAAAACGCCGCTGTGAGGGTCTCCCACAGAGTCTCCCTGAACGTCTCCAAGGTTCAAAGCTGGCTTGACGAACGCTTCGGTGTGGGCCCCGTTTGGCGCTCAATCTTCCTGAGACACATCCCCATAGGTCTCAATTGGTGGTATAGCCTCGGCTCGGCTGCCCTCTTTGTCTTTGTGATCGAGGCCGCCACAGGCATCTTGCTGGCGATGAACTATTCACCCACACCCGAGTACGCGTATGACAGCGTGCGCTTCATCACATACGAGCAGCCTTTCGGCTGGCTGATTCGCGGCCTGCATCATTGGGGCGCCTCGGCTATGGTCGTCCTTGTGCTCTTGCACCTGGTCTCTGTCTTGGTCATGGGCGCTTATAAGTATCCCCGCGAGGGCATTTGGATTGTGGGGGTCGGGCTGTTGCTCCTCACACTGGCCTACGGGTTCACCGGCTACCTGTTGCCTTGGGACCAGAAGGCATACTGGGCAACAACCGTCGGCACCAACATGGTGGGCACTATTCCGGTCATTGGCGGCGACCTACTGAAGCTCATCCGTGGGGGGACGGGCCTAGGTGTCGTTGCTCTAACCCGATTCTTCGCCGTCCATGCGTTGCTATTGCCGGTATTGCTCGGCGCGCTAGCTGCTGTTCATGTCGCGTTGGTCATTTACCACGGCGTGAGCGTTTCCCCGGGCCTATGGCACAAAGGGCCGCCAGACGAGGCCGCCTCC
>DATDQG010000084.1:0-6517 GCA_035292365.1 Dehalococcoidia bacterium
CTGAGGCGCTCATGGTACGTCGTGTACCCTTCGACGAAGCGTACGCCATGGTCCTGAGCGGAGAGATCACCGACTCGATGTCCGTGGCGGGAATCTTGCGGCTCAAGCTCATGCTTGCTGACGGAGGGCTTGCAGACCCTAGCTGACCTCTTTTCCGATTGCTCTCTTGGCCTGCTTGCGCCTACGATCCCACACACCAGCTTGTGAAACCGCAGGAGCACCGCCATGACTAACACCGAACATAACTTGCGCGAGCACAGCAGCGTGCTTTTGGACGGACCGGATCGCGCACCCGCCCGCTCGATGCTGTATGCGACGGGTCTTTCCGATGAAGATCTGCACAAGCCGCTGATCGGTGTAGCCAATACCTGGACCGAGATTGGGCCCTGCAACTTCCACCTGCGACGCTTGGCAGCCAAGGTCAAGGAAGGCATCCGAGCTGCCGGCGGTACGCCGCTGGAGTTCAACACCATCGCCGTCTCCGACGGCATCAGCATGGGCACCGAGGGCATGAAAGCGTCGCTTGTCAGCCGTGAGGTCATCGCCGACTCGATCGAGCTGGTGGCGCGTGGTCACCTGCTGGACGGTCTCGTCACCATCTCGGCTTGTGACAAGACCAACCCTGGCGCCGTCATGGCCTTAGCGCGGCTCAACCTGCCCGGCGTCGCTCTCTACGGAGGCTCGATTTACCCCGGCAGCTTCGAAGGTCACGACGTGACCATCCTCGAAGTCTTCGAGGCAGTCGGCGCCTATGCCGCTGGCAAGCTCACGGCGGGCAAGCTGGCCGAGCTTGAAGGCCTGGCCTGTCCTGGCGCAGGCGCCTGCGGCGGCCAGTACACGGCCAACACGATGGCGATGGCGATGGAGATGATGGGCATCTCGATCATGGACAGCGCCTCCGTGCCCGCGATGGACCCCAAGAAGGATGACGTCGCCTACGAGGTGGGACGCCACGTCATGGACCTGGTGCGCAGCAACGTCAGGCCGCGCGACATCATCACCAAGGCCTCGCTGGAGAACGCGATCACCTCGATCTGCGCCACCGGTGGTTCGACCAACGGCGTGCTCCACCTGCTGGCGATTGCGCGTGAGGCCGGGGTCGAGCTGGACATCGACGACTTCGACCGCATCAGCGAGCGGACGCCGATCATCGCCGACCTCAAGCCAGCCGGCCGCTACGTGGCCAATGACCTTTACGAGGCCGGTGGCGTGCGGCTGGTCGCCCAGCGTCTGACGCAGGCCGGCCTGCTCAACACCAACGCCATGACGGTCAGTGGCCGGACGATGGGAGAGGAGGCGCGGTCTGCGACGGAGACGCCCGGACAGCAGGTCGTCGTCTCCCTGGAGAAGCCCCTCAAGGCCTCCGGTGGCCTCGTCATTCTCAAGGGCAACCTGGCGCCCGAGGGCTGCGTGCTCAAGGTGGCGGGCGAAGAGCGCATGATCCATCGCGGTCCGGCGCGTGTGTACGACCGTGAGGAGGACGCCATGGCCGCGGTTCAAGCGCGCCAGATCGTTTCCGGCGACGTGGTGGTCATCCGCTACGAAGGGCCGAAGGGCGGACCAGGTATGCGCGAGATGCTCGGCGTCACCGGTGCGCTGGTTGGACAGGGGTTGGGCGGCAGCGTGGCGCTGATGACGGACGGCCGCTTCTCCGGCGCCACTCATGGCCTCATGGCGGGCCACGTCGCACCCGAAGCCGCCGTCGGCGGTCCGATCGCGGCGGTGCGCGAGGGGGACGTGATCACCTTCGACGTCCAGAAGCGGGAGCTGCGGCTTGAAGTGCCCGAAGACGAGATCAGGAGCAGGCTGGCGACCTGGAAAGCGCCGGAGGCTCATTACAAGAGCGGCGTCTTCGCCAAGTATGCGCGGTTGGTGTCTTCGGCCTCGCAGGGCGCCGTTACCTCCGCCTAAGGCATTTCGTAGGGGCCGTTCGAGAACGGCCCGCTAACGCCTCCGTCTGTCCGGGCAGGCGCTTTCAGAACAACGAACCGTAGGGGCCGTTCGAGCACGGCCCCTACGGCAGGCGCATCACTGGCTGGAGGATGCCGGGCAGGGTGCGGCTGACCTCGACTGAGCCGCCCAGGGGCGAGATCAGCTCTAGCGTCCAGCGCTGGCTGGCGCCAAGGGCTAGTACGCCGAGAGGCTGTGGCAAGTCCGACGCGTGGATCGTGATCTGAGCCAGCTCGCCTGGCTCTAGCAGACCGTCAGAGTCACCGATGACCTCGCGCGCAGTGTAGGGGATGCTGGCCCTGTAGGATGCGCGGTCCAGGTAGGTGATTACGAGACGCTGACTGGCGGGCGCGTCTTCCAGCAGGGAGACGGCAGCACCGTTGCCAAAGGAGCCGAGCGTGAGCTGCAGGGTTTCGAGCTGCATGGGCTTGCCGGAGGCGGTCGCGATGACGGCGCCGCGCAGCTCCAGAGAACCGCTGACGCGACTGACGCTGCCTTGATACAGGTCTTCGAGCTGGTCGAAGGCAAACGTACCGTCGCTGAGCGTGACGGTGGCCAGCATGGTGCCGCCGCCGAGAAGGCCGATCAGGGCGATTGTCGTGCCGGCGAAGGCGCTCTGAGCGCGATGCGCGCTACGGACGAGCTCAAACAGGGCGGTGAAGAGTAGACGAAGGTACGTCGAGATAGCTTCCATGCCTTTCTCGACGGTTCAAACGCGCTCAAGGGACGCCGCATTACAGATCAGGCAAGGCGTGTAGGGCCCCAGCATGCTGGGACCCTACGACTTGGTTGCTACGCCGACGAACGCGGGATACAGCGGACCCAGGCTTGTTCGCTGCGTCACATCGAGCTTGAAGCCGGCGCTGCGCAGCGCGTCTTCCGTGTGACGGTTGAGGCTGCAGCCGGCGGCGAACCAACCGTAGACGGGCTGAATCACGCGCTGTACCGAGGCCTCGAAGCCCGTGGAAGCGACGTGTTCAGCCAGGCGCAGGGTGCCTCCGGGCTTGAGGACGCGGTGGGCTTCGGCCAGCGAGCGGTTGAGGTCGCTGACGGTGCAATAGACCAGCGTGGCGACCAAGCAGTCGAAGGAGGCGTCTTCGAAGGGCAGGGCTTCGGCGGGCGCCTCCAGCAGCCTGACCTTGCTTCGCACAGCAGGTTCGAGGGCGCGGAGCTTGGCCTCGGCCCGGGCGAGCATGAAGGGGTCGGGTTCGGTTGCGACCAGGGCGTCGACCTTCGGCCAGTCGTAGAAGGCGAAGTTGGCGCCGGTGCCGCAGCCTACTTCGAGCACCTGACCGGAGGCGCCGCCTGCAACCTGGGCGCGAATCGGCGCGAGCTTCTTCTCGCCGCCCTTGCTGATGACGGCGTCGTAGACAGCGGCGTACCAACGGTGTCGCGGTGCAGGAGGAGGTGCAGAGGTCATGGGCTAGTAGCCGACCGGCCCTACGAGACTGGTGCCGCCGTCCATGACGATGGTCTGGCCGACGATCATCCCGGAATCGGGGCCGCAGAGGAAGGCAACGACGCCGGCGACATCGTCAGGAGTGCAATGGCGGCCGATGGGTGTTGCCTTGAGCAGGCCGGCGCCGATTTCATCGGGGAGGGCCTGGACGCCGGCGGTTTCGTCGACCCAGCTGGGGCAGACGCCATTAACGCGAATGCCCTTGGGCGCGAGCTCGACGCCGAGGTAGAAGGTCAGGGTGTCGAGGGCGCCCTTGGTGACGCCGACGGCCGCGTAGCCGCGCAGGTAACGCTGGGCGCCGAGGCTGGTCATGTTGACGACGGCGCCGCCGCCGCGCGCTTCCATGAGCGGCGCTGCTTCCTTGGTGGCGAACCAGGGCCCCAGCACGTTCATCTCGAAGGTCTGGCGCAGGTGGTTGGGCAGGGAGTTGATGGCGTTGCGGGGACGCTCGAGGCCGCGGGCGGCGCTGTTGATGAGGATATCGAGGCCGCCGTGCTGCTCTTTGACCTCGCCGAAGAGGGTGTGTATCTCGTCGAGGTCGCCCATGTTGGCGCGCAGGTGGGATGCCCTGTAACCGAGCTGGGTTAGCTCTGCGACGGTGCGGTCTGCGTCTTCCTGGTTGCGGTTGTAGTTGAGGATGAGCTCGGCACCCATGCCCCCGAGGCGCAGAGCGCAGGCCCGGCCGATGCCGCGGGTGCCGCCGGTGATCAGGGCGATCTTGCCATCGAGGGGCTTGGGGTCAGTCACGGGGCGATTATAACGGGCGGTTAGCTTTCAGCTGTCAGCAGTCAGTTGTTGGCGGGAGTTGTTTGTGCACGCGGCGTCTGGTGTGCGCCTGGCGCGTTGTTCTGGGTCGGTGCGTCTGGCGCCTCAGCGTGAAGGGGGGACACCCCCTCCGACCCCCGGCAGGGGACTCCTTCCCCTGCACCCCTACCAGGCGTTCGCACCCTGGACCCGCCAAGATAGCGCAGACGATGGACTGGGCAGCTGGGTAAGGTACCGCGCCTGGTGGAAGCTTATGGCCAGTGTCATCGGCGTGACGCCGGCGGACGGCGCGGTTCGATGGAGGCTGCCGGGCCGCAGTAGCGGTTCCGGGGATTCAAGAACGCGTGGTGCTGGCACATTGTGAAGACGAGTGTCTGAGCGAGATTGTGAGCTAAGACCGGGGGTTTGACCGGGGTGGAGGGTGCGACGGGTGTGAGTCCTAGGTGGACGATTGCCCAAGTGCCTCGGCGAGTCCTTGATAGCCACCTTCTTTCCAAGCGTCCACCAATCGTTGTCCCCTCTCGGTCAACTTGACCTCGTAGAGAAGGATTGGACCGTTTTGTACTAACAAGCCAAAGCTCACTAACCCGCCAGCGATCAACCGAGAATAGCGAAGAACACCGTCGCCAGAGATGCCAAGCTGTCTTGGCCTTAGCAGAGAGATAAATAGGAGATCGTCGACCGAAGCGCCACCAAATGCCTCCGTCAATGAGCGCAATGCGGTCTTCCAAACATTGAGTGATTCTCGGTGGATTATTCCTCTGTGAAACAAGGCGTGACACGTAGGGCAGAGGGCTATGAGATTGTCCGGTTTGTTACCCCCGCCCTCGGCGACTTCAACCAGGTGGTGAATGTCAATCGCGAGGATCTGCCGACAGGTGGGAACCGCGCAGCGATAGCCCGCTTCGGTTAGAACCTCGACGCGGACTGTGAGGGGCAACGGTCGACGTCTCGGGCGACTGGGTCCAGCAGCGTCAGTCATTGAGGACCTGTGGGCTGCCCGGTGCGTTGTGGGGCGTGCCGCTGCGGAACTGCTGGGGTGGTGGGGGTGATGGGCGGTTGGTTTGGGCCTGGGCGTGGCGGTCTGCGAGGTCTTTTTCGCGGCCGAGGGGTCGGGGGACGTAGTATTTGCGGCCTTTGAGTCGGTCGGGCAGGTAGGCCTGGTCGGGGGCGACGCCGCCTTCGTAGTCGTGGGCGTACTGGTAGCCGCGGCCGTAGCCCATGCCCTTCATTGAGCCGGTGACGGCGTTGCGCAGGTGCATAGGGATGGGGTCGTTGCGGGTGGCCTCGACGTCGGCGAGGGCGCGGCCGTAGGAGGCGCCGACGCTGTTGCTCTTGGGCGCGAGGGCGAGATAGAGGGCGCACTCGGCCATGGGGTAGAAGCCTTCCGGCATGCCGATGAAGTGGACGGCCTGCTGACAGGCGGTGGCGACGCTCATGGCCTGGGGGTCGGCCAGGCCGACGTCCTCTGAGGCGAGGATGACCATGCGCCGGACGATGAACAGCGGGTCTTCGCCGGCCTCGATCATGCGGGCGAGCCAGTAGAGGGCGCCATCGGGGTCGGAGCCGCGCAGGCTCTTGATGAAGGCGCTGATGGTGTCGTAGTGGGCGTCGCCCTGGCGGTCGTAGAGGTAGGTGCGGTGTTGGAGGGCCTCTTCGATGACGGCGCGCGTGACCCGCGCGGGGGTTGGGGGTTGGGTGTTAGGGGTTGGGGAGGGCTCGGGGGAACCTCTCCCTCGCTGCCGCGCGTCCCTCTCCGACTTCAGAGAGGGACTGTTTGGGCTCGGGATTGTTTGTGGACTTCGTGGGTCTGCTTCTTCCCCATCCCCTAACCCCTGATCCCCAACCCCTGATGTCACCGACATCACGGCGGCTTCGAGGGCGTTAAGGGCGATGCGGGCGTCGCCGCCGACGGAGGCAGCGAGGGCTTCGAGGGCGGCGTCGTCCATTTCGACGTTGAGGTTGCCGAGACCGCGGTCGGGGTCGGTGAGGGCGCGGCGCAGGAGCTCGGCGAGCTGGGGCTCTTCGAGGGCTTTGAGGGTGAAGACGCGGGAGCGGGAGAGCAGGGGGCCGATGACCTCGAAACTGGGGTTTTCGGTGGTGGCGCCGATGAGGGTGACGGTGCCGTCTTCGACGTAGGGGAGGACGGCGTCTTGCTGGGCTTTGTTGAAGCGGTGGATCTCGTCGATGAAGAGGATGGTGCGGCGGATGGGGGTTGGGTGTTGGGGGTTAGAGGTTGGGGCGGGAGCGACCTCACCCCCCGGCCCCCTCTCCGTTGACGGAGAGGGGGAGAGAGAACGGTCAAGGGATGGGGCGGCTGTCTTGAGGGTGCGGGCTTCGGTC
>DATDQG010000085.1:0-4511 GCA_035292365.1 Dehalococcoidia bacterium
GGACAAGGCAGCGCTTCGACCAACAGAACGCCCGCGCGAGCCCGGGCCCTCAGCTCGTGCCGTCCAAGAGAGCTGGAGAAGCAACGTAGCGCCCGTGATAGCGCCAATCACAGCCTCTGGCCCGCCAAACGCCTGCGCGGCCAGGCCCCAACCGAGCCCCCATGCGCCGGCCGTCGCTGGAACCCACCAGCCAGCCCCGCGCAGCTTGAGGCGGAGGATGAGCCATTGGGGGATTCCTACGATTGCTCCGAACAGCATGCGGTTCAAAATGAATGCTGCCCAGGAGGGCGAAAAGGGCATCAACAACCCACCCAACCCACCGAAGAAGAACCCAACGCCAACGAGTTCGCCCATCACATGCCCCGCCATGGTGGCAGGGACCCACCAACCTGCCCCTGTGAGCCAGCGTCGCAGTAACACCCACTGACTCACCCCTATTACAGCCCCGAGCAGAAGCCACAATAGCGCAGCCAAAGGTGCAAATAGCGACCCTTGGTAGAGAACAGCTCTATGCATCATCAATCCAGTCAAAAAGGATACGGATGACCCGAGAACCATCGTCATGGCAAAGGATAGGACGGATAACCCGGAAACCCAGAGCACCCACGTCACTGCCGTCCAGGCACACCACCTTAGGAGCCACCCGGCCCAGGTGCGCGGTACCGCCGGTATATCTGCGTCCATCATGCTTCCTCAATCGCGCGAGCGGCGCGCGCTTCCCGCTCCTGCCTACCCACCCCCCACCTCGCGCTTGAGGGCGGCGAGCTGGTCCTCGACGGCGCGGCCGACGTCGAGCTGGGCGAGCTGGCGCTCGAAGGCGTCACGGCACGATGTCCAGAGCCTGATGCGCGAGCGCAACTAGGTCCGCCAGCTGTGGATCAATTGGCAGCGTCGATGCCAGGCGCAGACCTTCCTCCAAGTCCTGGCGTGCGCCTGGCCTCTCGAGGTTTGTCAGCGCGAGTCCGCGCCCAAGTAGATAGAAGGCCCTTGGAACTGTCTGCAGGCGAATTGCCTCCTCGTAGTCGGCGAGAGCCTTGTCGTACTGCTGCATCTTGAGGAACACATAGCCGCGCGTGTCCAAGTGGGTGGATGTGCGACCCAGTTCGACTGCACGGTTGGCATCTGTTAGGGCATCCTCGCCTCGTGCCATCGCTACAAGCACCAGCGCCCTATTGTTTAGAGGCGCGTCCCAACCAGGTCGCAAGGCGAGAGCTTGGTCATTCGCCTGCAACGCATCGTCGTTCCGCCCCAGACGCCAAAGCGCACTTCCCTGGGCAAGGTACGCCTCGGGGTAGCTGGCTCTAAGCTCAATTGCTTGGCCATACGCAATGATCGCCTCTTCGTCTCTGCGCAAGTTCGCAAGTGCGATGCCCCGGCCGTAGAGCGCCTCAGGATAGTTTGGACGAAGCTCGAGCGCCCGCTCGTGGGCGGCAAGCGCCTCTTCATTACGGCCCAACCTTCTCAGCGAGACTCCGAGAGCCTCGTGGGCTTCCGGGTAGTTTGGGTTCATACCGATGGCTAGCGTCGCACGCTCCAAGGCGCGATCAAGTTCACCCCGAGCGTTGTTGGCGCGAGCAACGAGTACATGCTCCTCGGCTGTGATGGCCAGGATGGAGACAGTGAATCCATCGTAGCGTGTGGACTTGTCGGCGATCGCGTTGCCCTCATACATGTTGATCGCGACTGACACGTCACCGGGCCGCCGTTTGGCAGAGACATCGAGTGTTGCCACATACTTGTCGTTGAGGAAGAAGAATCCTGTTCCATCCTTCACGATGAGCTTTATGCCGTTGTACCCTTCCTCAGTGCGGTTCAGATGCTCCAGTTTGCCCTCCTGTCTTGTAACGTAGCCGCCAGGCCCATCATGGAAGTCCAACGCCCAGAATTGCATGTCTGAGGATACACCCAGGCGATATTGCAGATTCGCTCCGGTGTCACGAAACAACATCCCGTAGTCCCAACTCCCCTCCGTGGTGCTGTAAGGGTTATGGAACCGAACCTCTGCGACAAAGTCGCGAGCGCTTATGCTCGCACGGTGGGTCTTCAGAAAACCATCGGTTGCGTGCACGAGCTGTCCTTCGGCAGGTCCGTAAACACGTTCGGCGTTCTGTGACACCTCGTTGGCGGCGGCCTGAGCACTCTCGCCGGGGCCTACCGTCCGCGTATTAACATCCTCCGCGACCCTCGAAACCCAGTCTCGAGCATCGCTCGTCAAGCTCTGGAGGAGTGGCCAGGCCAACACAAGCAAGAGCGCACCGGCCATCAGAGCCAGCCCAATCGGCAAAGCAAAGCCCGTTTCGCGCCGCTGCATCACCGCTTCCTTCCGAACAAATACCGGGAAGCTACGCGCCCGCTATGTCGCGCCGGCCGCCGCCGCCTACGCCCCACCCACCTCGCGCTTGAGGGTGGCGAGCTGGTCCTCGACGGCGGTGCCGACGTCGAGCTGGGCGAGCTGGCGCTCGAAGGCGTCGCCGGCGGCGAGGCCCGGCATCTCGAGGACGCCGGCCTCGACGAGCTGGTCGATCGCCGAGGCGCGGGCCTGCATGTGCTCCGTCTTCTCCTCGGCCTGCTGGAGGGCGGTGCCGAGGTCGGCCAGCTCCTCGGAGATGCCGGTGAGCACCTCCTGCATGCGCACCTGGGCCTCGGCGGCGGAGTAGCGCGCGGCGATGACCTCGAGCTGAGCGTGGAATGCCTCGATCTGCATAGCGAGCCGCTGCTCCATAATCGAGAGGCGGCCCTCCTCCTGCTCGACCTCACGCACCTGCCGCTCCAGGCTCTGCAGCTCGATGGTGGCGACCTGGCGGCGCTGGAGGGCGAGGCGCGCCAGATCCTCGCGGCCGGCGATGAGGGAGCGACGCGCCTGCTCCTCCATTTGCGGCAGCTTCTCGCGCACCTCGACCCCCTTGGCGTCAAGCTTGGCCTTCGAGGCGCCGATCTCGGCCAGCGCGCCCTGGACGCGCGCGAGCAGCTCCCGCTGGCGCTGGTAGGCGCTGGCGAAGGTCTGGCGTGGGTCCGGCGCTGGCGCGAGGAAGGCGTTCAGCCACCGGCGGAGGATTCGCATCTCGCGCCTAGCTCGCGGGCCCCATGGCGATGGGAGCAACGCCCGGCATGGTGACGTCCACGACGGCGCGGCGGCGGGCCCGCAGGATGCGGAAATAGTAGTTGGCCAGGCCGCCGACCGCGGCCATGGCGATGAGGCGAAGGCCCAGGGTCTTAGCGTTGATCAGCGTGCCATCGCGCGTGTCTTCGAAGAGCGAGCCCGTCACGAGACAAGCGACCCCGTAGAGCACGCATGCGACCACGGTGTAGGAGGCCTCGATCCGTCGCGGGAAGACGAAGCCGAAGGCGGCGAGGACGGGGAAGTAGAAGGCGAAGAAGTCGCTCTCCAGCCCGTTCTGGGCCAGGACGATGGCGGTGATGATCAGCAGATCGAGCGTGTTGGCGGCTAAGATGAAGCTCCGGTTGGCCGGCTGACCCATGACGTACCGAGCGTGCAGGAAGAAGTTCATCATGATGAAGAACACGATCGGCACGATGGACAGCGCGAACTCTGCCTGCGTCGTTGCGGTGGTGAGCACGAGGATCAAGCCACCGATGATGAGGAAGTAGCGGGCGGCGATGAGGCTCACCTGCCCGAAGAAGATGTCCTCCTGGGCCTCTTGTGCCTCGGTGCGGATCTCTTGCATGGCTGGCTCCTTTTTGAGCGGGCGTTCAGTTGAACGCCCCTACGGCCTGGGTTCGATCGGGCGTTCAGTTGAACGCCCCTACGCCTGGCGCTGGCGGACCTGCGCCAGCAGCTCCTGCTGGGCCTGCGCGGCGGCGCGACGCCGTTCGCCCTCGACGCCGAGGTAGCGCGTGCCAACGAAGGCGACGGCCCCCATCATGAGCAGCCGGGCGAGGATGACCGCGCCGTCGCCGCCGCTACCTGGGAGCGCGATCATGGCGTAGACCGCCATCGTCGCGCCCGTATAGAGGATGGTCATGCTCCGCGGGAAGGCGACCGAGAGCGCCAGCAGGGCCGGGAAATAGAAGACGTAGATCGTCGAATCGAACCCTGCCTTGGCGCCCTGGAGCGCCACCTGCGTGAGGATGATGACACTGACGACGGCGATATCGACCGCGGCGGAGGCATAGACGATCGTGTCGAGCGTCGGGCGCTTGCCGAGCACCTGCATGTGCAGGAAGAAGTTGGCCATAGCGAGGACGATGATGACGACGACGTTGACCTCGAGCTGCACGAGGTTGTTGGGGAAGGGCGGGGCCAGCGCGAAGACGAGGCCGGCTAGTATGAGGACCCAGCGGGCGGTGATGATGACGATCTGACCGGCGGAGAGGTCCTCTGAGACCTCGCCTGAGCTATCGCCTCGAAACATGGCCGTCATCTCCTGTGCTGGCGCGCGGGCTCGCCCGCCCGGTTGCGCGCCGCTAGTTGCTTGTGCGGGCGCCTGCCGGCGTGCCGCTGGTGGACCCGCTTGACCGCGGGAGGGCGGCGCGCCTCCACGCGCCGCCGG
>DATDQG010000086.1:0-25677 GCA_035292365.1 Dehalococcoidia bacterium
GGGCCGCCCCGTCGCGCCGGAGGCGCAGCCCGCCGCCGAGCAGCTCACGCTGCTGTAATCGGCTTCGTTGAGCTCACGCCTCTGTGGTACCATGGAGGCAAGGGTCAATCATGCGCATTATCCTCTACACCGGCAAAGGCGGTGTCGGTAAGACGAGCGTGGCCGCCGCTACCGCCCTGCGCGTCGCGGAACGCGGTAGCCGCACGGTCGTCCTCTCGACGGACCCGGCCCACTCGCTCGGCGACTCGCTTGACGTCGCCCTCGGCCCCGAGCCGAGGCTTGTCGCCCCAAACCTCTGGGCGCAGGAGGTCAACGTCCTCCATGAGATCGACGTATATTGGGGCACCATCCAGCGATGGCTCCTCGCTCTCCTCTCCTGGCGCGGCGTCGACACTATCGTGGCGGAAGAGATGGCTGTCCTGCCCGGCATGGAGGAGCTCTGCGCTCTCCTGTACATCATGCACCACCATGACGAGGGAAACTACGACGCGATTATCGTGGACTGCGCCCCAACTGCGGAGACGCTGCGCCTCCTGAGCTTTCCCGACGTCCTTCGCTGGTGGATGGAGCACCTCTTCCCCATCCAGCGGCGCCTCAATCAGGTCGTCGCCCCGATCCTGCGCGGGCTCTGGGACCTGCCTGTTCCTAACCAGCAGGTGTTTGCCGCCATCGAGGAGCTTTTCCACCGTCTGGAGCGTCTCCGCACCATACTCACCGACCCGGGCCTCTCAACGATGAGACTTGTCCTCAACCCTGAAAAGATGGTTATCAAGGAGGCGCAGCGGACCTACACGTACCTTGGCCTCTACGGCTACCATACGGACATGATCATCGCCAACCGCATGCTGCCTCCTCTAGCCCAGGCAGACTACTTCAGCGGATGGCGCGACGCGCAGGAGCGCTACTACACCCTTATCGAGCAGTCCTTCGCGCCGCTGCCCATCCGACCTATCCCCTTCTTCGAGCAGGAGGTTGTCGGCGAGACCATGCTCCACCGCATGGCCGAGGCCCTTTTTGCCACTGAGGACCCCCTGGCGAACTTCCATCCCGCGCCGACCCAAGAGGTCGCCGCTGAAGGCGACGGTTACGTGCTGAGCCTGGAGCTCCCCTTCGTGAGCAAGGAGGACGTGAACCTTAGCCAGACCGGCGATGAGCTCGCCATCCAAATCGGCAACTTCCGCCGCATCGTCATCCTCCCACGCGCTCTGGCCGGACTCGCGCCTGTGGAGGCGAAGTTGGAGGAATCGACGCTGCGCATCCGCTTCGCGCCCGCCAACAGCGCCAGATAGGTCCCGATGCGCCTCCGGCCATGCCGCCTCACTCGCTAGTAGCTATACTGGGACCAAGGCCACCGACCCCAGGAGGAACAGCAAAATGCCACGCCTTATTGACTACGACTACAAGCCAGGCGAGGAGTTCACTCTCCGCTTTCACCTAGCGGAGGCAAGGCAGAAGCTCGTGGGCGAAGAGACAGCCGAGCATCTCCGCAACGCCGTCACCGAAGTCCTGCGCGCTATGCGTTCCGGCCTCGACCGCGCGATCAGCACGCTGGAGCGCGAGACGCCAGAGGCCAGCACCGAAAGTCAGGGCCGGCGGCGCCGCATCAACGTCGAATAGGCCGACTCGCGCTTTCCTCGGGTCCCCACGGCCTGTCGCACGCGCGGGGCCCTCGCTCGGTCTCCGTCCTGGCGTGCCCCGTTTCGCAGTCCTCGTAAGGGCCAGGGCCGGTACCGCCTCCACAAAGACCCGCCACCCTTCAACTTTTCCACAACCGGCGTATAATTAGGGCTCTCTGAAGGTCGCGTCGCGCGATTATCAGGCGACGCGCGGCAGTGGGATGCGTCAGTCAGCTGCAAGGGAGTGCGCTCAAACCTTGATGCGCGAACACGATAGAATGGGGACAAACGGCGCGGACGTATTCGATCGCTTGGAGGAGCAGGTCCACCAGATCAATGCTCGGCTTGAACGTATCAGCCAGGCCCTCGCCTCCAAGCCCGCCCCGCTGCAACTGGTACACCTGCAGGAACACGATCTGCTAACGGGCCCGGTGGACGTGGATGCCGTCGTCGAGGGCTTTCTCGTCGCCGAAGGCGATCTTCGGGTTACCGGACGCATCAAGGGCAACCTGCTTTGCGGGGGAACCCTCTTCATCGGCGAAGAGGGCCTCGTCCAGGCCTCCGTCACCGCCTCCGGCGTGGTGGTCGCAGGCCGACTGGAAGGCGAAGTCGACTGTCAGGGCCGCTTCTTGGTCCTCCCAACTGGAACAGTGGCAGCCAAGGTCAATACGGGCACCGCCGAGATCCAGCCGGGAGCCCGCGTGACCGGCGATCTGCAGGTCCGCGAGATCGACGACGGCCATGAGAGCTCCTACCAGAATGGCGCGCACCTGAACAGCGCCATGCTGCTCCAAGCCGACCCAGCAAGCGGCGGGCAGCCGGCCCTCCGCGATGGGAGCGAGGCGGCACCAGAGCCGCCGGGGCCCCCTTCCATGCCAGTGCTGACCACCGAGCGTCTCCATCCTCACGCAGAGACAAGATCGGGCGTGCGCCAAAGCGTCGCTTACGCCCAGTCTGTCCGCGCCATCCTCTCGGAGCGGGCCCGCCGCAGCTTGCAACGTCTGACCCGCAACGGGAAGCGAACGGGGCGACCACGCGTGAGTGACCGCGAGGGGTTCCAGGAACGGTTCACAAGCGTTTTGGAACGGCTCAAAAGGGGCGAACTGTCGCATCGTGGCGCCGCCCGAGAGCTGAGCATTGGTCATGCCACGCTGCTCCGTCTGCTGCGCCAGCGTAGGCTGGCCTAGGGTTCTTTCCATCGCCCCATTGCCCACCTGGCGGCACCAGCACGTATAATGGCGCTAGCCTTGCTGGCCTCCGCTTTGTGATGCTATGGCCTCTCAGGTCTACTACCGCAAGTGGCGCCCCCAGACCCTCGCCGAGGTAGTCGGGCAGGAGCCGATCACCCGCACACTGCTCAACGCCCTCCGCCAGGAGCGGCTGGCTCACGCGTACCTCTTCACCGGACCCCGAGGCACGGGTAAGACCAGCACCGGTCGCATCCTGGCCAAAGCCGTCAACTGTCTCACCACCGAGGGGCGGGGCGAACCCTGCAACGCTTGTGAGTCCTGTCGGGCCTTCAGCGAGGGCCGGGCCCTCGACCTCATCGAGATCGACGCCGCCTCCAACCGGGGCATCGACGAAATCCGAGAGCTTCGCGAGCGTGTCCACTATCACCCGGCCGCCGCTCGCCGCAAGGTCTATATCCTCGACGAAGTGCACATGCTCACCGACCCGGCCTTCAACGCCCTCCTCAAGACGCTTGAAGAGCCGCCGCCGCATGTCCTCTTCGTTCTGGCTACGACTGAGATCCACCGCGTCCCTGCCACCATCGCCTCGCGCTGCCAGCGCTTCGACTTCCACCGCATCCCGATGGAGGCGGTGACAGCGCGCCTGGCCTACATCGCCCAGCAGGAGAGCCTCTCGGTCCCTGAGGAAGCGCTCCGCCTCCTAGCCCGCAGCGCCACCGGCAGCCTCCGCGATGCGGAGAACCTGCTGGAGCAGCTCGTCACCGTCTACGGCCCTACGCCGACCGTGGATGACCTCCGCGACCTGCTCGGCCTTACCGGCGACGCGCGCATCCGCCAGCTGACCACCCATCTGGTCGGCCGCGACCTCGCTGCCGGCCTGTTGACGCTCCAGAGCGTCGCGGCCGATGGCCTCGACTTCCGACAATTCCATCGCGAGCTCGTCGAATGGCTGCGCGCGCTGCTCCTCGCCAAGGCCGGCAGCCCGCAAGCCGACGACCTGCCCGCCGAAGAGATCGCCGACCTGCGGGCGCTCGCCAATCGCACCACCCTTGAAGACGCAGCCCGCTACCTGCAGCGCTTCGCCACCGCCGACCTGCGCAGCGACCCCTACTCTCCCCTAGCCCTTGAGCTGGCCCTGGTCGAGTCGCTCGTGCGAGATGAGGAGCCGGCGCCGAAGCCTGCCGCCTCCGCCAGCGAGACACGGGCTCCAGCAGCAAGACCGCGGCAGCCTTCCCCTCGCCCCGCGCCCATGAGCGCTGGACCCACGCCAGACTGGGACTCGTTGCCGGCAGCCGGCCAGGTCAGACCGCCGCAGCCGAGCCGCGAGGTGCCGCGCGACTTAGCGCCACGGGTCAGCGGCTCAAGCGCGGCGCCGCCACCGCTTCCAGCCGACGCTACGCCGGCGCAACGCCTCGACGCGCTCCGACGTGCCTTCCTCGCCGAGGTGAGACAGCGCAACCCCAAGGCTGGCGGACTGCTCAACACCAAGTGGCAGCCCCAGGACGACGGGGAGGACGCTCTCCTCCTCGTCTTTCCGTATGAGTTCCACAAGAAGGAGATCGAGGCCTCCCGCGAGCACCTCCGCGCCGTCGAGGACGGCGCCAACGCGGTTCTTGGCGCATCCTTTCGCATCCGCTACGCCTTGGCCCCCCGCTCCCCAGATGCCGGCCAGAACGGGGCGCCCGTCGCCGATGTCCCGCTGGCAGCCGAGGCCTACGACAATCCCGTGGTGCGTGCCGCCCTGGACGAAGGCGCCCGCCTGCTTGACGCGGACTAGGCGCGGCGAGGTCCTCGCTAGACCCCGACATACCGCGTTCAGCTATAATGGCTGCGACGTCTCACCGCCAAGACCTTTAGAAGGATAGCGCATGAACCGCGAGTTTCTCCGTCGCGCCCAGGACATGCAACGCCAGCTCACCAAAGCCCAAGAGGCCCTCGCCAACGAGACCATCGAGGCCTCCGTCGGCGGCGGCGCCGTTACCATCGTCATGGACGGCCAGCAGCACGTGCGCTCGGTGCACATTGCGCCGGAGGCAGTGGACCCGGAGTCCCTCGACATGCTCGAGGACCTCGTCTCCGCCGCCATCACCCAAGCCCTCGACAAGGCCCGCGAGCTCGCCGCCAAGCGTCTGGGCGGCCTCGCCGGGGGACTGGGCCTGCCCGGCCTGCCCTGAGCCTTTGTGCTAGCCCATGGCCTTCCCGGTCGCCAGCGCTGTCGCCCGCTGCATCGATGAGCTGGCCCGGTTGCCTGGCATAGGCCCCAAGACCGCCTCGCGGCTCACCTACTACCTCCTACGGGCGCCGGAAGCCCAGGCACGCGCTCTGGCCGAGGCCCTGGTCGCGCTCAAAGAGCGCACCGTCTTCTGCTCCCGCTGTTGCAACATCGCCGACACCGATCCCTGCTTGATCTGCAGCAGCCCGAACCGGGACCAGAGCCTGCTCTGCGTGGTCGAGGAGCCGCTCGACCTCCTCGCCCTGGAGCGCACCGGCCAGTACCGTGGCCGCTACCAAGTGCTGCACGGAGTCCTCTCACCGCTCGAGGGCGTCGGTCCCGAAGACCTCCGCATCCCGGAGCTCCTGGCCCGCCTGCGCGAGGGCCAGGTCCACGAGGTGGTCCTCGCCACGAACCCGAGCCTCGAAGGCGAGGCCACCGCCATGTACCTGCACGGCCTCCTCGTCCCGTTCGGCGTCTCGGTCACGCGCCTGGCGCGCGGACTCCCCGTCGGCAGCGACCTCGAGTACGCCGACGACCTCACCCTAGCCCGCGCCCTCCAAGGCCGTCAGGCGATGGAGTCGTCTGCGGGATAGACAATCGAGGTAACCGACGGGCCCTACCGCCCTCCATCACATGTTCTTCACCGCCGAGCCGCGCCCCCGCCATCTCCGCCTACCCACCCCCGTCCAAGACGCGCTCCTCAGCATCGCCGTCACTGAGGCTGACCTCGTGCCATTTCTCGGACCCGCCAATCGCCTGGCGACCCCCGCACGTATGGCCGAAGTCGAGGCGCATCTCCTCGATGCGTTCGCCGCCATTGGCTGGCAGGTCGCCCGACAGCCGGTCCAGAACGGCGGTGCGACCGGGGCGAACGTCGTCGCCCTGAAGCCCGCCTGGGGAGCAGCCCGACCCGGCCTAGGACGCCACATGGTCGTCGTCGGCGCCCACTTCGATACGGTGGACGGCACGCCGGGCGCCGACGATAACGCCGCGGGCGTTGCCGCGCTCATCGCACTGGCCCGCGCGCTCGCGCCGCTCCGCTTCGAGCGCAGCATCGCCCTCGTCGCCTTCGACTTCGAGGAGACGGGCTTCGCCGGCAGCCTCGCCTTCGTCGAAGCGCATCGCTCAGCCGTCTCTGCCGCCCTCATCCTGGAATGCATCGCCTACGCGGACCAGCGCGCCAACTCCCAGCTTGTCCCGCGGGGCTTTGAGCTGCTCTACGGGCAACAAATCGCCCGTCTGCGCGCCCGGGAGCATCGCGGCGATAGCCTGGCCGTCCTCTACAACCGCGCGTCCAAGGAGCTTGCCGCGACCCTGGCCGGCGCCTCACAACCGAACGACCTGCCGACCATTGCCCTGCACAACCCGACCGACGTGCCGCTCTTGGGGTACATCTTGCGACGTTATTTCCCCGCGGCCCGCCACTTTGCCCGCAGCGACCACCTCGCCTTCTGGCGGGCCGGCATCCCCGCTCTCCAGCTCACCGACACCGCCGATTTCCGCAACCCGCACTACCACGCGCCCACCGACACCCCCGACACCCTGGATTACACCTTCCTCAGCAAAGTGGTCCGGGCTACCGCTCTCGCGGTCATCCACCTTGCGGGCATCCAGGAGCCCTAAGCTTACTTGTAACCAAGGTACGTATTCCTCAGAGAACGCTTCGCACAGAGGAAGGAATGAATCCATCATTTGCCTGGAGGATGTTCGTCGCTGGAATCGCTTCAGTCCTTTTCGCTTGCGCGCCAACTGGAGCCCCTGCGCCCACAATCGCCACTCAATCACCATCAGCTGCACCTCCAACTACCCCACCACTCACAGGAGCTCAATTTCAGATCACCCTAACCGGGGCGGCCGAGAGGCCAAACCCGGGTGACCCTGACGGCACTGGGACGGCTAAGGTGACTGTGAACCAAGAGAAGGGCGAGGTCTGCTATGAGATCGCTTTCTCCAACATCACGCTGCCCGCCACAGGCTTTCATATTCACGCTGGCCCAGCGGACGTCGCTGGTCCTATTGTCGTACCGTTCACAGCCCCGACAGCCGGCTCTTCGACCGGCTGTGCCAGCAACGTCGCTCCTGATCTCCTCAGCAAAATCCGCCAAGACTCTGCCGGCTACTATCTCAACGTCCACACAGGCGACTTCCCAGGAGGAGCCATTCGAGGCCAGCTCCCAAAGGAGTCTACCAGCGACCCGTACGCTTACTAGCGCAGCCTGGATCGCTAAGCTGGGCTTGCCAGCTAACGGGCACCATAACCTTCGCTCTCCCATACTTAGTATGAACAGGCGGCTCCCGCCGCCCGCCCGCGCTGCCTGCCGACCGCTCGCGACTGTGCTAAAGTTCCCTCATGCCCCACGCACAGGTTGGCGCTCTTCGGCTCTTCCATCGCGACTCAGGGGCAGCCTCGGACCATGAGACGCTCCTCTTCCTCTCAGGCATGGGCACCGACCACACTGCCTGGGCCAGCCAGGCCCGCGCCCTGAGCGACGCCTATCGCACCATCACCTACGACCATCGCGACATCGGCCAGTCGAGCCTCGTCGGCGGTCCCTACAGCATCGCCGATCTCGCCGATGACGCGGCCGGCCTGTTGAATGTGCTGGGTACCGAGATGGCCCACTGCGTCGGCTGGTCCATGGGCGGCGCCGTCGCCCAGGAGCTCGCCCTGCGTCACCCCAGCCGCGTCCGCACGCTGGCCCTCGTGGCCACGTATACCAGCAGCGACCCGCGGGGGGACACACGGATGCGCAGTTGGGCGACTCTGCGGCGCAGGCTCACGCCCGAGGAGTTCGCGCAGGTCACCTGGCCGTGGGTCTACACGGTCGCCGACTACGAGCGCCCTGGCTTCATCGACCAGACCCTCGCCCGCATCCTCGCCAGCCCCTACCGCCAGCCCGACGAGGCCTACGCGCGACAGGTCGAAGCGGTGCTCTCCCACCACACCGAGGGGCGCCTCGGTGCCATCGCCGTCCCCACGCTCCTCCTCTTCGGCGACGAGGACATCCTGACACCCCCGGCCCGCTTCGCCGAGGCCCTCCGCGCCGAGGTCCCGCAGGCCACGCTGCTTACCATCGCAGGGGCGGGCCACGGCCTCATCTGGACGCACGCCGAGGCCGTTACGGCGGTGCTGAGGGGTTGGCTGGGGCAGGCTGCGGCAAGGTGAGTGTGCGCGACATCAGGCCCGTCTATACAGCCGAGTCGCCCTCGTATATACTAAGGGAAAATGTGGCAGCCAGTCTCGCTTGAGATTGAGGACGTGGAGTGGGACGAAAGTAATCTAAGCCACGCCGTGCGCCACGAGATAACGCCCGCTCTTGTAGAAGCGCTACGGCGAGGGAGACCACTCTTTCGAGAGAACCTGCCTGACCGTACGGCCGATTATCAAATGATAGGCTCAGATAGCGAAGGAAGAGTGTGGACGGTAGTCCTCAAATACTTAGGGACAAGCGCGCTCGACCGATTACCGGTTGGCCCAGTACGCCTGTTGAGCAACGATGGTATATACAGAGTCAAACGGAGGCCCAAAGACATGGCTAAGCAAAGGAAGGGGTTGACTGACGAAGAGCTGGCTCGCTACTACCAGGAGCGACGCGACGACGAATCTCTGTGGTCTCAGACACCTGCGCCCGTCACGATCCGCAAGGAAGGCGGGACCCTGTTTTCTCTGCGTCTGCCTGCTGATGAACTCGAGATGTTCCGGCAGCAGGCCGAAAAACGAGGCACTACTGTGTCTGCTCTTCTTCGAGATGGCGCGCGCCTTCTTCTTCAGCAAGATGACCAGCCTGGAACGATTCGATATTCATTGCCTCTAAATCTGTACCGGCGTGTAGTCGCCAGCAAGCAGCTCATCGAAGCCGTCCTCGAAGAGCCGCAGGATGTCCAAGACTGTCTAAAATTGCTCATCGAGCTTGGGTTGGAGCGCATACTCACAGACATCATCAGCGGGGCGGACGCGCCTACTCTAGTCAAAGCGATGGCCCAACTGGCGGCGCGCGCTCCTGAGGCTGTGTATGCACACACCACCGAAGCACTAACGCTAGGAGCGGAAGTGTCAAAGGAAAGCGACTCAGGGCTTCCCAAGCCGCCTGTAAGTGAGCAAGCCTCAAACGTCATTCCATTCGACATCGACGCTTACAAGCGGAAGGCTGAACAAAAAGCCGCTCGCCTCGGGAGTTAGCACGTTGCCTTAGCTGAAGAGAACAAAAAGGAGCACCACATGGACCTCCGCCTCACCGGCAAGGTAGCCCTCGTCACGGGCGGCAGCAGGGGCATCGGCAAAGCCATCGCCCTTGAGCTGGCTCGCGAAGGCGTCGACCTCGCCATCTGCGGGCGTAACCTCCCGGCGCTAGAGGAAGCGGCGCGCGAGCTTCAAGAGCATACGGGCCGGCGCATCCTTCCCGTCGTCGCCGACGTCTCCCGCACCGACCAGGTCGAGGCCATGGTCGCCCGCGCCGCCGAGGCGTTCGGCGCCATCCATATCCTCGTCAACAACGCCGCCGCGGTCGGCGGCCTCGCTGGCGGACCTCTCGCCACGATCGACGACGCCGCCGTCCTCGAGGACTTCAACACGAAGTACCTGGGCTATCTGCGCTGCGCCCGCGCCGTTGCCCCGCACATGCAGCGCCAGGGCTGGGGGCGCATCATCAACATCGGCGGGCTCGCGGCGCGCAACGCGGGCCCCATCAGCGGCGGCGCGCGCAACGTCGCCGTCGTCCACCTCACGAAGACGCTCGCCGACGAGCTCGGCCCTCACGGCGTCACCGTCAACGTTATCCACCCAAGCACCACGCGGACCGAGCGCAGGCAAGGGGAATGGGCCGCACAGGCCGACCGCCAAGGCATCTCGGTCGAAGAACTCGAGCGGCGCATGGCGGCGGGCAACGCGATCCGCCGCATGGTCGACGCCTCCGAGATCGCCTACGTGGCCACGTTCCTCGCCTCAGAGAAAGCCGCGGCCATCACCGGCGAGGTTATCGTCGCCAGCGGCGGTGCCGGGCGATCTGTGTATTACTAGTGGCTTGCTAGCAAGGTGAGAGTGGGTGCTGTGCCTGCCGTGAGGCGGTTAGGTAGACGGCCATGACCGTCGGCGTTCTCTTCGCCCTCTCCGCCGCCGCATCCTGGGCCGCCTCATCCGTCGTGGCGCGGCTCGGTCTGCGGCACATGGGCTCCATCAGCGGCACGTTCTTCTCCCTCGTCGCCAGCACGGCGTTCCTTCTCGCTATCGCCATCGTCCTCGAAGGCGACAGCATCCTGGCGGTTCCTCTCGCCGTCCTTCCTTGGCTCGCCTTGGTGGGCGGGCTGAACTTCGTCCTCGGACGTCTCTTCAACTACACAAGCCTGCGCTACATTGGCGTCGCCCGGGCTACCACCGTCTTCAGCCTGTCGCCATTCATCGCCACGCTGTTGGCCGTCGTGTTCTTCGGCGAGCAGGTCACGCCACCTCTCCTGCTGGGCACAGCAACCATTATCCTGGGCGTGGCCCTCTTGACCAGCGAGCGATGAAGGTCCAAGTGCAGCCCCGTCTGCGCAAGGAGCTCGTTATTGGCTTCTTGTTCGCCGCGGGCGCTGCGTTCTCCTACGGGGCGGGCCAGGTCGTTTCGAAGATGGTGGTCACGGAACTCGCGTCGCCGGCGGTCGCCGCGTTTTTCGCGGCCTTCTTCGGCATGGTGGGACTCTTCTTTCTCGGCCTCCGCGATATGCCCCGCGACCTCCGCGCACCTCGTGGCGCGCTACTGCTGGTCCTGCTGTCGGGCATCCTTGCCTCCCTGGGCTTCCTCTGCCTGTTCATCGCCCTCAGCAAGGCTCCAGTTGTCGTTGTAGCACCAGTATCCGCCGTCAGCCCCTTGATGTCCGTCGCCCTCAGCCAGATCTTCCTCCGCTCACTGGAAAGGGCCTCATGGCGGACGGTCCTGGGCGCCCTGCTTATCGTGATAGGGGTCGCCTTTGTGTTATTGGGCAGCACCTAGCCCAGAGATCGGCCCATGGACACACTCTATCGAAGGAGCCCCCCTACCGCCTGCCCTGCGCGGCCAGTGCTCTACCGTGAGCGCGCCGCGCTCCACTCCTCGTACGGCGGCACCTGTTCGCCCACCACCCAGAGGAAGTAGTAGCAGCCCGAATCGCCGAGGAACTTGAACTCCTTGCGTAGCGCGGCATTGCTCGCCTCGAAGCTGCCGTGGGAGCGGAGATAGTTCTGGAACGAGCCGTGCTGTTTGTCGAGCGCGATGATGCGGTTGGCGTTGCCCACGATGGCCTCAATCTTGCGACGGTTGCGGATAACCCGGCTATCGTGCGCCAGCTCATCGATCTCGCGCACGCCGAGCCCCGCCACCGCCTCCGCGTCGAAACCCCGAAAGGCCTCGCGTATGGTGGACCACTTGGACTCGACAACCCGCCAGGACATGCCGCTCTGGAAGACCGCCTTGCTCATGACCTCCAAGTAATCGCCGAGCGACTTCGGCTCGATGCGAGCTGGCTCATGGTGCTCTTGCAAGCTTCAACTCCCCCTTACCCTTGCTTAGGACGCGCCGTGCAGTGCCACCCGTCCCACCTGCCCAGCGAGCCAATCGGTAAGCAGCGCCGCCAGCTCATCGCCACACTCCTGCAGGCCGTGGCCCGCCCCTGGGTAGAGGACAAGCTGCTTCGGCTCCTTTGCCCGGCCGTAGATCATCTCCGAAGCGCGGGGCGCCAGCACGGTATCTCTGGTGCCGTGCACGAGCAGCAGCGGCCTCGGCGACAGCGAGTCTGCGTCCTCCGCGCCGGAGAGCTGGCTGGCCATGGCCACCACGCCGCGCACGAGGGCCCCTCCCAGCACGCCCGCCTTGATGGCGACCGCGCCCCCGAAGGAGTGGCCCACGATGCACACCGCTTGCGCGCCGATTGCGCTCAAGAATGAAAAGGCGGCCAGCGCGTCTAGCACGCACTCGGCGAAGACGTTCGGCTGTCGATAGGCGATGCGCACCGACGTGACTCCGGCGGGGACGAGCGCCCGCGCCACCTCCGCGTAAAGGCTGGCTGGACCACCAAGGCCGCCGCTCGCGCCGCCAACCCATACCACCGCCCCCACCTCGCCCTCCGACGGATAGAAGAGGCAAGCGATGGGACCACGCGTCGTCTCCAGCGCCACGCGATAGGTGCCCGGCTCCTCGTCATTTGGCGCCGCGTTGGCCGACAGAACCCGTATTTCGAACGCACCCTGGCTCCCACCCGACTGCATCGCCTTACCCCTACCCGCGTAGACGCCCGAGGAACCGCCCAATACGCGCGAGCGCCTCCTCCAGGACGGCCTGGCTTGCCGCGTAGCACAGGCGCACGTGTCCCCGCCCTTCGGCACCGAAGGCGGAGCCCGGCACCACCACTACCTGCTCCTCCATGAGCAGCCGCTCCATGAACTCTTCGTCGGATAAGCCGGTGTTCGCGATGCTCGGGAAGAGATAGAAGGCGCCCTGCGCCTCATAGGTCTCGAGGCCCATCTCGCGCAGACCGCGCAACACGATCCGGCGGCGTGCGTCGTACTCCCCCAGCATCTGCCGTACGTACGGCTCGCCGATGCGTAGCGCTTCCAGCGCAGCGTATTGTCCCGGCGTGGGCGCCGACATCATGCCGTATTGGTGCACCTTCATCATGCCTTCCAGGATAGGCGCCGGGGCGGCAACGTAACCGACCCGCCAGCCCGTCATGGCGTACGCCTTGGAGAAGCCGCCCAGGAGCACCGTCCGCTCCCGCATCTCCGGCAACGCCGCGATACAGACGTGCGGCGCCCCGTACACGAGTTGGTCATAGATCTCGTCGCTGATCACAATCAGGTCTCGCCGCTTTGCCACATCCGCGATAGCTTCCGCCTCCGGCCGTGAAAGCACCGCGCCGGTAGGGTTACAGGGATAGTTCAAGATGAGGACGCGCGTACGTTCGGTGATCAACGCCTCAACCGCGGCGGCGCGCAGTTGGAAGCCGTCGCGGGCCGGCGTCGGCGCTGGCACAAAGCGCGCCCCCGTCAAGCTCACGAGTGGGTCGTACGCCACGAACGACGGGTCATGGCCTATCGCCTCGTCGCCCGGGTTGAGCAGGACGCGACATGCCAGATCAATCCCTTCGCTCACGCCGGTGGTAATAAGGATCTCACTGCTGGGGTCATAGACCACGCCGTACAGACGATACAGGTGCTCGGCGACCGCCTCACGGAGGGCGGACAGCCCGTAGTTGGAGGTGTATTTGGTCCGGCCCGCCTGGACCGCCATGAACGCCGCCTGGACGAACGGCGCCGGCGTGGTGAAGTCCGGCTCGCCCACGCCGAGGGAGATCACGCCGTCCATCTCCGCCATGAGGTCGAAGTAGCGACGGATCCCCGAGGCTGGGATCTCCTGGACGCGACTGGAAAGGCGGCCACCCGGTGGGCTTGATGGATGCATTTGGCCTCCCGCCGTGGATTGCACCGCCCATCATAACGCATCTTGGCAACCTCGGCAGATGGCAAAAGGTCGACGCAGGCGGGCCCTCTCACGCTCATGAGTTGATGCGCTTCTGCTACCCCAATAGGCGCCTTAAGTGGGCTTTACTGGCGCGGAGCTTGTGATGCGGTTCACATGAATAGTTAATCATGTCACAATCTTGACAGAGTGGCCATGTGTCGTTCATCCTACGAGAAAGCCGATGCCAGCGCCGCGAAGGAGGGCACCGTGGCAAAGAAGACTTACCTGCAGGAGAACTACGAGTACTCGCAACGCCGGTGGAGCGAGTGGATGGGCGCGGAGATGTCGCGCCGCTTCGTCATCAAGGCGGGGACACTGGCGGCGCTGGGCGGCACCTCCGCGCTGAGCCAGCTCATGGCCGCCTGCGCCTCGGGCGGTGCGCAAGAGGCGAGCGTCGGCGCGGAGCTCGCGGCGGGCTCATTCAAGTACTCTCGCTTCCCGCTGGTCGAGAAGTACAACTGGCGCCTTGTGCAATGGGGCATGACGCCTTACTACGGCGGCAAGCTGATTGATAACACTTCGGCGCCCAACTCCTGGGATATGCTGCGGAACAGCCCAACCAGCTTCGGCGGCCGCTTTTTCCAGACGTTGTATCGCCTGCACTACGGCCCAGGTTACGACCAGCCCGGCTGGCCGGTGCCGCCGATGGACTACGAGGACACTGACGGGCCGGTGCGGGTCGAGCCCGGTGCCGCCCTGGAGATGCCGAAGATCGCCCCCGACTTCTCCTACTATGAGGTGAAGCTCAAGCCCGACCTCTACTTCCACTACAACCCCAACGCGGACACCACGCCCGAAGTGAAGGCGATGATCGAGAAGGTCGGCGGGCGGAACGTCACCGCCGAGGACGCGAAGTTCGTGTACGACACCTTCCAGGACCCGAAGCAGAGCTTGTTCTACGACAACCTGGAGTACGTGGACCGCACCGAGGTGGTGGACAAGTATACGCTGCGCTTCCACATGGTGCGGCCGGTGATGTTCTTCACCCAGGTGATGGCCTCCTCGTTCTACTACCTCTTCCCGCCCGAGCAGCTGGCGGACAAGCGCGTGTTTGCCGCCTGGCCGATCGGCACCGGCCCCTTCATGATGCAGTTCTCGAAGTTCCAGGACCACATGGAGGGCCTCAGGCACCCGAAGTTCACGGAGATCGACCGCGGTGGCTTCCGCCAGCCATACCCGGACAAGTATCACGGTCAATACATGTCGGACGTGGCCGTCGCCAAGGCGGCCCTCCGCTCGAGCCAGCTCGACACCTGGTACACCACCGGGTTGGAGGATTTGCAGGATATCCTGAATACGAACCCGAACCTGGTCATTGGGAACATCCCACAGGACCCCAACGTGCACACCCTGTGGGCCATGAACTGGAAGAACCCGGTGTGGGGAAACAGCGAGACGGGCTTGAAGATGCGTCGCGCCCTCTCCATGGCCATCGACCGGCGTGGCCTAAACGAGCTCGTTCTGGGCGGCGCGGGCGTCCCCTCCTACTCGACCCCGTACGACTTCATGGGGATGACGGCTCCAGCCTTCTGGGACGAGCTGGGGCCCTACTATCTGCACAACCCGGCGGAGGCGAAGCGGCTGATGGCCGAGGCCGGCTATCCCAACGGCTACGACTGCGAGATGTTGACCACTGCCGGTACCGCTGCCAGCGCGGCCTACGTCGCCGTTCAACAGCAGCTGGCGGAGTCGGGCTTCAGGCTGACCTTCAACGAAAAGGAAAGCGCTGTCGTAACTGGTCAGCGTAACAGCAAGGAGTTCAAGGACTTCATCGCTGGCAGCCAGGACTCGGGCTACGACATGGAGATGAACATCTACCGCCTCTATGCCAAGCCGGACGCGCCGCGCAACTATGGCTCGGTGGACGACAAGCTTCTAGCTGACCTCGCCGTGAAACAGCGGTACGAGCTGGACTACGAAAGGCGGCGAGAGATAGCCCGCCAAGTGCATGCGCGCTATCTGGAGATAATCCCCCAGTTGAACATCCTGTCGGCCCACCACTGGGTGGCACTGCAACCCTGGCTCCACAACACGCTGGACAACATCCACTCCTGGCGTTGTTGCTGGGGCTCCCAGCAGAACCGGCAGGTGTTCCTCGACGACACAACTCCCGGCGGCCGCGGCGGCAAGAGAGGCAAGGAAGGCACCTGGGGCGTTCCCTACGACCGGCAGGGCCGCAAGGTGTAACGTCACCCTGACAGAGCTAGGGATCTCCGTAGGGGCGCAGCATGCTGCGCCCCTACCCCCTGTACAACCCACGCCCGGCGCGCCGAAAGACTACTCTTTCGAGTGTGGTGCACGGCAGCTGCGAAGACGTACTATTATGTCTGTAATACGGCCTTTGAGGCGCTCTGGGAGGACGCGATGAGAGAACTCTTGAGACGGCGTTTCCAATACGTCGCTGACCTCGGCCTCGATGAGCTCCGTTTCGAGTTGGACGCGTTAGACGACCTCCGCCATGCCGTCGTAGAGCGCATTCGCCTCCTCGAAGCCGTGAGTTCCCGAGCGGGCGAGGAGCAGTTGAATCGCACGGCTGCTGACTCGGCAGAGCGCGTGGCGCGTTCCGACGAGGAGACGCTGACCGCGTCTCCCATCGATTACTTCGCGTCAGGCGGCGCTTTCGGCGTCAGCTGACCAGTTGAGGGCTCACAGCGGCGGCCGCGCCTTGTGCCAGGTCGTCGCTTGCTGGAAGGCGTACCCCGCCTGCAGCAGCTTCTCCTCGGCGAAGGGCGCCGCCAGAAGCTGCAGCCCCACCGGTAACCCCCCGACAAAGCCGGCCGGGATCGACATCGCCGGCAGGCCGGCGATGTTCACCGGGATGGTGCACACGTCGCACAGGTACATGGAGACGGGGTCCTGCGTCTTCTCGCCTAGCCGGAACGGCAGGATGGGGCTGGTGGGCGTCACAAGAAGGTCGTACCGCTCAAAGGCCGCCGCGAACTCGCGGCTAATGAGCGTGCGCACCTGTTGCGCCTTCTTGTAGTAGGCGTCGTAGTAGCCGGCCGAGAGGGCGTACGTGCCGAGCATGATGCGTCGCTTCACCTCCGGCCCAAACCCCTCCGCCCGCGCGCGGCTCATCGCCTCCCAGATGTTCGGAGCGTCTGCACCGTGGCCGAACTTGACGCCGTCGTACCGCGCCAGGTTCGCCGAGCACTCCGACGGCGCGATAATGTAGTAGACCGCCAGCGCGTACGGCGTCGACGGCAGCGATACCTCCCAGTCGATGCTCGCCCCCAGCTCGCCGAGCTTGCTGATGCCCGCTCGCACGGTCTCCGCAACCGCTGGGTCGATCCCTTGAGCGAAATACTCCTGGGGCACGCCGATGCGCAGTCCGCGCAGGTCGGCCACGAGCGCCCGGCGGTAGTCCGGCACGGGCTCGGGGACGCTGGTGGAGTCGCGGGAGTCGTGGCCCGCGATGGCCTGCAGCACAAGGGCCGCATCCTCGACATCGGCCGTCATGGGCCCTATCTGATCGAGGCTGGAGGCGAACGCTATCAGCCCATACCGGCTCACCCGCCCGTAGGTCGGTTTGAGGCCGGTGACGGAGCAAAAGGCAGCCGGCTGGCGGATGGAGCCGCCAGTATCGGAGCCGAGGGCATAGAGGCCGAGCCCGGCGCTCACCGCTGCCGCCGAACCGCCGCTGGAGCCGCCCGGCACGCGGTTGGTGTCCCAGGGGTTCCTTGTCGGGTGGAAGGCTGAGTTCTCGGTGGATGAGCCCATGGCGAACTCATCCATGTTCGTCTTGCCCACCATGACGACGCCCGCGGCGTGCAGCCGCTCCATCACCGTCGCATCGTAGGGCGGGACGAAGTCGGCCAGCATCCGCGACGAGCAGGTCGTGCGCACGCCCTGCGTGCAGATGACGTCCTTGATGGCCGCGGGCACGCCGAGCAGAGGCCCGGCCTCCCCCGCCGCGCGTCGCCGGTCCGCCTCCTCCGCCTGCTGCAGCGCCAGCTCAGGCGTCAACGTCATGAATGCCCCGAGCCGGGGCTCAAGGGCCTCGATTCGGGCGAGCACCTCTCTGGTCAGCTCCACGCTCGAGAGCTCCCGGCGGGCGAGGAAGTCGGTAGCTTGGTGGATGCTGAGGCTCAACAAGTCCGTCATGTGATGAAGGCCAGAACAACATGGTTGTATGGCCCGACAGGAGAAGTCAAGCACAGTGCGGGCCGCACACGCGTCGTGGAAAGGTTGTCAAAGGGGAATGGCACCAGGACTATCTTACCCCGCATGTGCTAGTGGCTTCCCGTCGCTCAGTGTATATATGTCTTCCTCAGGTTCGTTGAGGAAGGCGAAGGCCGGATTGGACATCCCTGCCTGCAACCATTGAATCTCCTCTGCCTCTTCTACCGGCCCGAGGAGCACGATAACCCTCAACCGTTGTGGCGCGGATCTAGGCAGTGGGGAATCTAGACGGATCAGATCCGCGTTCTCCAACCGCGCCGTAATCTCTACCGCCTGCCATGCCTTTTTCATGTCCACCTCCTTCGGATGCTTACGAGTCCTCCAGCACCATCGCCACCCGGAACATCTCCTCCTCCACCCGTGGCCCGTTCGCCAGCACCGCCGGCCGCGACAGCGATGGCGTCACCTCGTCCTCGCGCTCCACGTTCTGCAGCGGCACCGCATGGCCCGTGGGCGGCACGCCGGTCGTGTCGAGTTCCCGCAGGACCTCGAACTGCTCCAAGATGAGGGAGAGCTGCGCCCCCAGCCGCTCCACGTCCTCTGGCGACAGCTCTATGCGACACAGCGTCGCAATGTGCATGACCTCTTCCCGGCTGAGCGGCATGATGAACGACCTTTGCGCAAGTGTGGCAACTATTATAGCCCGCTCTCGCGCAGTCCATCACTTTCCGAGCCCAGGGCATGCTGCTACCATGCCTCGTAGATGGTTACAGAAGAGGACGCTGCGCTCGAGAAGGCAGCCCGACTGGGCGCGCCCTCCTGGGTCTGGCGCGCCGGCCAACAGCGGCGCCTCGATCTCGTGCGGCGCTACCTGCCACTGGAGGGGCGGCGCATCCTCGATATCGGCTGCGGCGTCGGCATGTACCTGCGCGCTTTCCAGCGCTACAGCCCAAGCGTCCTCGGCCTCGAGATCGACCACGAACGCGCCGGTCATGCCTCCGCCATCGCGCCCGTCCTGCAGGCGCGGGCCGAATCCCTGCCCCTTCGCGATGCCTCGGTCGATGTCGTCTTCCTCAACGAGGTGCTGGAGCACGTCGCCGACGACCGCCGGGCTATTGCTGAAGCGGCCCGCGTCGTCCCTCGCGGCGGGCACATCGTGATCTACCTCCCCAACCGGCGCTACCCGTTCGAGACTCACGGCGTTTATTGGCGGGGACGCTATCATTTCGGCAACTTCCTCTTCGTCAACTACCTGCCGGAGCAATTCCGCGACCGCTTGGTGCCCCACGCCCGGGCCTACACTTGGCCTGACCTGCGCCGCACCTTCGAGGGACTGCCGTTGCGCATCGTTCACCACGGGTACGTCTATCCTGGCTTCGACAACGTCAAGGCCCGTTCTCCCTTCCTGGCCGACGTGCTGCGACGCGTGCTCTATGCGCTGGAACACACGCCGCTTCGTGTTTTCGGCCTGTCGCACTTCCTGGTCCTCGAGAGGCTCTAGCCCGTGGCACGGAGAAAGGCCACCGGCTCCCGTCGCGCCAAAGGCGTCGTCCTCGGCCGCACAAGGCGTCGCAATGGCCATGGCGCCTCCCGCCTTCTCTTCGCCGTGGCCGCGCTCAGCTTCCTTGGCCTATTCGGCGCGATAGGCGGCGGCAGCGCCGTGTACTGGTTCTTTGCACGCGATCTGCCCTCGCCGACAGCGGTCGCCGAGGAGCAGCCCTCCAGCACCAAGATCTATGACCGCAACGGCGAGCTGCTGTACGAGGTCTTTGACCGCCAAGAGGGACGCCGTACCACGGTTCCATTGGGCGAGATCTCGCCATGGCTGATAAAGGCCACCATCGCTACGGAGGACGCCGACTTCTACCGCCATTCCGGCGTGAACGTGCGTGGCCTGATTCGAGCCGGTTGGGGCTATCTGAGTGGCGGCGGCTTTTCCCAGGGTGGGGGCTCGTCCATTACGCAGCAGTTGGTGAAGAACGTGCTCATCCCCGAGGAGCAGCGGGCGGAGCGGTCCGTCGTGCGCAAGATAAGGGAGATCATTCTCGCCGTTGAGATCGAGCGACGCTACAGCAAAGAACAAATCCTCGAGTGGTACCTGAACCGGATCAACTACGGCAACCTCTCGTACGGCATCGAGGCCGCGTCGAACAGCTATTTCGGCATTGCCGCCAAGGACCTAGACCTCGCCCAGGCCAGCATGCTTGTGGGGCTACCCCAGGCCCCCGCCCGTTACTCGCCGCTCACGAATCCACAGGCCGCCACGTCGCGCCAGGAGGTCGTACTCGGCCTGATGGTGCGCAACGGCGCCATCACCAGCGACCAGGCCAGCGCCGCGCTCGCGCAGGAGCTTGTCTACCGACGCGCCCGCTTCGACATCAAGGCGCCGCACTTCGTCCAGTACGTCCGCGAGCGCCTCGAGGAGCGCTACGGCCGCGCCGTGGTGGAGCGCGGTGGCCTGCGGGTGACCACGACCCTCGACCTCGCACTGCAGCGCCGCGCCGAGGAGCTTGCCCTCGCCAACACGGACCGTCTCAAAGCGCAACAGGCGCAAAACACCGCGCTGGTCGCCCTGCGACCAGACACTGGCGAAATACTCGCCATGCTCGGGAGCATGGACTACTTCAACGAGGATATCGATGGTCAGGTCAACATGGCGACCGCCGAGCGCCAGCCCGGCTCCACCTTCAAGATCCTCACCTACGCAACTGCGTTCCAAAAGGGCTGGACGCCGGCAACCATGGTCCTAGACACCCGCATGTCCTTCCCTGACGGCCTCAACCCACCGTACGTGCCGGAGAACGTGGACGGCCGATTCCGCGGGCCGGTCTCGGTTCGTCAGGCCCTCGCCATGTCGCTCAACATCCCCGCCGTGCGCACCCTTGCCTTCGCCGGTCTCGACAATGTCCTGGCGACTGCGCACAGGTTGGGCATCAACACGCTCACGCGCCGCAATACCTACGGGCTGTCGCTCACCCTTGGCGGCGGCGAGGTCACGCTCCTAGACATGGTCTACGCCAACAGCGTCTTCGCTAACCGCGGCACCATGTCAGGCACTCCGGTCACCCAGGCGCAATCTGGCTTTCGCGAGCTCGATCCCGTCGCGATCCTGCGCGTGGAGGACGGTCACGGCCGGGTGCTTGAGGAGTTCCGGACACCGCAACGTCGTCAAGTCCTCGACCCGAGGCATGCCTATCTCGTCACCAGCATCCTTTCCGACAACGAGGCCCGGGCCCCCTTCTTTGGCGCCAACAACCCGCTGGCCCTACCCGGCCGCCCTGTCGCCGCGAAGACCGGCACGACCGACGACCAGCGGGACAACTGGACCATCGGCTTCACTCCCGACCTCGTTGTGGGCGTTTGGGTGGGGAACAGCGACAACACCCGTATGGGTAGAGGGGCCTTTGGCAGCAGTATGGCGGCACCGATTTGGAATGCGTTCATGCGAGAAACGCTGGCTAACAGGCCACCACAGCCCTTCCCGGAGCCATCCGGCCTCGTTCGCGTAAGAGTCTGTCAGCCCTCCGGCCTCCTGCCAACGCCCACCTGTCCGCAGACCAGGGAGGAGCTCTTCATTGCCGGCACCGAACCGAAGACCTTCGACAACCTCTGGCAGACGGTCCGCCTCGACCGCAGCACCGGTCGCTTGGCGACCAGCACCACGCCAAGTCAGAACGTGGAATCGCGCGTCTTCTTGGTCCTCCCACCCGAGGCGGCCGACTGGGCGCGCGAGAATGACGTCCCCCAACCACCACGAGACTTCGAGGCCGTAACCGTAGGGATGGGCTCCATCACCTCGCCCACCACAGGCGCCTCGGTGCACGGCGATGTGACCGTCAGCGGCACCGCCCAGGCCGGCTCTTTCGCACGTTATCTCCTGGAATATGGCGCCGGCCTCACGCCCATTGCCTGGAGCCCCATCGGAGCGCCGCGCACCCAGCCAGTCGTGAAGGGCTCGTTGGGCGTTTGGGACACGCGACGTCTCGCTGACGGCGTCTACACACTGCGCCTCACCGTCCAGGACAGCCAGCGCAGCGACGTCCTCAGCCTGCCTGTCACGGTGGACAACCGTCCGCCGGTCGTCCAGGTCATCTACCCCCTGACCGATTCGACCCTTCGCATCAGGACAGGCGAGGCGGATGCGGTCGGCGTTCAGGCCGATGTTCAGGACAACATCGGCGTCGACCGCGTCGAGTTTTTCGTCAACGGGCAGAGCTTGGGCTACACCACCGTCTACCCCTACAACCGCTCTTGGCGCCTCGTCCGCGGTCAGTATGTCGTCTATGCCGTTGCCACCGACACGGCGGGCAACACGGCCCAGAGCGCGCCGGTGGTGGTGGCCGTGCAATAGAGAAAAGCCCTAACGGCGCTCTCACGTTGAGGTCAAGGATTCATGGCAGCCGCGGAATCCACCTGCTACAATCGAATGTGAATCACGAGGACTGGCAGCGCTAGACAGGAGGACGCCCGTGCGCTTCGGCGAGCTCAAGGTGTTCAGCGGCAACACGCACCCGGCCCTAGCCCACACAATCTGCGACCACTTGGGTCAGCCGCTCGGCCACGCGGAGGCCTTCGAGTTCACCAACGAAAACCTCTTCGTGCGCATCCTCGAAAACGTGCGCGAGCAAGACGTCTTCATCGTCCAGCCCATCGCCCGGCCGGTGAACACCAGCCTGATGGAGCTCCTCATCTTCATCGACGCCCTCAAACGCGCCTCGGCGGGCCGGATCACCGCCGTGGTCCCCTATTACGGCTACGGTCGTTCCGACAAGAAAGACCAGCCGCGGGTGCCGATCACGGGCCGTCTGGTGGCCGACCTGCTGACCACTGCCGGCGCCAACCGCCTCCTCTCGGTGGACTTCCACGCCGGGCAGATCCAGGGCTTCTTCAGCATCCCGGTCGACGAGCTAACCGCTGAAGGCATCCTGTCCCGATACGTCGCTGCCAAGAACCTCGACAACCTCGTCGTCGTCGCCACGGACGTGGGCCGCGCCAAGGAGGCGCGCAGCGTCGGCGCACGCCTGCACGCCCCGGTCGCCACCATCGACAAGCTGCGGGTAGACAACCACGGACACACCGAGGTCTTCAACGTGTACGGCGACGTCGCCGGTCGGCGAGCCCTCCTCATCGACGACGAGATCGACTCGGGCGGCTCGATGATCGTGGCGACCCACGCCTTGCTCGAGCGAGGCGCCCTCGAGGTCTACGCAGCGGCCACGCACCCCATCCTCTCCGGCAACGCCGCGCAGCGCCTGCAGGAATCGCCGCTCAAAGAGGTCGTCGTCACCGACACCGTTCCCGTTCCCCTGGCCAAGCGCGTTCCGAAGCTCACTGTGCTCTCCATCGCCCCACTCTTGGGCGAGGCCATCTCCCGCATTTATTCCGGCCGCTCGGTCGGCGAGCTTTTCGAGGAGACCTACGACCTCGGTGAGCTTTACAAGCGCCGCGAGGACTGACCGTCACTCGCATGGCCCTGCGCTGGATCAATACCCTTCTTAACGCCCACGAGCGCGAACTCAAGCGCCTTCAGCCCCTCGTCGCGCGCATCAACGCCTTGGAGCCGGAGTGCGAGCGCCTATCAGACACAGACCTCCTCAACCGCACGGGGATATTGCGGGCGCGCGTTGAACAGGGCGAGGACCTCGACTGGGTACTCCCGGAAGCCTTCGCCACGGTGCGCGAGGCGGCCAAGCGCACGCTCGGCCAACGCCACTACGACGTGCAGCTCATCGGCGGCATGGTGCTCCACCATGGGAAGATCGCTGAGATGAGAACCGGTGAGGGCAAGACGCTGGTCGCCACGCTGCCGGTCTATCTCAACGCGCTTGCGGGGCGTGGTGTGCACGTCGTCACCGTCAACGACTACCTCGGCAAGACCGGTGTGCGCTGGATGGGACCCGTCTATCACTTCCTTGGCCTAAGTGTGGCCTGCGTCCAGCAGGAGGGCATCTCCTATCTCTATGACCCCTCGTACGAAGGCGACGACCCGTACTGGAGCCGCCTCCGTCCCTGCACCAGGACTGAAGCCTATCAGGCCGATGTGACCTACGGGACGAACAACGAGTTCGGCTTCGACTACCTGCGGGACAATATGGTCACCGACCTGTCCCAGTGCGTGCAGCGCGAGCTGGCCTACGCCATCGTCGACGAGGTCGACAACATCCTGATCGACGAGGCGCGCACCCCGCTCATCATCAGCGGCGCGGCCGACGAGGCAACACACCTCTATCAGCAGTTCACGCGGCTGGTGCCCCGCCTCCGTGCCGACGAGGACTTCACTATCGACGAAAAGCACCGCTCTATCGCCTTGACGGAGACGGGAGTTACCCGGACCGAACGACTTCTGGGCATCGACAACCTCTATGACCCGGCCAACTACTCCCTGACCCGCTATCTTGAGGCGGCGCTGCGTGCCCAGTTCCTCCATCAGCGCGATCGCGACTACGTGGTGCGGGACAACGAGGTCATCATCGTCGACGAGTTCACCGGCCGCCTGATGCTCGGACGTCGCTACTCCGAGGGGCTCCACCAGGCGATCGAAGCGAAAGAGGGCGTCCCCATCCAGCGGGAGACAGTGACTTTGGCCACCATCACCTTCCAGAACTACTTCCGTCTCTACGAGAAACTGGCAGGCATGACGGGCACCGCCGCCACGGAGGCCGAAGAATTCTACAAGATCTACCAGCTCGATGTGGTGGTCATACCGACGCACCGCCCGATGGTCCGCGCCGATGCCACCGACCTGATCTATAAGACTGAGGAGGCAAAGTTCCGGGCCGTCGTCGACGAGATCAAGGAGCACCACGCGCAGGGCCAGCCGGTTCTCGTGGGCACCACCTCCATCGAGAAGTCGGAGCGGCTCAGCGCCCTGCTCCAACGACACGGCATCTCTCACGAAGTATTGAACGCCAAATACCACGAACGCGAAGCGGCCATCGTCGCACAGGCCGGCCGTCTGGGTGCCGTCACCATTGCGACTAACATGGCCGGTCGCGGCGTCGACATTCTGCTCGGCGGCAACCCCGAGGGGCTCGCCATCCAGGACGCCCGCCATCGTGGCTTGGACCCCGATGAGGACCCCGAGCAGTACCGGGCACTGGTGGACCAGTTCCGCGCTCAGTGCGCGCGCGAACATGACCAGGTGGTGGCCGCAGGCGGCCTGCACATCGTTGGCACCGAGAAGCACGAAGCGCGCCGCATCGACAACCAGCTTCGCGGACGCGCCGGCCGTCAGGGGGACCCCGGCAGCAGCCGCTTTTACGTGAGCTTGGAAGACGACATCATCCGACGCTTCAGCGGCGACCGCGTGAAGAACCTGATGGAATGGGCCGGCCTGCAGGACGATGTCCCTATCGAGCACAAGATGGTCAGCAAGGCCATCGAGAACGCCCAGGTCAAAGTGGAGTCCTACAACTTCGACCTGCGCAAGCATCTCGTCGAGTTCGACGACGTCATCAATACGCAGCGCGACGTCATCTACACGGAGCGGCACAAGATCCTGAGCGGCGCCGACCTGCGGGCCAACATCGTCGAGATGGTGGAGCAGGAACTGGCAGAGCTCGCGGCCCTGCGCCTCCCCGGCCGGGAGCACCAAGAATGGGACCTACCCACCTTCCTCCAGGAGGTGAACGCCATCCTGCCCTTGCCCGCAGGCTGGACGGAAGCGCGCCTCGGCCAACTCAGCCGCGAGGAGGTCGAGGAGCAGCTCCTGGACCACGCCTATCACTTGTACGAGCAGCGAGAGCACGGGCTGGGCGACGATGCGCCTGTCCTGGAGCGCCTCGTCATGCTGCGCATCCTAGACAGCCTCTGGATAGAGCACCTCACGCTGCTGGATGAAATGCGACGGGGCATCGGCCTGCGCGCCTACGGTCAGCAGGACCCGCTTGTGGCCTTCAAGCGCGAGGGCCACGCCGCCTTCCAAGACCTGAGGGCAGAGATCCGGCGAGGTATCGCCCGCACCATCTATCACACCAGCCTGACCCGCGCGCCGGCGACCGCGCCCGCACGGCCTGCGGCCGTGCCCACGAGCAGGCAAGCCATACCCGCTCGCCCAGCGGCCC
>DATDQG010000087.1:0-13814 GCA_035292365.1 Dehalococcoidia bacterium
AGCTGCGGGATGAATCCCGCAGGTAAGTTATTTCGTATATGGTGACGGCGCGTCTCCTTCTGCCCGGGCCATCTGGGCGATGTGCAGCGTAGACGGCCCCAGGGTAGGGGCAATTCACGAATTGCCCCTACGACGGCTGCATCGATCGCTATCCCTGCCGCTGGGCCGAGGAGAGCCGCTGCGAGTAGTACTTGGCCAACAGGTCGTCCAGGGCCTCGCGCAGCAGCGAGGCCTCGGAGCGGCCGGTCATGTGGGAGAGCTCCGAGAGTCGCCGTAGCTGGCCAGGGGCGAAGTGCACCGTCTTGGGCTCCAGGCGCTCGGGCTGGGCGAAGGCCGTGCGGGCGCGTCCTCCTGTCTTGGCGCGGAAGAGCGCGGCGTTGGCCTGGCGCAAGAGCTCGCGCTCGTTCTGCACCGCCGCGGAGGGGTATGCGGCGACGCCGCCGCTGAGCGTGATCTGCGCCGTGAAGGTGCCGCCAGAGGGCAGCTGGAGCACCACAGGCCGATCGTCGAAGGTGGCCCTGATCCTCTCGGTTGCGAGGAAGGCTTCGTCCGCCTGCCGGTTAGGAAGAATGAAGAGGAAGGTGTCCCGCGCATAGCGGGCCACGGTGGCGGCCTCCCCGGCTCGCTGCCGCAGTTCCTGGGCCAGAGTGACGAGGAGAGCGTCACCCACTTCTATGCCGTGCTCGTGGTCGAAAGGTGCGAAGTTGTCCACGTCCAGCAGGGCGAGGGAGACAGGGTGCTCCTCGGAAGCCCGGTGGACCTCCTCGGCCACGACCTGGAGGATGGCGCCGCGCGAAAGGAGACCGGTCAGGGGATCCGTAGAGAGGTCGATATCTGCACTCATAGCGAGCCAATCATAGCAGGCATAAGTGCGCCTGCCAAGATATTAGACAACTGATATGCTCGATGAGAGGTCTGTTGATGAACGTTATCATAGAGGTATTGACAAGAGCATACTTCATGCTATGCTCATTGCGAGATGATGACAGAGAAAGGAGGTGAGGTAATGACACAAACACAGAAGCGTCAGTCGGGGCTGGCGGAGTTGATCGGGGGCGTTGGTCGCCTCCTGGCGGCGCCGTTCACCGGCTGGGCCCTGCGGTGCCCGCACTGCCACGTTCGGGAGCAGCTCGTCGGTCTGGAGGTCGCGCGTGGCCTAAACGCGGCCATCTACCGCTGCCCGGCTTGCCGTCATGAAGACCGCTTACCGGAGCCCGTGTTCCCCTACGAGGGGTAGAGGTAAGGAGGTAGAACAGGATGTCCTACGGCTATTCAGGACGATGTGGGCGGGCCAACTGGAGCGGAGCGCTCCGAGGGACCGCCTGCAGCCGCGGCATCGCCATTGGGCTCGTCCAGCGCGTGCGCGTCGGAGAACGGCCGCTGCTGCACGGCGACTGGCCCAACCAGCAGCGGGTCCTGGTGACGGATGTGGCTGATGCGCGGGTGCTGGCTGTGGCCCCCTTCAGGACGCTCGCAGTCGTGGCCGAGGCAGGGGGCATAGGGAGCAACCTGGCCATCCTGCTCCGCGAACTCGGCGTTCCGGCGGTGCTGGGGGTCGTGGGAGCGTGCGCCCAACTGGAAGATGGCATGACGGTCCTGGTGGATGGCAACAACGGCGTAGTGCTGGTGCTCAGCGAGCCTCTGCCCAGCCCCGTCGACGGCTCCATCGAGACCGTTCTGGCCTGTGCGTAGGGGTGCTGGCATGGAGTTGGAGATCTTGGGCAGTTGGGCGGGAAGCCCCGGACCGCGCAGCGCGTGTTCCGGTTATCTCTTATCGGAGGGCTCAACCGAGGTCCTGTTCGATTGCGGTCCAGGTCTTGTGCCGATTCTTCAGGAAGGCCACGACCCGAGCGATGTGGCTGCCATCTTTATCAGCCATATGCACGCCGACCACTCGCTGGACCTTCTTGCCTATGCCTATCGCCTTATACGGTTTACTTGGCGAAGAGGCGAGCCGTCCCTTGCTCGTCCCATTCCGCTGTATCTGCCGCCCGGAGGGCTTAGCGTCCTCGGCCACATGACGGCCGCCTATGGCAGGCCGGGGAACGGCCGCCTGTCGGACCCTTTCCACGGCGCCTTTGCGCCCTCGGAGTTGACGCCGACGCGGCCGATCCTTGTGGGCGATCTGGCGGTGATCCCGTACCAAGTGCGGCACAGCGTGTCGGCCCTTGGCTATCGGGTGGAGGGGCCTCGCTCAAGCTTCGCCTATTCGGGCGACACGGGTCTGTGCCCCGGGCTGACAGAGCTGGCTGAGGGGGTGGACCTGCTGCTTTGCGAGGCGACCACCAGGCAGGAGGGTGGGCTGACCGAATCGGCCGGCCATCTGACGGCTCGCCAAGCGGCCCAGATTGCCAGCGAAGCCCGCGCCGAACGCCTGATCCTGACGCACCTCACACGGCAAGACTCGGAGTGGCTGACTGGGCTGATGGATGACGCGAGCGAGGTCTATCACGGCCCGGTCGACGTCGCGACAACGGGCCTCAAGGTCGGGGTGCCCGAAGCGACCTATCCGCCCATCAGGGCTGGTGATCGGCTGGCGCTTGAGCCGTGAGGCTCAACCCAACAAGGCGAACGCCAACAGACATAATTCCCGAGGGAGATGTATGATATAGCTACATGATATAAGCACACCGCCGTAGCTACATGATAATGCACATGTATAGTAGAAGAGAGAGACATTGACGCGAGCATATCACCATGATAGCCTCAAAAGTGCAAGGGAGAGACCTCACATGCTAGGAACGACCCAAACACTTCGCGAGACCTGGCGTGCAGCCGCCTGGCTGTCGACTGCGGCGCTTCTGCTTACACTCGCGATCGCCTGTGCGCCATCCGGCGCACCCAACGCCCAGACGCCGGCGGCCGTCGGTACGCCGACTCCCGCCCTCAGCGGCGCGGTCAGAATCGATGGCTCCAGCACCGTCTTCCCCGTCACGGAAGCGGTGGCCGAGGAGTTCCAGAAGCTGCACCGCCGGGTCCAGGTGACGGTGGGCATCTCAGGCACGGGCGGCGGCTTCCAGAAGTTCTGCAACAAGGAGACCGACATCTCGGACGCCTCGCGGCCGATCAGCGCCTCCGAGCGGGATGCCTGCCAGAAGAACGGGCGGGACTACATCGAGTTGCCGGTGGCCTACGACGGGCTCTCGGTGATCGTGAACCCGCAGAACACCTGGGTCACATCGATGACGACAGCCGACCTTAAGAAGATCTGGGAGCCAGACGCCCAAGGCAAAGTGACCAGGTGGAGTCAGGTCCGTCCGGAATGGCCCGACCGGCCACTCACCCTTTACGGCCCTGGTACGGACTCCGGCACCTTCGACTACTTCACCGAGGTCATCAACGGGCGGGCCAAGGCCAGCCGGGGCGACTTCACCGCCAGCGAGGACGACAATGTCCTGGTGCAGGGCATCGCGGGCGACGCCAACGCTCTTGGGTACTTCGGTTACGCGTACTACGTGGAGAACAAAGGCCGGCTGAAGCTCGTCGCGATCGATGGCGGCAGGGGCCCGGTGCTTCCCACGGAGCAGACCATCAACGACGGCACATATGCGCCGCTGTCACGACCGATCTTCATCTACGTGGCCAAGGATGCGGCCGACAGGCGCGAGGTGCAGGAGTTCGTGAAGTTCTACCTCAACCAGGGTCGTCCTCTGGTCGCAGAGGTGGGCTACGTGCGGGTTCCCGATAGGGTGTACGATGCCGCCCTACAGCGCTTCGAGCGGCGTGTGGTGGGCTCGGTGTACACGAACGCCCCGGCGGGCGCGAAGTTGGAAGACCTCTTCAAGTAGTGGCTCGGTGACATCAGGTCCAGCTAAACAAAACGCGCTGGTGGCCTTGTTCAAACAGGGCCACCAGCGCTTAGCACACGCTCCACTTCCGAGGTGATGAGGATGATCGGAGAAGGCGCGGTTTCGCCCGCTTCCGCGCGAGAGGTTATACCCCTCGGCGTACGCCGGCGTCCTCTGCGCAAGTTTGGCGAAGGGCTGGCAAAGGTATTCCTCCTGATCTGCGCCTCAGGCTCCGTGCTGACCACTTTGGGCATCGTAGCAGTCTTGATCTTCGAGACGATCGAGTTCTTTCAAGAGGTCTCCATCCTGGAGTTCGTCACAAACCCGCAGTGGACACCTCTCTTCAGCGTCAAGAACTTCGGCATCGCTCCACTGTTGACCGGCACAGTGCTTGTTACGGGGGGTGCGATGCTCATTGCCCTGCCTGTTGGGCTTGTCAGCGCCATATACCTCAGCGAGTACGCCGCTGACCGTCTCCGGAGGATCTTGAAACCGTTGCTCGAGATCCTGGCTGGCATTCCTACCGTTGTGTATGGCTACTTTGCCCTCCTATTCATCTCGCCGCTCTTGCGCAAGATCTTCCCGGACGCGCAGGTCTTCAACGCGGCAAGCGCGAGCATCGTGATGGGCGTCATGATTATTCCGCTCGTATCCTCGTTGAGCGAGGACGCTATGGTAGCGGTGCCGCGTTCGCTTCGAGAAGCGGCGTACGCGCTGGGCGCCACACGGATGGAGGTAGCGACTCGAGTTGTGGCGCCTGCGGCGCTCTCGGGGATCGTTGCTGCGTTCATCCTTGCCATCTCCCGAGCGGTCGGGGAAACGATGATCGTTGCCATCGCTGCCGGCCAACAGCCCAAGTTGACGTTGAACCCCCTGGAATCGATCGAGACCATGACCGCCTACATCGTGCAGGTGAGCCTGGGCGACGTCCCTGTTGGCACGATTGAGTTCAAGACCATATTCGCTGTTGGAATGACGCTCTTTCTTATGACCCTTCTGCTGAACATGGTCAGTCAGCGGGTCATTCACCGCTTCCGTGAGGCATATGAATGATTTCTAGCAGGGAGCGTTCGATAGGATTGAGGCAGGCTCGGGCACAGCGCGAGCTGCGCAACCGCAAAGATAGCGCTTTTGCGATCGTTGGGCTGGTTGCCACGCTAGTTGGCATCGTGATGTTAGCCGTTCTGCTGATAGATATCGCCCAGGACGGCCTCGGGGCGCTCAGTTGGACCTTTCTCACGAGCTTCCCCTCTCGTTTCCCGGATCAAGCTGGGATCCTATCCGCCCTCGCTGGGACCCTTTGGGTGATCACGCTGACGGCGGCCTTCGCATTTCCCGTTGGGGTTGCTGCGGCGGTCTACCTCGAAGAATATGCGGCCCGGACCTGGTTCTCCTCGATCATACAAACGAACATCAATAACCTGGCGGGAGTGCCTTCAATCGTCTACGGCCTCCTGGGCCTGGGGCTGTTTGTGCGGATGCTGCAGCTTGAGCGCAGCGTACTCGCAGGCGGACTGACGATGGCGCTTCTCGTGCTTCCTATCATTATCATCGCGAGCCAGGAGGCGATCCGAGCGGTTCCGCCGTCTTTCCGAGAAGCCGCGTATGGGCTGGGCGCGACCAAGTTCCAGACGACGTGGTTGATCGTGTTCCCCTCGGCCTTGTCGGGTATCCTGACGGGCACCATCCTGGCGCTATCTCGCGCCATCGGCGAAACGGCGCCACTCATCACCATCGGCGCGCTCACGTTCATCGCGTTCTTGCCGGATGGACTCAAGTCGCCCTTCACGGTGCTTCCGATCCAGATATTCAACTGGATATCGCGACCACAGGCTGCATTCCATGAGAAGGCGGCGGCAGGGATCATTGTCTTGCTAGTGGTGCTCCTGGCCATGAACGCGGCCGCCATCCTGCTTCGCAACAAATATCAGCGGAGGGTAGAATGGTAATCCAGATCAAGCCAGAGCAAATCAAAATGGCGAAGCCATTAGGCTCCCCAACAACCGCCGAGCCCACCCACCCGCAGGATTCTGTCCTCGAGGCTGAGGGCGTGAGCATTTATTACGGAGAGAGGCCTGCTCTTCGAGACGTGACTCTGAGCGTCCGTCGCAACAGCGTTATGGCCATCATCGGACCCTCCGGTTGCGGCAAAAGCACCCTCCTCCGCTGCTTCAATCGGATGAATGACTTGATTCGTGGATCGCACTTGGAGGGCAAGGTGCTTTTCAATGGGCAGGATATTTACGCGAGCAACGTCGACCCGACGGAGTTGCGCTCGCGCATTGGCATGGTGTTCCAGAAGCCAAATCCATTCCCCAAGTCGATCTTTGAGAATGTCGCGTTTGGGCTTCGCATAAACGGGTTCCGCGGGAACTTGAGAGACCGGGTCGAGCACGCCTTGAGGCGTGCTGCACTCTGGGACGAGGTGTCGGACCGACTGGGCTCAAGCGCGCTCAGCCTTTCAGGTGGTCAGCAGCAGCGGTTGTGCATCGCCCGCGCCCTGGCGGTGGAGCCAGAGGTTATCCTGATGGACGAGCCGGCCTCTGCTCTGGACCCTTCGGCCACCTACCGCATCGAGGAGTTGATTGACAAGCTCAAGGAGGACTATACGATCCTGATCGTTACCCATAACATGCAGCAGGCTGCTCGAGTATCTGACATGACGGTCTTCCTGCTGGCAGGGGAGGAGCGGACCGGCGAGTTGGTCGAAATCGGCCCGACGTCCCAGATATTTACCAACCCCAGAGACAAGCGCACGGAGGACTATATCACGGGGCGCTTCGGCTAGCGGGTGGATAACAGTGGAGCGCGTTCTCTTCCTGTGCACCCATAACTCGGCGCGAAGCCAGATCGCAGAGGCATTGTTGCGCAGTATGGGGCGAGAGCGCTTCGAGGCTTACAGCGCGGGCACCACGCCGTCTCGGGTGCATCCGCTCGCGGTGAAGGCCATGCAGGAGATTGGGATCGACGTCAGCGCTCACAGGTCGAAAGACGTTGACGAATACCGAGGAATGCTGTTTGACTATGTCATCACGGTATGTGACCAGGCGAGGGAAGCGTGCCCCTTCTTTCCGGGGGCCCGTCGACAGCTGCACTGGAGCCTTCCCGACCCGTCCGCGGCGGCGGGCGACGAAGCGACGCAACTCCCGGTGTTCCGGAGCGTCCGCGACGAGCTGACAGGGCATGTTCGTGAGTTCGTTGCGGCCCGCGATGGCGAGTTGAATAGGAGCCCAGCAATGCGGCACGCAGCGCGTACCGAGTTTCACTCAAAGCTGCAATCGTTGCAGGACGAGGTGCTCCTCCTGGGGAGCCTGGTTGATCGCGCGCTGGAGCGCTCGATGGAGGCGCTCAAGCAACGCGACCTCGTCGAGGCGCGGCAGGTTATCGGCGACGATGATGCCATCGACGCGAAGCGCATCGAAATCGAAGAGAGGGCGCTCGCTCTTATTGCCACCGAGCAGCCCGTCGCCAGTGACCTGCGCGCCATCGCCGCGGTCCTCAGCATTGGCTCCGACCTTGAACGCATGGGCGACCACGCCGAGGGCATCGGCAAGATCGTCCTGCTCCATGGCGACCAGCCTCACGTCAAGCCGCTCATCGACCTGCCCCGCATGGCCGAGATGGGCCGCGATATGCTGAAGCGCTCCCTTGAGGCCTTTGTCCACCGCGACGAATCCCTCGCCCGCCAGGTCTGCGCGGACGATGACCGCGTGGATGAGCTCTGGGAACAGGTATGGCACGAGCTGCTGCTCATCATGCTCCAGAACCCGACAACGATCCAGCGCGCGACGTACCTTATCTGGGCGGGCCACAACCTGGAGCGGTTCGCCGACCGGGCCACCAACATCGCCGAGCGGGTCGTCTTCCTCATCACGGGCAAGCTGGAAGAGCTCAACCTGTCTCGGTATTAGACCCGGGCCCTCAACCTCCGCGTCGTCCGCAGGCTTGGGTTCTCCCACGTGCTATGAGTGATGCCATTCTATGTTCACATAAGAGAGGCTGTGTAATAGGCTCCTGGGGTCGCTTCGTGATATGCTTCACGGAGCCGAAACATCTCGAGGGAAGCGAAAAGGAGATAGCGCATGGCCCGACTCTCCCTCGTCCCGCAGGAACGCCGGTTCTTCGACCTGTTTGAGCAAGGAGCGGCCAACCTGGTCGAGGCTGCCGACATGATTCGGGATCTGCTCGAGGATTATCGGGATGTCCCCGAAAAGGTGGAGCGCATCCGGGAGTTGGAGCACATCGGCGACGGCATCACGCACGAGCTGATGGCCCAACTCCACCGCACGTTCGTCACCCCGCTCGACCGCGAGGACATCACCCAGATAGCCGAGCGGCTGGATGACGTGGTCGACCTCATAGACGCGGCGGCGGTCTCGATGGTGCTCTATCGCATCCCGGCCCCGAAGGACCGGGCCTGCCAGTTGGCCGTCTTGATCGTCGAATGCGCCAAGGTCGTCCAGCGGGCCATCGGGAAGCTGCGCCACCGGCGGAGCTTCCAGAGCATGCTGCAGGACGCCATCGAGCTGAACCGCCTGGAAAACGAGGCTGACCAGGTCCTTCGCAGTGCGCTGATGGAGCTGTTCGATAACAGCACCGATCCTGTGGAGATCATCAAGTGGCGGGAGATCTACGAGCAACTGGAGACTGCGACCGATAGGTGCGAGGACGTGGCCAACGTCCTCGAGGGGATCGTGTTGAAATATGGCTAACACTGGAAGGGAGGCCCATGGAGAGCGGTGGCGTAACGGTTGGTCTTGCCCTTGTCCTCCTGCTGATCGTGGCTGCGGAGTTCGTCAATGGCTGGACTGACGCCCCTAACGCTATCGCCACCGTCATCGCCACGCGCGCCCTGACGCCGCGCGTCGCCATAGTCCTCGCCTCTTTCTTGAACCTCGCGGGCGCGCTTTCCGGCACCGCGGTCGCCACGACTATTGGTACGGGTATCGTGCAGGCCGGCGCGGTAAGCCTGCTGACCATCGGCTCGGCCATGGTGGGCATCATCATCTGGAGCAGCATCGCCGCCTACTACGGGCTGCCCACCAGCGAGAGCCATGCTCTCGTTTCTGGCCTCGCTGGGGCCACGATCGTCACGGCGGGCCCCAGCGCCCTCATAGGGAGTGGCTGGCAAAAGGTATTCACGGGGCTGCTTTTCTCTACCTTTCTTGGCTTCCTCGGTGGCCTTGTCCTGATGGTCCTCCTGCTGTGGCTCTTCCGCGGTAGCGGTCCCCGGCTGGTCAGGGGTCTGTTCAGCCGGCTCCAGGTGCTTTCCGCAGCTTTCATGGCGTTCAGTCACGGCAGCAACGACGCCCAGAAATTCATGGGCCCGTTTGCTCTGGCCTTGGTGCTCGGCGGTGTGCTTCCGGAGTTCAGCATACCTATCTGGGTGATCGTGCTACTGGCCAGCGTCATGGGCCTTGGCACCGCCATAGGCGGCTGGCGGATCATCAGGACGATGGGTTTCCGCGTCACACGCCTTGAGCCGATCCACGGCTTTTGCGCCGAGACCAGTGCCGCCACAGTCATCGAATTGGCCTCCCGGCTTGGCATCCCGTTGAGCACTACACACACCATCAACACAGCCATCATGGGCGTGGGCGCCTCGCGGCGGCTTTCGATGGTGCGTTGGGGAGTGGCGCGGACCATCGTGGGCGCCTGGATCATTACCTTCCCCCTCTGCGCCGGCATAGCAGCAGCCGTTGCCGCCGCGCTGACCGCCATCGGACGGGTGACCTAATGGCCGATGTCCGGCCGTTCCGGGGGCTTCGCTATGGCTTGGACCAGGTGGACCTGGGCAATGCGCTCGCCCCGCCCTACGACGTCATCGACGCGCCGGCCCAGCAGGCCCTCCACGCGCGTAGTCCGTTCAACGTCATCCGCCTCGAGTACCCATTCGAAGAGGGAGAAGCGAGTACTTCGCAACGCCGCGATGCGCTGACCCTCCTCGAGTGGTTGGCCCATGGTGTGCTGCGTCGGGACCCGGTGCCGGCGTTCTATCTTCACGAGCAGCGCTTCAGTCTTCTAGGAGAGGAGCGTTCCCGACTTGGCCTCATCGCCGCCGTGCGCCTGCACGCGCCCGAAGAGCGCGTGATCCTGCCGCACGAGCACACTACCCCCAAGCCGGTGGAGGATCGGCTGGGCGCTCTGAGGGCTATCCAGACCAACGTGAGCCCTATCTTTGGGCTCTTCCGAGATCGGAACGGCGAAGCCGCCAGGGCCGCGCGCGCCGCCACCCAAGCCCCCCCGTTGGTGGAGGCGATGTGTGAGGGCGAGACACACCGTCTCTGGGCCATTGCAGACACTGCCCAGCAACAGGCGTTGCAGCGCCTGTTCGAAGGAAGGGTGGTCTACCTAGCCGACGGCCACCACCGGTTCCAGGCAGCGAGAGCTTACCGCGATGAATGCGCGGCCCGCCAGAGTCCAAGGGAAGCCGAGGCGCGCGCGGCGGACCTGCGGGACAGGGCCTGGCAGTTCGTCCTGATGCACCTGGTAGCGCTGGAGGACCCGGGCCTCGTCGTCCTGCCGCTGCATCGTTTGCTCCGCGGTCTCAATACAGAGGCACAGGGGGCCCTCGACGAGGCGCTCGGTGCCTTCCTGGTCGAGCCTTTGCCATTGCCGGACGATGCGGAGTTCGCGGCGCGCACTATCATCGCTGCCCTCGCCGCCAAGGTTGCTGCCGGCCCCGCCTATTGTCTCCTGCGCCTGGGGAGCGAGGCACTCATGCTGGCGCCGAAGGCGCCCCGAGAGGGCGGCTCCGCTCATCTGAGGCCGACGCTTGATGTCGTCCTGCTGCACCGGCTCCTTATCGACCGGTTGGTGGACTCACCCCAAGCCGCCACCGACAGGGGCGATCTAGCCTACACGCCTTGGGCCGTGGAGGCGCTGCAGCAGGTGCGCAGCGGTGCCTATCAGGTGGCCCTGTTCCAGAACCCGGTCCCTGTCTCTCGCATCGCAGAGCTGGCAGAGCAGGGGCAGCAGATGCCGCCCAAGTCCACCTACTTCCACCCGAAGCTACCCACCGGCCTGGTGCTGAAGCGCTCGGACGACGGCCCGCTGTAAGGTAGCGCCGGCCTCCTGGCCGGATTGACACGCTCTCGCGCCCTACAGCAAGATGGAGCGTGCTCTGACGCCGCGTTCGCTCGAACGCAGCTACGTGTCGGATCAAGGCTCGGAGGAACTCCCCGTGACGATCGCCTTTGGGAAGCCCGTCGTCTGTCCGGTGCTCGTAGGGCGCGCGGCGTCTCTCGAATCACTGAACCACCTCCTCGATGAGGCGCGGTCAGGAGTGGGACAGACAGCGCTTGTCGCGGGAGAGGCCGGCATCGGGAAATCGCGGTTGGTTGGCGAAGCGAAGGCCCGCGCGGCGTCCCTGGGCGTGCTCCTGCTCCAGGGCAACTGCTTTGAACCCGACCAGTCGCTTCCCTACGCCCCATTCGTTGACCTTCTCCGTACGCTTCTCACCACAGTACCGCCCGGCAACGTCGCCGACTTCTTAGGCTCCGCCGCCTCACCTCTCGTCAGGCTGCTGCCGGAGATCGATCAGCTGCTGCTGGGGATCGTGCCTATGCCCGGCCTTGAGCCTGAGCAGGAGAAACGCCGCCTCTTCCACGCGCTGACGCAGGTCTTTACGCAGCTCAGCGCCAAGCAGCCGCTGCTCGTGATCGTCGAAGACCTGCACTGGGGCGATGAGGCGAGCCTCGAATTCGTGCTCCACCTGGCACGGCGCATAGCGGAGCAGCCGACACTGCTTCTATTGACATACCGCAGCGATGAACTGCACCCCAGCCTGAGCCATTTCTTGGCCCAGCTTGACCGCGAGCGGCTCGCCTCAGAGTTGACGCTCCCCCGACTTACTCTCAGCGAGACCGACACGATGATCAGGGCAATCTTCGATCAGCAGCGGCCGGTGCGGGCTGAATTCCTCAACTCCATCCATGAGCTCACCGACGGCAATCCCTTCTTCGTGGAAGAGGTCTTGAAGTCGTTGATCGCCACGGGCGACATCTTCTATGCCGATGGAAGGTGGGACCGCAGACCAGTCGACGTGCTACAGATCCCCAGGAGCATTCGGGATGCCGTGCGCCGGCGCACGGCGCAGCTGAGCCCCGAAGCTCAGAGGGTCTTGGCGGTCGCGGCGGTAGCTGGCCAACGATGCGACTTCGCGCTGCTGCAGCACTTGACACATCTCGACGAGGCGCAACTGCTCTTGGTGGTCAAGGAGCTCATCGCCGCGCAACTGGTCGTGGAGGAATCGGCCGAGCAGGTCGCCTTTCGCCACGCGCTCACGCGACAGGCGGTGTACTCTGGTCTCTTGGCGCGCGAGCGCAGGTCTCTTCACCGCTCCATCGCTGAGGCGCTTGAGGGCTTTACGTCGCCCGGCTTGGACGGGCGCTTGGCCGATCTGGCCTACCACTTCTACGAAGCGGAAGCCTGGGACAAGGCCCTTGACTACTCGCAGCGTTTTGGCGAGAGGGCGCAGGCGCTCTATGCGCCAAGGGCGGCGGCGGAGCACTTCACGCGTGCGCTGAATGCCGCACACCATCTCGCCGTGATACCCCGACCAGAGCTCTATCGGGCGCGCGGTCTTGCCTACGAAACGCTGGGCAACTTCGAGCAGGCCCGCCAGGACCTTGAGACGGCCCTGGCGTCAGCGAAGACCGCCCAGGACCGGCGACTGGAATGGCAGGCCCTCGTGGACCTCGGCATGCTCTGGTCTGGGCGCGACTATTCCCAAACGGGTGACTACTACGAGCGGGCTTTCGCGCTCGCTCGTACCCTTGACGCTCCATCTCTTGTGGCGCACAGCTTGAACCGAGTGGGGAACTGGCATCTCAACGTCGATCAACCACAGGAAGCGTGGCGACAACATCAGGAGGCGCTGGCCATCTTCGAGGAGCTGAACGATCGCCACGGGATCGCAGAGACGCTCGACCTCCTTGGCGTGTCGGACTATATGAGCGGCAACCTGGCCCGGGGCACGGCGTACTACGAACGCGCCATCGTGCTCTTCCAGGAGCTCGACAACCGCCAAGGCCTCGCGTCCAGCCTCGCGACGATGACCATGCGCGGCGCCACCTACCAGTCGGATACCATGGTCGCGGCAGCGTCATTGGAAGAAGCAGCCCGCGAGGGCGAGATGGCGTTGCGGTTGGCACGGGAGATCGGCCAGCGCTCCGCTGAAGCCTACGCGCAGATCATGTTGGCGTTTTGCCTCGGTGCCCAGGGCAGCTATGCCCGTGCCCTGGAGGCCGCGCGCGCGGGCCTGCTCATTGCGGAAGAGATCGAGCATCTTCAGTGGATGGCGGCGGCGCACTGCGCCCTCGGCGCGGTGCACCTCGATCTGCTCGATTTCGGACAGGCGCAGCGAGAGTTGGAGCAAGCGCTGACCCTGGCCAAGGAGATTGGCTCCGGATGCTGGGCCCGTCGCACAAGTGGCTACCTGGCCTCAGTGTATCTCCTGCAAGGCGATCCCGGCCGCGCCGCGTCTCTGCTCGCAGTCTCGCTGCCGCCCGAAACGCCGCTTCTGTCATGCGGGCAGCGCCTGGCCTGGTGTGCCGAGGCCGAGCTTGCCCTCAGTCGTGGTGACACTGCAATCGCCCTCGCCATCGCCGAGCAACTCGCCATGACGGACGTCAACGCCTCGGACGGCCACACCATTCTCCGCGTATCCAGGCTGCGTGGCGAGGCGCTCGCTGCCATGGAGCGGCTCGACGAGGCGGAAACAGCGCTGCTGTCTGCTCAACAGGTCGCGTTAACCCTAGGAGCGATGCCTGCCGTTTGGCGCGTCGACGTGGCGCTAGGCAAGCTCTACGAAGCCCAGGCGCGTTCCCAGGACGCTGACCAGGCGTACTCAACGGCCCGCGCGATCATTGAGCGGCTTGCGGCGGATGTGCCCGATCTGGCTCTGCGTGAGACCTTTCTGCAGCGGGCCCTGGAGCATCTACCTCCGCTGGCTCCGACGCCTCGTGGCGCGGTCCAGAAGGATGGCGCGGTCCAGAAGGATGGCGCGGGACTGACACCTCGCGA
>DATDQG010000088.1:0-13110 GCA_035292365.1 Dehalococcoidia bacterium
TCTCCAGCGGGCGAGGGCGTCTGCCAACGGTTTCTGGTGACAACGAAGTGATCCTGGGTCAGGTGCTGATCAGTCCCTGAGACGACGGGCGCCCGGGTGCTCCTCAAGTCAGGAAGGCCGCGATCATCCCCACGAGGAAGACGCCGTCGTAGACACCGGCCCCGCCGATGCGGAGGACGCCGGTAGAGGGAAGCAGCTCTCGCAGGCGGAGCAGGTCAGCGCTGCCAAGCCACCTTGACATGGGTCGCCACACTGCTAGACTGCCCTCATCTCACTGTAAGGGGCGGGAACTATGTCGGTCGTTGTGCGGATGTACTTCACGATCACTCCTGGCAAGTACGAAGAGGCGAGCAGCCTCATGAAGCAGATCATGGACCTGAGCGAGAAGTATGGTTTGCCCCGAGGGCGGGTGCTCACCGGCCACTTCGTCTCACCCGGCCAGCCCAACTGGCAATGGGAAGCGGAATACGCTAGCGTCGCTGACGCTCAGGCGGCGATGGACAAGTTCGATGAGATGCCGGAGATGGCGACCATCGGACCGGCGACCTTCGGCGTGTGGAACCAGCAGGGCGTCGAGGTCTACCACGTCGTCGACTTCGACTAGGGAACCCGTGCAGGGAATTCGACGCCCCCGCCAGAGCGGGGGCGGTTCGTTTGGGTCTTTCGCTGAGTCCCGGCTACAGTAGGTAGATGAGCACAACACCGTCCATTACCGGCTTGACCCGTGGGGCCTCGCGTTCTTGGACCAGCGTTCCCGCTCCCGCTCTTGCAGTCGCCATCGTGGCTGTCGCGTTCGCGTTGCGGGTGTACCGGCTTCCGGTGCTGCCGCCTGGGCTGAACGGCGATGAAGCATGGAACCTCATAGACATCCTGGAAATGCAGGACACAAGGCGGTTCCCCCTTTTCTTTCCCAATAACTTCGGTCGTGAGCCGCTCTTCATCTATGTGCAAGGAGCGATGTCGCTCATCGCTGGCGCCACAGCATTCGCCGCCCGTCTTACTTCAGCCTTCGTCGGGACCGTCACCGTTGCCCTGCTCTACCGCTTCGCGAGCCGCCTTCTAGGCCCAGGCTCTTGGGCCCCTCTGGTAAGCGCGTCGGTGCTTTCCTTGACGCTTTACCACGTGGTGGCGAGCCGCGTAGGGCTGCGCGTAATCAGCACCCTTCCGTTCACCATCGCGAGCCTTTTTTTCTTCTGGAATGCCTACATCGACGGGCGGTGGCGCTCTTTTCTCTTTGGTGGTTTCTTTCTGGGGCTAACTCTGCAGACCTACTTGTCCGCGCGCCTCGTGCCGCTGGTGCCTCTCGGCATGCTGGCGGTCGCGCTCCTGCAGGGCTGGCCGCTGCCCTCCGGCATGTGGCGCAAGACTCTTGCTGCGGGTGTTGTGGCGGCCTCACTAGCGGCGCCACTTGTCTTTCTTGCGGTCCAGGACCCCTTCGCCTTTCGGTACCGAGCAGAAACAGTTGCCGTGTCGCCGACGACAGCGGTCAGCGAAAACCTCGGTCTGGTAGCGGGCATGTTCGTACTGAAGGGCGACGTCAACATAAACCACAACCTTCCCGGGCGCCCCGCATATGATCCAGCGTTGGGCGCCCTCTTTCTAATCGGTCTAGTAGTCACCTTGGCGGGAGCAATAGGCCCGCTTCGTCGCCTCCTGCGTCTTTCCGAGTCGTTTGGGCGGCCGTCGGCCCTCGTGATGATTTGGTTCGCCGTCATGCTTGTCCCAACTCTGTTGAGCGATGGTGCGCCTCATTTTCTGCGGTCTATGGGGGTTGCTCCTGCCGCCGCGGTCCTGGCCGGCTTTGGAGCCGAGGCGCTGCGCCGGCGAACCCGGGCCGCTTGGCGACCGTTCGTCTTCGTGGGGCTCGCTGGCTTGCTGTTCTTTGGGGCATGGGCGACTACTCGAGCGTATTTCGTTGCCTGGGCGCAGCACCCCGAGCTACCGTATGCCTTTAGGGTTCCTGTGCTAGCGGTGGCAGATCACCTTCATCCGCGGTTGCTGAGCCATCCGATCGGGCTGGACGCTGCCTCCTCAGAAGACGGCACTTTTCAATACGTCTTGCGCCGAGTACTCAGTGACGCACCACCGCCTCGCCTGCTCGATCTCAAGCACGTTTTCGTCGAACGGAACGGCAAAGCCGTTTACCCGAGCGACATGGAGTACGTCTTCTTTGTCCACGAACCACTGAGCTGGGGACGACTCTTTCCTCCGTGGCTCCGCGACGGCACAGTAATCTCGTTGAAGCCCTTAGGGGAGGCGCTCTCGTTCCGGTTGCCCAGCTCGCTTGCCGCGATCCCAGACCTTGTGTTCCAACCGCCCACGGTTGCTGAGGCGTCCTTCGCGAGGACGCTGGCTTTGACGGGAGTGTCCCTGGCGAGAGCGCCAGCAAGCCCGGGCGAGGCCGTCCTGACTGTCTTGCGCTGGCGCGTCCTGCAAACACCTCCCACCGACTACCACCTCTCAATGCGCGCCCTAGACGCGCAGCGGCGGCCTTGGGGGTTCTTGGATGAGCGGCTTGGCGACGGGTTTCCGGCCTTCGCCACCACCAACTGGCTTGCGGGCGATACGGTCTACACCGCGCATTGGCTGACCTTGCCGCACGACGCTCCGCCGGGCCGCTACAGCTTGGCGATAACAGTCTTCAGTCTGGACCCGCTGCAGAACCTCACCGTCGAGACGCCTGCCGGACCCCGGGGCGACCTGCTGGAGATCGGCGAGGTGGAGATGGCGGCGCCTTCGCCACTGGCGCTGGGCGCGATGCGTCCGACTGCGCCGCTGGACCACCGCTGGGCCGGGTTGCGCCTGTTCGGGTACAGCCTTGATCCTGTCGCCGTCCAAGCGGGCGAGCCCTTCGACGTGCACCTGTTCTGGCGGGCTGAAGATGTCACCAACGCCGGTGCGGTACGCCTGGCGATCGAGGACGCGAGCGGCGCTGTCGTCGCGAGCGTCGTGGAGCCGCCGCTCTCCGGCGCTTACCCGTTCGCCCGCTGGAGCGCAGGAGATGCCTTCCACGATGTGCACCGGCTCTTGCTTCCAGCGCACGCGGCAGGCGGCGGCAGCCGTCTCACCATCACACTGCTGGGAGCGGATGGGACGGCTCTCGGCGAATCGCTGGGCGTGTCGGGGCCTGAGATCCGCACGCGCGTGCGGCAGTTCGAGGCGCCCGTGGGGCTGAAGCCTCTTGGGGCAGAGATGGGAGACCTTGCTTCCCTTTTGGGCTACACGGCTCCCGAGAAGCTCTCGGCCGGCTCGTGGCCCGTCACGTTGGCGTGGCGCGTCGTGGGCGAGACTGAGCGCTCCTACGCCGTGACGCTGCAATTGCTCGATGCCAACGGTCGCCTCGTCGCTCAACACGATAGCCCGCCCGCAGACGGCGCTGCTCCTACGTCCTCGTGGCTTGCCGGCGAGGTCGTCGTTGACGCTCGCGTGTTCGCGTTGCCGGCCCTTGCGCCCGGAAGGTACACCCTTATCGCTGCCCTGTACGACCCGATCACCGGCGAACGTCTGCCTGTGCGACAAGGGGGCCGCACTGACGACCACGTGGTGGTAGCGAGCTACGCCGTCCCCTAAGGCAGGACCGCGGATGTTTCGAGGGGGTGTCCTGGGACGAAGAGAGGCAGGCTATGGCCTGCCTCTCTTGCCGAGAACGTTTCCTCAGGCGGCGAGCTTCTCCGTGGCCGGCCACTCGCTCAGTTGGCCGCTCCGGTAGCGCCAGCGCAGGAAGCGGAGCCGCGCCAGCTCCAGGGCGCTAAAGGCGAGCCAAGTCTGCCAGAACGGGTCCGGGTGGGCCAGCAGGAAGGAGAAACCGTCTGGGTGGTCGGCTGGGCGAGTGGAGGCCTCGTTGCCCTCCGGCATGTCCTCCATCTCGGGGTCCTCCCACCAGCGAAACGGGCCATCTTCGCGCATAGCTAGATACCTGAGCGCTCGATCCACGCTTCAGTCGACAGGGAGGCTAGCCGCTGTCCTGCCAGTCGTCGTGAGTCTTGGGCCTCGCGGCCTCAAGGCCGCCAAGGTCCTTGGCGGGCTGGCCGTCCCACACCCAGTCGGCGGTTGAGTTGATGAAGAAACGCTCCTCGCCGCAGCGCTTGCACCGACCGCGGCTGGTGGGCCCGGACGGCGGATCGATGAGCCAGTGATGCGTGCACTGGGGCTGCGCCGAGGCCTCGGCCTCCAGGCTAGCGGTCTGCACGATCACGTCGGATTGCATGGTCTCCCTCCTGATAGAGCCAATCGCTCTAAACCCTGTGTAGGATAGCCTCCTATTTTCGCATTGTCAAGGTATATACGGTAAAAACGTAAAAATATTGCCAAACTATCTTGTGCAGTTTATACTCCAGTGTGGCACAAAAAGTTCCCGAGAGGATGTGGTACGACAGGCGAGAGGTATGAAGTTGGTAAACGCCAGATGAGAGAGGGGATGCAGACCACGCGCTTTGCCATCCTCGGCATCCTGAAACGAGCGTCGGATGGAGCTACCATTGAGGCGCTCGCGAAGGACCTAGGGCTGGCGACGATGACGGTGCGCCAGCATCTCACCATCCTCGAGCGCGATGGCTATGTGACGTTTCGACAAGTGCGCCGGCCCCTAGGCCGGCCTCGTCACGTTTATACGATCACCAGCGCGGCGGACGAGGTCTTCCCCAAGAACTACGCGCTACTGACGGAGCGCATACTCGACGCAGTGCGCACGCTTGAGGCCAATGAGCTGACCGGCCTGACCAACGAGGCCAAGGTGGGCCTCATCTTTCAAAAGATGGCGGACGGGTTGGCGGCCGAGCACGCGCCGCGGTTGCTTGCCCGCCCGCTGCATGAGCGAATCGAGGCAGTGACGGCGCTCTTGAACCAGGAGGGGGCCATCTCGGAGTGGGAAGGGTACGGGGAGCGGTACGAGATACGCTCCTTCAACTGTCCCTATCAGAGAGTCGCTGAGACCAACCAGCAGCTCTGCGACTGGCATCGCCGCCTCTTGGAACGGCTCATCGGCCAACCGATTCGCCTGGAGCGTTGCCTCATGAGCGGCGAAAGCATGGACACCTACGTGGTGCAGGTGCCTTCGGCCCAAGTGCTCACCTATCCCCTGGCCGACGTGGAGATGTCCTAGCCGCGGCGTTCCTTTTGCCCGTCTGCGGCGCGTCCGGGGACATGCCCGAGACCTTTGGACGACGAGGAGGATGTCATGCCAACAACTGTGAGCGAGGACCAGGTGCTCGAGGCGCTCCGGTCCGTGTACGACCCTGACCTGCGCAAAGACCTGGTAACGTTGGGCATGGTGCAAAAACTGCACATCGACGACGACGTGGTCTCGTTCGACATCGTGCTGACGACGCCGGCCTGTCCTTTGAAAGACAAGATGAGGGACGACGCCCACGCGGCCGTGATGGCGTTGCACGGCGTGCGCCAGGTCAACGTCAACATGGACGCTCAGGTGACCGGGCGCATCCAAGGCCCGGACCGCGCCGGCCTACCCACCGTGAAGAACATCGTTGCCGTGGCATCGAACAAAGGCGGCGTGGGCAAGACAACCGTCGCCGTGAACCTGGCGATCGCCCTGGCCAAGACCGGCGCACAGGTTGGGCTCCTGGACGCAGACATCACCGGGCCCAACGTGCCGCTGATGATGGGTGTGAAGGAGCAGCCGCCGCAGCTAGGCGACGGCCTGCCGGTCGCGGAGGCGTGGGGCGTGAAGTTCATTTCCATCGCCTTCTTCCTGCCGAGCAACGACAGCCCCGTCATCTGGCGCGGCCCGATGGTCAGTGGTGCGATCCAGCAGATGCTCCGCGACGCTATGTGGGGCGACCTGGACTATCTGATCGTGGACCTACCGCCTGGCACGGGCGATGCGGCGCTGACGTTGGCGCAGGCCGTGCCGCTCTCGGGTGCTGTGGTGGTTATCACACCGCAGGAGGTGGCGCTGATGGACGCGGTCAAAGCCATTGGCATGTTCCAGCGCCTGGAGGTGCCGGTAATTGGGCTGGTGGAGAACATGTCGTATTTCCTCTGCCCGCACTGCGGCGAGCGGACCGAGATCTTCGGCCACGGCGGCGCACGCTCCACGGCCGAAAGGCTTGACCTCCCGTTCCTGGGCGAGATCCCAATCTCGACGGTGGTGCGGGCCGGCAGCGACGCGGGCCTGCCGGTGACGGCGACGGACGCGGACAAGGGGGTGAGTGCCTGCTTCGACGATCTCGCGGGCGAGGTGGCCCGCAAGATCAGCGTCCTCAACGCCGAGGCGAAGGCCAACTCGCCCTTCGCCGGTCGCATCATCCCGCTGATGAGCGGCTAACGCCGCGCGTACGGTACCCGACGCGCCCGAACCATCGGGCGCGTTTTTTGTTGGCGGGGCGCTGCTGGGTCAATGCCTACTGGGCTTCCTTCACTGTAGTCGAAGCTAGAAGGGTAGCTCTTTGGGAGCACTCACGTCGACGAACTGCGACACCGCACCTATCGCTTGCTCGATCTCTGCAGGCGAAAAGCGAGGCTTGAGTCGCTGCACCCTGCCAAACAGCTCGCTGCCGAACTGTCCCTCGGTGTGCATGACGTAAAAGACAGTGGCGAGCAGTTCGACTTCGGCGGCAGTCTTGCTGCCAAAGAAATCTGCTATGGCTGCTATTTGTTTGCCGTACGTGGCGACAGAGCTTCTGTATTCAGTGAGCGAGGTCGTTCCTGCTTTGTACCTTGGACCGTACTCTCCCATGGGCTCTATGTCCACGATGTTCAGCATCCGCATCATTTGGATATCGTCATCGAGCCGAGCCGAATAGGGGCCGTAGTAATAGAGAACGAACTTATAGTCGAGCGGGACGTCCAAGAGATCTTGGAGGAACAGGGCAGCCTTCTGCAGATGAGTCCGGCCGACCCAGCTGTCCCTCTCCTTGAGCCTGTCCACCACCTCCGCGAGGATAGCGAGCTTCTCTAGGTCTTCAGTTCGGATCATGTTCCTGACCTTACCTCAAGCAGGATCGGACCATCCCAGTCTATCAAGAGGTCGCGATGCCTTTCGGCCAGGATGTCGAAGGCTCTTGTGGCGATTTCCATAGTGCCCAACGCGTGTTCAAAACGTGTGTGGACAGCGCCCGGATATACAAGATGGGTCATAGCTAGCTGCTTGATCCGGCGCAGTCGCTGGAATGGCCTACTGTTTATGACCTCCCGTTCCAAATCATTGTAGCCAATGAAGCCGTACACGGGATCGCGAATCTCGTATCTCCGTGAAGCGCTTGGCCGCGTCGTCATTTGAGAGTAAACGCCTTCTGTTGCTGATGCACGTGCGGTTCTTAGTTAGCTCTTCCCCTGGATCAACCTAAGGAATTCCTCGAACAGGTATGTGTTGTCCCAGGGGCCGGGCGAGGCCTCCGCGTGGTACTGGATGGTCAGAAAGCCGAGGTCGCGGCTGCGCATGCCCTCGACCGTGCCGTCGTTCAAATGGAGGTGCGTCACGTCCACCGAGGGCGGCAGCTGCGCCGGATCGACGGCGAAGCCGTGGTTCTGGGCCGTGATGTAGACGCGCCCCGTCGCCACCTCGCGCACTGGGTGGTTGGCGCCTCGATGTCCGAACTTGAGCTTGAAGGTGCGGGCGCCGAGCGCCTCGCCCACGATCTGGTGGCCCAGACAGATGCCGAGGACCGGCATCCGCCCCAGAAGACTCCGCGTGGTCGAGATGGCGTATTCCAGCAACGCCGGATTGCCAGGCCCAGGCGAGAGGACGATGCCATCTGGCCGCCTCGCCAGGACCTCCTTTGCAGTGGTCGTCGCGGGCACCGTGGTCGTCACGCAGCCGAAGCGGTGCAGCAGGCGCAGGATGTTGTGCTTGAGGCCCCAGTCCAACACCACGATGTGCGGCCGGTCCCCGGTGGGCAGGGCCTCCTGCCAGGGGTAGGGTGCCTCCGTCGTGACCTGACGCACGAAGTCGATAAGGTCGTAGCGGGGCAACTGGCGCAAGCGTTCTAGAGCAGTCTCTGGCGGCTCGCCGATGGCCACGTAGCCCATCATGACGCCCGTATTCCGCAGGCGGCGCGTGAGGGCGCGCGTGTCCACGCCGGCGACGCCGGGGACACCGTGGCGCTTGAGAAAGGCGTCGAGCGTCTCGGTGCTGGCGCTGTGGCTCGGTGTGGGACAGTCCTCTCGGACGATGAGGCCGGCCGCCTGGATGGTGCGCGACTCGAAGGCGGCCTCGCTGATCCCGTAGTTGCCGATCAGCGGATAGGTGAGGACCAGCACTTGGCCGGCGTAGGAGGGGTCCGTGAGCATCTCTTGGTAGCCGGTCATGGCCGTGTTGAAGACGACCTCGCCGAAGGCAGCCCGCGGCGCGCCAAAGGTGGTGCCGCTGTAGATGGAGCCGTCCTCCAGGACAAGGTACGCGCGCTCAGGCATGGGCGGCTACGCCCTCGGCAAAACGACGCCGAAGAGTGCCGGGACGAGCACGCCGATGGCGTAGCCGGCGATAGCCCCCACCGTCCCGATAACCAGGATCTCGAGACCCGAGGACCATATAGACTTGCCCACGAGTCTGGCCTTTATGGCGCCGACCGAGAAGAGCGCTGCGCCGCCGGCGACGACGGACACGGCGAAGGCAACACTACCGTTCATTCCGATGAGAAACGGTAGCAAGGGCACGAGCGCGCCGACGACATAGGCGGTCCCCATGGCAAGAGCATTCCTCAGCGGGTTGGTTGGAAGGTCGGGGTTGAGTCCAAGCTCCTTCTGCACTTTCGTGCGGAGGAACAGGTTCCGATCGGTGGCAAGCCGCTCGACGACGCGGTCGGCCTCGCTCGCGGTCATCCCTTCGTAGCGGAGGATCGCGGCCAGCTCCGCCATCTCCTCCTCCGGGTGTTCATCGAGCTCGCGGGCCTCACGGGCGATCTCCGCTTCGTGCACCTCGCGCTCGGCCTTGGAGGACAGGTAGGAGCCTGCCGCCATCGAGATCGCGCCGGCCACGGCGTTCGCCAGGCCAACGAGGATAACGACCGCGTTGCTCTGCGCCGCTCCGACTATCGAGGCGGTCAAGGCCACCGTGGTGAGGAGGGCGTCCTGCGAGCCGAAGACCACCTCGCGGATGCGAGCGAGGCTCTCAATCCGTTCTTGCTCCTGCTGTGGCTCCAGCAAAAGCGCCTCGGCTGGTGCCGCGAAGGTTGCTGCCGCCCGCCCGTAAGGGGAGATCCGCGGCGATGCAAGCTCCCGTGACACTTCCTCGCCGGAGGCGAGCAGCTCGTCGAGAGCGGACTGGAACTTGTCCAGGTGCTCCTGCTCTCGCGATTGGGCGAGGCGGAAGGACGCCACCGCGTCAGCGCGCCCTTCGCTCTCCGCCTCGCGGATCATGTGGGGGTACATGTCTTCCAGCTCGCGCCGCTCGAGCTCTACGACGCTCCGCAGGTTCTCGACCGTTGACTTGATCTCGCCTGCTGTGCGCAGATGACTCAGGGCGTGCAGCGCCTCGGAGCCGCCGATCTCCAGGAAGATCTCTGCGACGCGTGGGTACCCCTCGTCCAAGGCCCGCATGGCGAACGCATGGTACTTCCGCTCGGCAACGGCCTCCTCGATGAAGGCGGTCCAGAGGTTGCGGTCTGTGTTGGAAACGTTCATCTCTTCGATAGACCTCACCTTTTGATAGTGAAGGCGGTTTCCCCTCCCACGATCGTCGTCACCACTCGCCCGCGAAGCCGCCAGCCGGCGAAGGGCGTGTTACGCCCCTTGCTGGCGAAGGTCGCGGGGTCGACGGTCCACTCTGCCTCTGGGTCGAGCAACACCACGTCCGCCGGCGCGCCCAATTGCAGCGTGCCGAGCCCGCTCGCTAGGTCTGAGGGCACCATGCCCCCGCTTCGTGCGATGACTCTCGCAGGCCCAGCGGTCAGCCTCTCGACCAAGGTTGTCAGGTCGAGAGCGCCCTCGTGGACGAGGCGCATGAGCACGCCGAAGGCCGTTTCGAGGCCGACGACGCCGTTGGCGGCGGCAGCGAACTCGCAGTCCTTGTCCTCGGCGGCGTGTGGGGCGTGGTCCGTGGCGATGGCGTCGATGAGGCCCTCACGAAGAGCAGCGATAAGCGCTTGGCGGTCTGCCTCCGATCGCAGCGGCGGTCGCATCTTGGCGTGCGTGTCGTAGCGCGCCAGGGAGCCGGCGCCGGCTGGGCCGAGCACGCGCTCGTCGGTAAGGAGGAGGTGGTGCGGGGTCACCTCGGCGGTAACCGGCAGCCCCTGCTCCTTGGCGATGCGCAGAAGGGCAAGAGAGCCCCTGGTGCTGAGATGGCACAGATGGAGCGGCCCCGCGGTGAAGGCGGCGAGAGCAATGGCCTCTGCGACCGCGCTGTCCTCCGCGGCGTCTGGGATGCCCGGCAGGCCGAGGTGGGTCGCTACCGGCCCCTCGTTCATCACCCCCTCGCCGACCAGGTCGGTGTCCTCGCAGTGGGCGAGGATGGGGCGCTGCAGGGCGCGGGCGTGGTCGAGGGCCGCCCGCAATAGGTTGGGGTCGCTGATCGGCTGACCGTCGTCGCTGAAGGCGACGGCGCCGGCCTCCGCCAGCTCCGCCAGGGGAGCGAGCTCCTTGCCCTGCTGGCCTACGGTAACGCTGCCGACCGGCAACACGCGACAGGCGGCGCCTGCCTCCGCTCTATCTCGCACCCAGGCGATGACCGCGGCGCTGTCGGCGGCTGGATTCGTGTTCGCCATGGCCAGCACGGTCGTGAAACCGCCTCGCACGGCCGCCAGCGTGCCGGTAGCGATGGTCTCCTTCTGCTCATAGCCGGGCTCGCGCAGGTGGACGTGGAGATCGATGAAACCCGGCGCGACGATCAGGCCGCGGGCATCCATGGCCTCGGCCTCCGGTGGCGCGGTGGCGCCTGGGGCCAGGACAGCGGCCACCTTCCCGTCCAGGAGCAGCAGGTCCGAGAGACGGTCCAGGCCCTGGGACGGATCGAGGAGCCGACCGCCGCGAACGATGATCGGGCGCGGGCTCATGGCGCCGCCTCGCCGGCCAGGAGCAGATAGAGGAGCGCCATCCGCACAGCGACACCGTTGGCTGCCTGCTCCTGGATGACCGACTGCGCGCCTTGGGCGACCTCCGCGGTCAGCTCGACGCCTTCGTTCGTCGGGCCTGGATGCATGAGCAAGACGTTTGGCCTAGCCAGGCGAAGTCGGGCGGTGCTGATTTGGTACAGCCGGATATAGTCGCGGAGGTTGCCGACGTAGGCCGTGTGCTGGCGTTCGGTCTGCACACGTAAGGCCATGACCACGTCGGCGTCCTCGATGGCGCGCTCCAAGCGAGGCTCAACCTCCGCAGGTGGGAGGCCCCACGCTTCATGCTCACCGAAACGGCGCGGGAGCAGGGTCGGTGGCGCGCAGAGCACGACATGCGCGCCCAGGGCGCTGAAGCCCCACAGGTCGGAGCGGGCCACGCGGCTGTGCAGGATGTCGCCGACGATGACCACTTTCAGGCCACGGATGCCGCCCCGGTGCTGCCGCACGGTGTACAGGTCCAGCAGCGCTTGCGTCGGGTGAGCGTGCCAGCCGTCGCCGGCGTTGATGACGGCGCAGTGGAGGTGGCGGGCGGCCACGTACGGGGCGCCGGCCTGCGGGTGGCGTATGGCCACGGCGTCCACGCCGAGGGCCTGGAGCGTGCGGACCGTGTCGATCAGCGACTCGCCTTTGGTGACGCTGCTGCTGGAGGCCGTCAGGTTCACGACATCGGCGCCCAAGGCCTTGGCGGCCAGCTCGAAGGAGACGCGCGTGCGGGTGCTCGGCTCGTAGAACAGGGTCGCCAGGGTCTTGCCCCGGAGCGTGGGCACGCGCTTGATCTCCCGCGACAGGATCTCCTGCATGGCGTCCGCCGTGCGGAAGACCGTCTCGAACTCGGGAGGCGTCAGGTCGTCCACGTCGAGCAGGTGGGCCTGGCGCCATGCGGCGCTGGCGGCGGTCGATATTGCCTGGGGGGCGTCAATTGCCATAGCCGCTCCTTCACTCCGCCGGAGTGGCGACGGGCGAGAGGAGCGACACCTCGTCTCGGCCGTCCACCTCTGTGAGCCGCACTTGGACCTCCTCGTTGCGGGCGGTCGGCACGTTCTTGCCGACGTAGTCGGCCCGGATGGGGAGCTCGCGGTGCCCACGGTCGACCAGCACGACAAGCTGGATGGACTGCGGGCGGCCCAGGTCCACGAGGGCATCGAGCGCCGCGCGGATGCTCCGACCGGTGTAGAGGACATCGTCCACGAGGATGACGCGCTTGCCGACGATGGAGGCGGGCATCTTGGTGGGATGGAGCGCCGGCGCTTGGCGGCCCACGGGCAGGCGGCGGCCCAGGTCGTCCCGATAGAGGCCGATGTCGAGGCTGCCCACGGGCACTGCGGCGCCCTCGAGCTCGCTCACAAGCGCCGCGAGGCGCTGGGCCAGCGGCACACCGCGCGTGACAATGCCGACGAACACCATGTCCTCAGCGCCGCGGTTGCGCTCGATGATCTCGTGCGCGAGGCGCGTGAGGATACGGCGGATATCGTCGTCGGTGAGGAGGACCTTCTCCTGCAACAAAAGACCCTCCGGCCTGCTGGCAGGAGGGTTCTCAGACAGTGTATGCAGACCGGGCGCAATCTGGCTACCCTGGCCGGGGACGCTCTCCTTGCCAGCCTCGCGGGACTGGGTTTAAAGGACCTCGGCGCCCGATTAGGGCTAGGTTAGCAGGGAATTGATTGTTTGTCGAGATTGCGGGCAGCGCCTGCTGGCAATGTCCGCATGGCGTTTGTGGGTCACCAGTATGAGGGTAGCGGGGAAGGGAGGTTCGGGATAGGGGGAGATGACAGACGGGGGGCGCGTCAGCCAATAGTGGCGAGGCGTATTGCGGCTAGGGGCGACGGTTGGGGTTATATTCGTCCGTGTTCCAAGTGAGGGGATTGTCGTAGATGTATTGGCGGATGCGGTTTAGGTCGTCCTCGGTGCGGATGACGTGCTCGTAATAGTTGCGCTGCCGCAAGCGGGCGCCTGGGGTACCAAAGTGGGCATTGAGGCGTCGGGATGAGAAGGACTTGAACGCGCGGACGATTTCAGGTAGACCGTGACGTCGCGTGCGCACAGACGGGGTAGGGGCAGGTCTCAGACCTGCCCCTGCGTCAGTCAGAACGATGATGCCGTGGAT
>DATDQG010000089.1:0-15638 GCA_035292365.1 Dehalococcoidia bacterium
GGCTGAGGCTCATAGTGGGCGCGGCACCGCGCTGTTGAACCTCGGTCGAACCCAAGCAGGCCTCGACGCCTTCGATACAGCTATCCGGTTTCAATCCGGAAACACGGCCGCTCTGATTGGCAAGGCCGACGCTCTCCGGCAAATGGAGCGGTTTGAAGAGGCGTCAGCTACATTTGACCAGGCCATCAACACAAAGGATGCAAAGAGAACTCCGGAACTAGCTGCGTACGCTGCAGCAGCCAAGCTCCGCCTGGGTCAGTTCAATGAAGCGATCAGGGCGTTCGATGACGCTTTGGCGCTCAGGTCGGAATATCCCGAAGCGCATGCAGGCCGCGGCGTGGCACTGAGTGGCCTAGGGAGATATGAGGACGCTCTCGCTGCCTTTGAGAGGGCCTTGTCTATTCGCCCCAGTTATGCTTACGCGCACCGGGGTCGCGGTGACGCTCTGGGATCGCTGGGCCGACTCGAGGAGGCTCTTACGGCCTACGATCGGGCCCTCGCCCTCGATGCGAAGGACGCCCTCGCTCACAATGCCAGGGGCGTTCTCCTTGCGCGGCTCGGGCGAGATATTGACGCGCTAGCCGCCTTCGATCAGGCCCTGGCTCTCGCAGAACTCCCTGCTGCCCGCTTCAACAGGTGCCGCGTTCTCGTGTTGCTTGGGCGTGATGAGCAGGCGCTAGAGAGCATCGCTAGCCTGCTGGAGCTTTATCCTGACTACCGCGAGAGAGTCCGCCGCGATTCCATACTCGCTCGGCTCGGCCAACGCAGCGATTTGAGAGCTCGTTTCAGTGAGCTCGTCGGAGACTAGGATCGCTTGATGACTTGGGCCTGCACCGCTCAACCCCAGCAGTCGGGGAAGGGGATCACTGTCGGTGGGGCGAACCTGCTCATCGCAGACATCGGGTACGTGCTGGGCCACCCCCTATAGCGGAAGGCATCGGCGACCGTCGCGGTCAAGCCCGCACGAGCGCTCCTCCGAGCGAAGTCGCTTGCGAGTCGTAGGTTCTTCGCCTGCGGCTCAGAATGACATGGGTGCGACCCCGCTTGACATCCGCGTCGTGGCGATGTACATAGACGATGGTTTCGACGCGGACGGTAGCCTAAGGAGGAGCGAATGGACTTTGAGGTCGGCATGACCTACACCGACGAGCAGCAGGCCTTCCGCAAGGAGGTGCGCACCTTCCTCGACGCGAACGTGCCCACGGACCCCAAGCAGCGGGAGGCGATGTCGATCGGCGGCGGGCGCGGGGGCCACGAGTTCGCCCGCAAGCTGGGCGAGAAGGGCTGGTTCGTCCCCACGGTCGCCAGGGAGCTGGGCGGCGGCGGCCTGACGCCCAACCACGCGGTGGTGCTCAACGAGGAGCTGGGCCGGCTGAACCTGGGCGCGGTGTCGCCGGGCATCCTGGCGCCGGCGATCATGATCCACGGGACCGAGGAGCAGAAGAAGCGCTTCGTCATCCCCTGGATGCGCGGCGAGGTGAACAACTGGCAGGTGTTCACGGAGCCGGAGGCGGGGTCGGATCTGGCCTCGCTGCGGACGCGGGGCGTCCGCGACGGCGACGAGTGGGTGGTCAATGGCTCGAAGCAGTTCATCAGTGGCGGCGGGAAGCCCGACTGGCTCTTCACGCTGGTGAACACGAACCCAGAGGCGCCACGTCACGAGAACATCTCCTTGCTCATGATCAACGCGCGCACTCCGGGCGTCACGATCCAGCAGATGGACATGATCGGCATGGAGCCGGGGGGCGGCGGGCAGCACTTCGTCTTCTTCGACAACGTGCGCGTGCCGTCGGAGAACCTCATCGGCGACGAGGGGAAGGGCTGGTCGATGGCGAACACGACGCTGGAGCTGGAGCACGGCGGCAGCGGGAATGTGGGCGGGAACGACCTGCGCAGCGAGTTCCTGGGCAAGATCATCGGGTATCTGAAGGCGTAGCCCCTTGAGAAGATAGGTGGCCCCACTTGGGGCCACCTATCTTCGTGCACCGACAACGCGTAAAGGACCGCGGGTCTTCCCACCCACCCGCCCTGGAACGTATATGCCTAGAAAGGGGCTTCGCCCCTCTCTAGAACTCACCCCGAGGGTCTGCCCGCCGGCCGCAACGAGTGGGACTCACAGGCCCGCAGGGGGCCATACGCGCCCTCGCGCACTTGGACCAGTCACCCTCCACCGACTGCACGAGAGGTCAGGACGGACGGCCCTCCGCCCCTACGTGCAGGCCCCGGCGCCGGCTGATTGATGGGATGAGAACGCTGGTTGTCCCACCCACCCGCCCTGGAACGTATATGCCTAGAGAGGGCTGCGCCCCTCTCTAGACTCTTCCCCACGGGGACAGCGAAGCGCTTCGGGCGCCGTGTTTGGCTAATCCAGAGACCGCTGGGGGCACGGCGCGCCGTGCCCCTACCGGCGTTCGTGCGGGAAGCCTCTACGCTTCGTGATCCCTGATTCGCGGCTCTTTCCCACCCGCCCGCCCATGATATCTAGGAATACCCTTCGACAGACTCAGGGCAGGCTCTAGAACCTAGCCAAGGGGGCGCTGCCCCCTCGGCACTCCCCCGGCCAGCCTCCATCCGCCCAGGGCGTCCTAGGTATGCCGACAGCCGTCACCCGCCCTGGAACGCTCTAGGGGACACCCCCAAGCCCCCGTCAGAGGGACGGCCTGCAACTGTGCATACGCGACCTCGCACACCTCCACCAGTCGCCTACACCCACAGAGGCCAGGGCGGACAGCCGTCGCCCCTACGGGCTACGGGCCTTTCGCAAGCCATGGCACGTCATGAGGTGCCCCTAGGTTAGGGGTCAGGCTTCCAGCCTGACCCGCAGCATATGGGACTTGCGAGTGGGCCAAGCTGAAGGATTCGGCTTTACAGGCTGCGCCGGCGCTGCTACTGTAGGGCGAGAAGGATTGCCAGGAGTCAACACGATATCTAGCGGTGATATGGCTACGGCCGACCTAGGGAAGAAGCCACAGCAGCGCCGTCGCCGCTCGCGCGGCGGGCAGTACCAGCGCAGCCTCTACCAGATCGCGAAAGCCATCAACTCGACCCGCGTCAGCGGCGAGGTGCCGCAGGCGCTGTTGCGCGGGGCCGCCGAGGCGATGAGCGCCAAGGGCTCGTCCCTGCTCCTGCTGAACCCCGAGCGGGACCAGTTCCTCCACATCGCGGCCCACGGCGTGTCCGAGACGTTCCTCCGTAAGGGGCCGCTCCGGGTCGACGACATGCTGGTCAAGCTGCTCGCTGGCGAGGCGGTCGCGGTGGAGGACGCCCAGAGCGACCCACACGTCCAATATCCCGACGAGCTCAAGAAGGAAAAGATACGCTCGTTTCTGAGCGTGCCGCTGCGCCTCTGGGACGAGGTCATCGGCATGCTGCGCGTCTACACGACGAGGCCGCGCACGTATCCGCCGGAGGCGATCGAGTTCCTGAGCGCGGTCGCGGACCTCGGCGCGGTGGCGCTGGAGAACGCGAAGGCCTACGAGGCGCTGCAGCAGGAGGTCGACGACACGCGCCAGGAGCTGCTGACCTGGTACGCCGAGCGGCGGGCCGCTCAGGAGAATCCGAAGAAGCCGGTGCGCTTCGCCCATCCCAGCGAGGAGGAGTTCGCGCGACTGCTGGACTTCTATAAGATCCGCTGGGACTACGAGCCACGGTCGTTCCCCCTGGTCTGGGTGGGCGACCGCATCGTCGAGATGTTCACGCCCGACTTCTATCTCATCGACCATGACCAGTACATCGAGCTGACGACGCTCAAGCAGAGCCTGACGACACGCAAGAACCGCAAGCTGCGCCACCTACGTGAGCTCCATCCGGAGATCAACATCCGCCTGCTATATCGACGCGACTACAACAAGATCCTGGCCAAGTACGGCTACGCGCCTTTGGGCGAGGTCGGCGCGGAGACGCCGGGGCGGATCGTCTTTACGGAGGCGGAGATCAAGGACCGCGTGGCAGCCCTGGGACGGGCCATCACCGAAGACTACGCGCAGTCGCCGCCGGTGCTCATCGGAGTGCTCAAGGGCGTCGCGCCGTTCCTGAACGACCTCATGCGGCACATCAACCTGCTCGTCGAGGTCGATTATCTCGCCATCTCCCCCTTCGGCGGCGAGATGCCGGGCGGCGTCCACTTCCTGCTCGACGCGAGCCTAGACCTCCGAGGACGGCACGTGCTCCTTGTCGAGGACATCATCGATACCGGCATGACCCTCCGCTATATCATTGAGCACCTGCACCGGCGGGAGCCGACTAGCCTCGAGGTGTGCGTCCTGCTGGACAAGCGGGCACGCCGGCTGCTGGAGTCGCCGCTTCGTTATGTCGGTTTCGAGGCGCCCGACGAGTTCCTCGTGGGCTATGGGCTGGACTATCACGAGCGATACCGCAACCTGCCATTCATCGCGATCGTCAACCCCGCGGAGCTGGCAGCGCCGGTTGGGGCGAAGCAAGCGTCGTAGCGGCGTCGCTCCTTCAAAGCCCATGGAGCCAAGCCTGTGGGATGAGCTCCGTGAAGCGCTCCTCGCAGTGGGAGCGCTCATCGCGGTCCTGGCGATCCTCTACGCACTGCTGGTCCGCCTGCCGGTGTGGCCCTTCCTGATCGGCGAGACGCTGGGAGCGGCCATCGGCATCAGCCTGCTCCTCATCCTCAGCCGGCGACGCGCGCGCTAGGCGCAACGGGGCGCACAGGCGTGCGAGTCAACGACTCATGAAGGGCTGCCAAGGGCACAGCATGCTGTGCCCCTACGAATGCCGTGATCGCGGTGAAACAGCGGGTTACCGTCGACCGGTCACTGCTCGATAATGGGCCCCGTTGGTCATGGCCGTCACGGCCACGACAGACAATCGTTCCGGCCAAGGAGGACACGATGCGCACGATGAAGGCGGCCGTCCTGTACGAGCGCGACACGCCGCTCGTCGTGGAGTCGCTTGAGATCGAGGAGCCGCAGGAAGGCGAGGTGCTCGTACGCCTCGCGGCAAGCGGCGTGTGCCACAGCGACTACTCGGTGATCCACGGCACGCTCGCGGGCGCGGGCACGGGCGGCATCATCCTTGGCCACGAGGGGGCGGGGGTGGTGGAGGCGGTGGGTCCGGGGGTGAGCACGCTGCAGCCAGACGATCACGTCATCCTGTCCTGGATCGCCTCCTGCGGCACGTGCGTCTACTGCACCGTCGGGCGGCCCAACCTGTGTGTCACTCAGCGCCGCCCCGCAGCGTCTCGCGTGCGGAAGGGGGACCAGCGCATCCCAGGGTTCCTGGGCGTCGGCTCCTTCGGCGAGTATGCCGTCGTCACCGAGGCGGCGGCGATCCCGATACGCCGCGACTTGCCCCTGGACCGCGCCGCGCTGATCGGCTGCGCCGTGACCACGGGCGTCGGCGCTGCAATCAACACCGCCAAGGTGCAGGCGGGGTCTAACGTGGTGGTCATCGGCTGCGGCGGCGTGGGCCTCAACGCGGTACAGGGCGCGGCGCTGGCGGGCGCGGGGCGCATCATCGCCGTCGACGTTGTGCCATACAAGCTCGACCTCGCCGAACAGTTCGGGGCGACCCACGGCATCAACGCGGCGAAAGAGGACGTCGTAGCTCGCGTCCGCGAGCTGACCGGCGGGCTCGGAGCGGACTACGCTTTCGAGGTCATCGGCCTGCCAGCCACCATCCAGCAGGCGTACGATTGCGTGCGTCGCGGCGGCATGGCCGTTGTCGTGGGAGCAGGAGCGCGCGACGCGCAGGTCACGTTCTCAGCCTACACGCTGTTCGCGAGCGAGAAGACGCTGCAAGGGTGCCTCTACGGCTCGGCGCGGCCGCGTGTGGACTTTCCGCGCTTCGCCGACCTCTACCTTGGAGGCAAGCTGAAGCTGGACGAGCTCATCAGCCGGCGGTTCGCGCTCGAGGAGGTCAACGCCGCCTTCGAGGCGATGGAGCGCGGCGAAGTGGCAAGGGGCGTGGTGGTGTATGGGTAGACACTGCAGGGGCAGCACATCTCCCGCTGGACGGAGCAAGCCGTGCCGGCCCGACCAACCTGCGCCATGGCCCGTGTTGGCAGTGACTAGCGTGGGAACTCCTGACACGCTATAAAAGGACAGCATGCGTCTGACGGAAATGGAGATAGGCCAGCTAATCAGCGAGCCGAAGCGACTGCCTGATGATTACAGATCTAAGGTTAGGCTCCGGCCCAAACGTGGCCACTCTGAGCAACAACTGGACGTTGTCGGAGACGGCGGCAGCCGGTTTCGGTTATTACTCCGGCAAAGTTTGCTGAACCCACTGGATTTTTCCGTGATTCTTGCATATCAGCCACCTGGAACCTTCGATATCTTCCGTCTTCGCCGCTACAATGGTCTCTCACATCAGCACACCAACACGATCGAGAAGCAGACATTCTATGACTTTCATATTCATGAGGCTACTCAACGATACCAAGAACTGGGCGAGAGTGAGGACACGTACGCCAGCCCGACTGATCGCTATGCGGACCTGCAGCAAGCCATCGCCTGCATGCTAACTGATTGCGGTTTCATCCTGCCTGCCACGCTGCAGCCGACTCTCTTTTAAGAAGGCAACATGGACGTCCACACGATAGAGCGCGAGCTTCAAGCCAGAATAAGCGAACTCATTCGTCTTAGGTCTGAGGGCATCGACCGGTACCGAGTGTTCACTCCCTTTCGATTCAGCGACGGGGATCATCTCGCCATGGTCCTGAAGCAAGAGAACGAGCACTGGATTCTTTCTGACGAGGGACATACATATATGCACCTCACGTACGAATTAGACGAAGGCGATCTCTTGCAAGGAACTCGGCAGACAATAATCGCCAATGCGCTCTCGGCATTTGGGGTCGATGACCTAGGTGGTGAACTTCGTATTGACATCCCCGCTGAACAGTTCGGCGACGCGCTTTATAGCTTTATTCAAGCCCTCCTGAAGATCAGTGATGTCACGTTTCTCAGCCGCGAAAGAGTCCGCACGACCTTCTTCGATGATTTCAAGGCCTTCATGATAGCAACGATACCAGAGGAACGTCGTATCTTCGATTGGCATCACCCCGAGCTTGATCGCGATGGTAAATACTCGGTCAATTGCCGCATTAACCAACGAGCCAAGCAAGTCTTCGTTTACGCGCTGCAGAACGACGCCCAGACGAGGGATGCAACGATTTCCTTGCTTCAGTTCGAAAAATGGGGGGTTGAGTTTGAGTCTGTGGCTATCTTTGAGAATCAAGAAGAGATAAACCGCAGAGTCTTGGCTCGCTTCAGTGATGTGTGCGATAAGCAATTCTCTAACCTCGACGGCAACAAAGAACGCATCACTCCACACTTACAGGAATTGATGCGAATAACTTAGCCAAGCAAGCGGAAGAATCCTCTTGCCGTCCCGTAATGAAACTAACAATGTTGAAAGAGCTGAAGCTGGACGAGCTCATCAGCCGGCGGTTCGCGCTGGAGGAGGTCAACGCGGCGTTCGAGGCGATGGAGCGCGGCGAGGTGGCGCGGGGGGTGATTGTGCACGGGTAGGGGCGACCCGATGTGGTCGCCCTCCGTCTCGGCCTACCGGCGGGCAGGCACACAGGCCTGCCCCTACAATGCCGCCATGATGCACCCGCAGCCGCCGAGGCGATTGGAGCAGCGTCGCTGCCACGGAGCACTGAGGATCCACAGGATCACTCCCCTGTTTATCCCACACGCCCGCTGTGAAACGTATTTCCAGAAAGGGGCGGATACCCTCTCTGGGCTCTCCCCGCTGTCGCAGACTACAAGAGGCACGGCAGCGGGTGCACGCCCACCATCCCACCGCGAGGCGACCGCCGCCAGCGTCATACGGAGGGCCGGCGGCTACGGGCTCTGGGCGCCGAAGAGCTGCTGCTTGCGGGCGTGGAGGTAGTGCGCCGAGATAAAGCTGAGCGGCTTTCGGGCGTGGTTGAAGCGCTCCCGCAGGAGGGCGAAGACATCCGTGAGCTGCAGGACACGGGCCATCTCGTGCTCCTCGGCGAGGCCGTAGAAGCGGCGGCCCTCCTCTTCGTAGTCCTCTAGGCTGCGCCGGATGCGCCCGACCGTAAGCGGGCGAACCTGGCCCGAAGCGGGGTAGCGATAGTCGAAGAAAGCGTATTCGGGGAAGAAGCCGGAGATGAAGAGGCACACATCAGCGATGCGCTTGTACAGGCCGAAGCGGTGCTCTTCGTCCACCGTCGAAGTGAAGCGGACGAGGCTGTCGATGTCCATGTCGTTGTAGCGGACGCGGCGACGGAGGCCGGGGCGCACGCGGACGGGCATGACGTAGCTCTGAATGCGGATGAAGGAGGCGAGCATCTGCGCCAGGTATTCGAGCACGTCCGGGTCCGACAGCAGCTCGACCACCTCGGGCGCGTCGAAGACAGGGATGCTTTGCCGGCCCGCACGCTCCACGGTATGGGTGGCCGCTTGCAGATCGATATAGGCGCGCCTCAGGAGCACCTCGAAGTAGAGCGCGGGGGAGATCCTGAGGAAGATCTCGTCGTCGGTCATAACCCGTTGAAAGACCTTTTCGTCGCCAACGAGGCCCTTGCGGAACTCTCGGTCCTCGAGGAGCAGCTCTTTGAGGCGCTCCTTGTTCTGCGCCTCGGGAGCGGCCTCGCTGACCACGAAGTCGAGGTCGGTCTCCGTCATGTCCAGCCTTCGGTTGGGGCGGTCCATCATCATGGCAAGGTGGCTCCGGACAGCTGCTCAGTCGTCTGGAGACCGAAGTAGCGCAGGAACTCGTGCGTCACGGCGAGAAGCGCCGGGTGGCCAAGCGTGCCAGCCTGACCGACCTCCTCGACGAGGCCGCGCGCCAAGAGCGTGCCGACCACGGAGCTGCTCTCGACTCCCCGTAGAGCCTCGATGCCGGCGCGCGTGATGGGTCCGCGGTAAGCTATGACGCTCAAGGTCTCCAGCGCGGCGGCGGAGAGGCGATTCGGGCGGGGCGTGGCTAGAAAGCGCTCGATGGCGCCGGCGGCCTCAGGCACGGTCACAAGCTGGACCGTGTCGCCCTGGCGCTGAAGGCGAACGCCCCGCTGCCGGTAGCTGTCGCCGAGCTCATCCAGCGCCGCGCCGATTGCTGCCACGGACGTTCCCGTCGTTCGGGCGAGGATGTCTATCGGAACGGGCTCGCCGGCGACAAAGAGGATGCTTTCAAGCAGCGCTGTCAAGGGCAGTTGGTCGACCTGGGCGAATGCGCTCGCGTTGGGGGAGGGATCGGTTGGCGTCACGCCGAGCTAGACCGGAGGTGGAGTCCCAGGTTGCTCCACGGGAACCGCCGCCTGCTGCGGCAGGGCCGGTGCAGGGGCGGGCGGGGCGGTCCTTGGCGCCGCCGGAGGAAGGGGAACCCGTCGCAGCTGAGGCGCCACCTGGATCTCGAGCTTGCCGAGGCGCAGGCCCAGCCGTTCTTCCACCACCCAGCGCACCGTGCTCGCGACCTCCGCCGTCTTGCTCGGCACCGGCTCGTCCGGAGTCGTCCGCGCGGTGAGACGCACATTCACCACAAGGCCACGCGCATGCACCTCCGCCCGCGCCCTCTGAATCGCGCGCAGCCGCTCCACCTCCGACTCGATCCACTGGCGAACAGCGCTCAGCGTGACCGAGGCGTCGGCTCCTTCGACAGGCCGCAGGGGAATACGCTCCTCGCCGGGAAGCACCTCGACAAGCAGGAGCAGGAGCGAAATGAGCAGGAACACCGCGGCGACGAGGGCAACAAAGAGGCGCGCGATCGGCTGCTCTCCGAGAGCCGTCCCCAGCCGGTCCGCCAGGTTGACCAGCGGACGGCCCCGGCTTACGAGCGCGCCCAACAACACCAGCGTCCAGAAGCCCAGACCGATGATGGCAACGACTGCTATGAAGAGCCGGTTGAAGAGGTTCATACGCTACCGATGAAACGCAGCATGGTGACCATTATTCGAGCACTCGCGCGCGGCTGTCAACGTGGCGGGGCGCGTTGCGACTTTCGGCGATAGCGCCAGAGTAACAGAGCGCCACAGGTGAGCGCTATCACGAGCAGTACGCCGACCACTTCGATGGCAACCTGCGCCAGCAGCCAGAGCAGCGCCAGGCCCGCAACAGCCGTGACGCCATACGCCAACACTCTGTCCCACGAAAGCCCAGCCCACCACGGGTCGCGCCTCTCGGGTCGTCGCACCAAGCGGCTCCCTGAGGCGATGCGCTGGTTGTACCGCCAGTCGCGCATCAGGCCGCCCCGAGCGTAACGGAACATCTCACCACAGAGGACACAGACATCACAACGCCGCCAGTCCTCTGTGGCTTCTGAGTTGCTGTCGCCTTACGAGTCTCGTCATAGGGAGCGCTGCCTAGCGCCGCGCCGGTGCGCCGACGTGCTCGGCCACGAACGCGCTGATGCGCTCGCGGAACACGCCGACATCGAACAGGCGGGCGTGCCGGCGCAGCCGCCCCGGATCGAAGGCGATGCCCCGGCCGCGCTCGATGGCCTCCATCAGCGACTCGACGGTGGGCTCGCGGAAGAGCACGCCGGTCTCGCCGTCTACGACTGTTTCGAGCGAGCCGCCGGCGGCGTAGGCGACGACCGGCCGGCCGGCGGCCTGCGCCTCCACAGGGGCCATGCCGAAGTCCTCCTCGCCCGGGAAGATGAAGGCGCGGCAGCGTGCCATCAAGCGGGCCACCTCCGCCGCCGGCTGGCGTCCCAGGAAGCGCACCGTGGGGCCGGCCTTCGCCTCGAGGGCGGCACCGGCGCGCCCCTCGCCCACGACGAGCAACGGCACACGGAGCCGGTTGCACGCCTCGATGGCGAGGTCGATGCGTCGATAGGGCACGAGCCGGGCGACGATGAGGTAGAAGTCCTCGACCTCGTGCTCAGGCACTGGCGCGAAGCCGTCGGTGTCCACGGGCGGGTAGATGAGCGACGCCTCGCGGCCGTAGCAGCGCCGGATGCGTTCGACCACGGCCTGGGAGATGCCGGCGAAGGCGTCGACGCCGCGGACGGAGGCCACGTCCCAGCGCCGCAGCACCGCCAGAAGCGGCTTTAGGGGCAGGCGGAGCAACGAACCGGCTCGTTCGCGGGCGAGGTAGGTCTCGCTGCTCCAGAGGAAGCGCGGCGGCGTCAGGCAGTAGTTGAGGTGGACAGCGCCGCCGGGCCTCGGCACGCCGTGGCAGAAGCCGCTGGAGTTGCTGAGGATCAGGTCGTAGCCGCTCAGGTCGAGGTTGCCAAAGGCGAAGGGATACAACGGGAGGAAGGGCTGGTGATAGCGCCGCGCCAGCGGCAGGCGCTGCATCCAGGTGGTGCGGATGTCCCAGTCGCGGTAGAAGTCGGGCAGGCGCGAGGGCTCGTAGAAGGACGTATAGATGGGCGCCTGGGGGAAGAGGTCGTGCAGCACCTCCAGCACGCGCTCGGCGCCGCCGTGCTGGTTCAGCCAGTCGTGGACGAGGGCGATGCGTAGGCTCATGGCGTCATGATAGCGGGAGAGTTAGCGATTTGCCACGCAATACTAAAGAGGACGTAGGGGCGCAGCATGCTGCGCCCCTACGCTCCACGGAACCATGCTGTCTAGAGCAAACGGGTCTGGCGACGGCCTCCTTTCCCGCTTGCTTGTCGGGGTGGTCTAATCATCCGCGCCTCCCGCTGCCGCACCTCCTCTTCGCTCTCGAGGCGGCCGTCGCCGCCGATGTGCTGGACGCTGCCGCCTTGTCTAACGAGGGTCCGGGCGATGAGGTTGCGGCGGTGACAGCGCAATGGGTCCTCCTCGCTGCAGAGAAGACAGACGCGGATAGGGGCGGTTCGCGAACCGCCCCTACGGGTTTCTTCCATGAGCTGCTCGATGCCCTCTTGATAGGAAGCGCCCACCTCGATCAGGTCGTAGTCCACCTTGCCGTCGGGGCCATAGAAATCGAGCGAACGGGCCTGCCGCCGAGCTTGTCGCCCAGGTAACAATAACGGACGCCGACATCGCTCAACGCCTGTTCAAGGCGGTGGCGACCAAAGTGCGGGACGTAGCGGCTCGCGGGATAGCTGCGTGTATCCACCAGCAGCGCGATATCGTGGCTCTGGAGCAAGGCCAGGAAGTGCTCCAGGCTGGCGTTGCTATGGCCGACGGTGTAGATGATGGGAGGCGTGTCCACAAGAGCCCCTGAACAGGCTAAAGAGTGCCCGTTGACGATATAATTGGCACGAGCACTTCAGCGTGATTCGTAAACATTTATGCGAGAAACTCAGGGACCGTTCCAAGTTACTATCCAAGACATCAGCGAAGCCATGCGAAGGCTCCGAGCCCCGGACGGGCCAATCTGTATTCATTCGTCGCTGGGCTCATTTGGATCAGTTGAAGGCGGAGCACGGGCTATTATCGACGGCATCTTGGCCGAAGGCTGCACGCTGCTCGTTCCCACATTCTCGTACGCGTTCCAGATGCCGCCGCCGCCCCACCGCAGGCCAGTTCGGAATGGCTCGGACTACGAGTGGTGGGACAGGCAACCATTGCAGACAGTGCCGTGCTATGCGCTCGACAGTTTGGAAGTCGATGCCGACATGGGAGTCATACCAGAGACCGTACTCAGGACGCCCGGGCGGATTCGAGGTGAGCACCCTCTATGCTCATTTACAGCAATTGGCCCGCTTGCTCACCGACTAATCTCAGGACAAGAGCCGCTGGACGTCAATGCTCCGCTCAAAGCATTGGCCGAGGCAGACGGCCTGGTCATCCTGATGGGCGTAGGCTTGGAGAGCATGACGCTCATTCACGCCGCAGAGGAATTGGCTGGTCGCAATCTCTTCCGGCGATGGGCGAGCGGGCCCGACAATATGACGGTGGAAGTTGAGACAGGTGGTTGCTCGGAGGGGTTCGAGAACCTTAGGTCGGCTTTGTCGCCCCTTATGGCAGAAATCAAGGTTGGCCAAAGCACATGGCTCGCTTTCCCTGCCAAGCGCACCTTAGAAACCGCCGCGCGCGCTGTTCGTGAAGATCCGTGGATCACTCATTGCAATAACGCCGCTTGTGAGCGCTGTAATGATGCAGTCTTGGGTGGACCAATCCTCTAGCCTGTCTGGTACCCCACCAGTCGTCCCAACAGATCTCTTAGCTCCGGCCACCTGTCCAACGCCGCTCGCAGTCCCTCCATCTCGCCTTCGTTCAGCATGAGCGGGCTGCGCTGGAAGCGGCCGTCGAGGCTGTAGTAGCAGAAGCGGAGGGAGCGGGAACCGTCCTCGAAGCGGATGAGTTGGATGGCCGGCTCGTGGTATTCGCCGACGGCGCTGGCCTCCTCGATGACGGCGCCTTGGCCCCAGTGCATAGTGACGGGCCGTGGAAGTGAGCGATCGCGCGGGCGGCGCATGGCGTTACCTCGGTTTCTGTTAGCGTCTCACCCTCACCCTAGCCCTCTCCCGTCAAGGGAGAGGGCATTGACTTACGGCAGGGGCGGCAGGCTGATGCCGAAGCCGCGGATCGCGCCGTCGACGCTTCTTGCCCAGGACAGCAGGGCGGCCTCGTCGGCGTCGGCGGGCAGCGAGGGGAGGGAGACGTACGCCCCAGCGGCGCCGTTCACCGAGCGGGCCCAGGCCACGAGGTCGCCGAGGCTCGTCGTCTCGCCCAGGAGCGGCAGCGAAAATCCTCGCTGGCCGGCGAGGCCGCCCAGGGCGTTAGCCCAAGAGGTGATCGCGGTCAGGGTGTCTGTAGGCATAGGTGCCTCCTTAGGTCGAGATTCCAGCTGCGAATCATCAAAGCAAGGCTTAGGCCACAGCGGCGCGCAGCATTGTGCGCAAGTCGTGAATCCAGCTTTCGAAGATAGTTAGCCCAGGAGGAATCGTCGAGCCGATTACGTCATCGGCAGTAGACTTTGCCGAAAGCCGGTAAAAGAGCGCAACGCGTGCCACATTCGCGGCCGTGTTCCCGGCGCGATGGGCGAAGAAATGGCGCACGTCCTTGAGGTGGCCGGCCGCGTTGGTTGGCACACCCATCGCCAAGCTCAACGTAGGATAATTGCTCAAACCAAGCCGCTGCGCGGTATCTAGCAGACTGCGTGGATCGCCCCACGCCGGTTCCCAGTAACGCTGCTTGCGCGTGATCCCGGTGAATGTAGCACGGAGTTGCGGCAGGACTTGTTGCCGGGATGGCACAACCCTGCTTACGGTTTGGCCCAGTGCGGTCACTGGCTCCTCACACGCCGAGGCGATTATCAGCTCCTTGCACGTGCGCTCCCACGCGTCGTGAAGCCGCACGACGCACATTTCCCTACCCATTCTGTGCGGCGGAACGCACGATTCTTCGATCAAGCGGGCTTTAAAAGCCGCCATTACCGTCTCAGATTCCTTTCCTATACAGGTCTTCCAGAGAGACGCGTGGCATGTCACAAGTGATATGGCAGGAGAGCACGATAATACGTGGGGAAACGGGCTCGTCTAGAGGATATTCGGTGCGTTGTTCCAGACGAAGCAAGCCAGAACTCCCTGAAACCTCTTGGAGGCTCATCATCCATGCCGATTATGTTGTCGAGTTTTTCGAGATTAAGCAATGCTGTTTCGATGTCGCTCAAAGCTCCAGGGTCTCGTTCGGGCATGTTGTCCTTTATCTCTCCCGACGGAATACCGACAAGGGCATGTGCCAGGGAAGCGAACAGCATGAGAAAATGAGGGGATCGGGCGAGATTACCAACAAGCGCACTCTCAAGCTTCTGGTCTGCAAATCCTAACACAGAATCTAGAGCAGCCAGCGTTCGCTTCTGATCCCAAGGCTCCTTTTCGTCGTACTTCTCATACAATTGATAAACCTTTCGCTCGCCTCCGTCAGTCACGCCCTGCAAAAGAACACCGAACATTTCCGCCACAAGAGAATCGTCCTGCATTCTCACTCTCTGTCGCACGCTGACGATGTGATACTTCTCCCAGAGCACATCCCAGCGCAAAGCAGCCTCATGCACGGCCCACTTGAACTCCCCCTGAAATTTCGCGTGCCGAAGTTCGGCCGCATTAACGGCGACGTTATACGAGTTGAGACGAGAGAATATTTCTAAGACATCTGAGACATTAGCATTGATCAGTTGAACGACAGTCACTGGATAAGCAAGAAATCTCTCTTGGAATTCGGTGTCAAGGTCTTCGTATGAAAGACCCGCGAACTCCTTAGATCTCTTGTCTAGCTTCAGACGATTCGAAGAGAACTCAACAAACGTCCTCAAGCGCTGCTGACCGTCCACAACCTCTCGATAAGCCTTCTGAGTCCGTGGGTCCACGCTGGTTCGCATATAGATGGTGGGAATCGGAAGCTGCCGCAGCACTGTATCGATAAGGTAAGACTTAGCTGAAGATGTCCAGACACTGCGCCGCTGAAATTCCTCATTGATGACGAGAGATTTCTCTCTATGCCATTGAATGAGGTCAGCGATTCGATAGGTCTCCGGGATCGATGTGGCCATTACTCTCCACCCGCCTGAGCTAACCTGGTCGTTCGGTATTATAGCCCTATCCTAGAAACCACACCCACCCCCTCCTCCTGCGGCCGGAACTGCTCGTCGTAGATGCGGGCGTAGAGGCCGTCGCGGGCGAGGAGCTCGGCGTACAGGCCCTCGCCCGCCATCAGTTCCTCGTGGGTGCCGCGTTGGATAATCCGGCCGTCGTCGACCACGAGGATCTGGTCGGCGTCGTGGATGGTCGACAGGCGGTGCGCGATGACGATCGCCGTGCGG
>DATDQG010000090.1:0-21630 GCA_035292365.1 Dehalococcoidia bacterium
GCGCCTCTGGATGCTGAGCAATGCCTGCACCTTCGCGCAGTGTCGCCGCTCGCACGTTCGGGGCTTGGCTCCATAGCCGTTGCACTACGTGGCCTACTATTGTAGATGTTAAGTGGCGTAGCGTCGCCAGAGGTTCCTCCCGCGACGCAGGCCGGCCAATGGCCAGGGCTCGAGAAGGAGAGGCATATGCAGGGCAGAGAAACCATGCAGTGGCAAGTCACGTGCCTGTGTGGGTGGCGCGTGAGGGGGACCAAGGAGGATGTCGTCCGCGCCGTGCAGGAGCATGGCCGCAGCGTGCACCAGCTGGAAACGTCGGAGGAGGAGGTCATGGCGCTTGCTGTTCCGGCCGAAGGCACTTAGACGCGCCCAGCCTTGTTTGGCCATCTGATGGGCCGCAGACGCGAGTGAGATGAGCGTGGAAAACGATCGCCCGTCACCGCATATCACCGGCCTGCCTGCCCCGCTGTCGGAACTGCCGTGGTCGGCGGACTTCGTCATGCAAGCTATCGAGGTTCTCCCGGTCACTCTGCGCGACGGGCAACTCCTGTGCCTGCGACCAGAGCACGCCGACTCCTTCATAGTCGGATGGCCTGCGCGCGCTAAACCCGAGGAAGTGGCACTCCGAGCCATTGAACAGGCAGGCCTTGAGCCTATCGTGCTCCACTCAACCTCATGGCGTCAGGCCGGAGAGGAAGTCGTACTCACTTATCTTGCGGTTGTCTCGCCGCCCGCGACCGCGCCGCCTTTCTGGGAGATTGCCCCGGTAACGCGCGCCGAGCTGGCCCGCGGCGACGCGACCGCTCCTCCAGCGGGCATCGGGATCCTGCAAGTCCAGGAGCACGCCCTGCGTCACCTAGCCTGGCTTCTTGGCGACGACCAGGTCATTGCAGCCGCCCTCCCTGAGTGGCCACCGCTTCTGGCGGAGTACGTTCCCGAGCCTTTCCGAGCTTTTGGTGCGCCAGGCTCGGAGTCCTGAAGGCGGGTCACGTTGCTGTCAGAATGCAGATGGCCTGCATTTGCAGGCCATCTCTCCTTTACCTATGGTGTTCTCACACGGAGGCCACGCATCGTTATGTTGGTGGGCCGTGCAGGACAAAAACAAGAACCTTCGTGCTTGAGTTCCCCTTGGTTGCTTAGCCCTCTTGTCATGACACTCTTCGTTTGGCCGCTTCATCGGCGAGTTTTCTTTAGGCCAGCGCCCGGCGCTCTTGGGATTGGCGCAGACGCATCAATTGAGGGCATTCTCTTCACGTCCGCTGAATGAACCGAAGTGGAAGGCGGGGCGTGGGGCGCCCCGCGACTCCTCGCCATGGGTAGCTGTAGAAACGCAGTGGTCCAGAATGGAGGTGCAGGCGAGGTGTCTATTTACCGTGTCGATAACGGCTGTAGGACTGGCTTCGGGGTAATCTCCTGGAGGAACCGCTGCACAGCCTGCGCATCCATCGGTCTCGCGTAGTAGTAACCTTGTCCGTAATCATATCCGAATTCTTGTAGTTGCGTCCATTGTTGCGCCAGTTCGACTCCTTCAGCAACCGTTTGTAGGCCGAGACGTCGCGCTAAATCGGCTATGGTCCGCACGACCTCTGCGTCCTCGCGGCTGGCAAGAAGGGAGTCAACGAAAGGTTTGTCGAGCTTTATGATGTTTACGGGGAGCGTCGCGAGATAGCTCAACGAGGAATAGCCTGAGCCGAAGTCGTCGATCGCCAACTCCACTCCGAGTTCTCGCAACTCGAATAATGCGTGAACCATGTCCTCGCCCTTCAGGATGGCGCTCTCCGTCATCTCCAGAATCAAGGAGTGGGGATCCAGCCCGGAGTCTCTCAGAGCGGTGGCCACGTCCTGCACAAGCCCCGGGTCTCGTAGCTGCCGAGGGGAGATGTTGACGCTGATCCTGAGGGGCGGATCGCTGGGGCAGTATTGCTGCCACCGCCGCGCTTCTCCACACGCCTCCTGAAGGACCCATCGTCCCATGGCCACGATGTCGCCCGTTTGTTCTGCCAAATGGATGAAGGCCGCAGGCGCTAGAAGCCCTCTCTCTGGATGTTGCCAGCGCAGGAGCGCTTCGAAGCCGTGTATCGCTTGCGTCCAGAGCGTGACAATTGGCTGGTAATGGAGCCGAAGCTCTCCGCGCTCAACGCAATGACGGAGCGCTGTCATGAGTTCGTTCTCAGATCTGTCGGTGACTTGTATTGCGGGATCGAACGCCACGTATGTCCCACCGCCACGAGCTTTCGCTCCGTACATGGCCAAGTCAGCGTTGTTGATCAGCTGATCAGCGGCTGCTTCGGGCGATTGGCGACCGACTTTGCTGATGGCGATGCCGATACTCGCGCTCACAATGATCTCTCTACCCTGGACGCGAAACGGTGATTCCAACCGTTGGATGATCCGTTGTGCGATGGCCTCCGCGTCGCTCTTTCTCTTCATCTCACACAGAATGGCGAATTCGTCACCACCTATTCGGGCCACCGTGTCCGCTGCACGGACACTCTCACGTAGGATCGCTGCAAAAGCTACGAGAACCTCGTCGCCGACTGGGTGCCCAAAGCTGTCGTTGACGGCTTTGAAATCGTCTAAGTCGAGCACAAGCACGCCAACAGAGCGTCTGGTTCGGACCGCACTGGTCAACGCGTGCTGTGCACGATTCGAGAAGAGAACCCGGTTAGCGAGATTGGTGAGCGGGTCGGTTAGCGCCTGCCGCTGAAGCTGCTCTTCAAGAGCCCGTTGGTCGGTGATGTCCCGGGCGTTGACTACGAAGGCTCCCACGGCTTGGTTGTCCATTTGATTGGTCCACGTTGTGTCGAGGTAGAGCCAAGAGCCATCCGCGTGGCGCCACCGAAATTGTATTCTTGTCTGCGCGGACGGCCGATCTCGCAAAGCCCGCCAAAATGAGCGAACGGTGAGTAGATCGTCAGGATGAATGAACTCTATTGCCATCATGCCTACCAACTGCTCCGGCGGCAGCCCCAGGAGGCGCTGGCTGGCGGGAGTGATGAAGCGAATTGTGCTGTCCGCCTGTAGCAGTGCGATAACATCAGACGAATCCTGGACCAGCGCCCTGAAGCGCCGCTCCTGCCCTCGGATCGCCATGGTCTCTGCGCCTAAGATGCGGGCGGTGGCCCTTGAGTGCCACAGACGCCAGATGAGGAAGGTGATGGCGGCGGACGAAGCAACGACGATCACGACGGACCCGAGCGTGGCTAGGGCGAAGGCCTTGCTCGCCTGGTCTTCGTAGGCCGTCTTCATTTCGGTAACCGCTTCATGCAACTGCTCGAACGTTGGGTCAGTCTGCTCTTCGTTTAGCGTAAGCACTTCCGTGACTCGGCCGTCTCCAAGGAGCCGTAGTTCTTCGGATACCAGGCTTCGGTACGAAGTGAATTGTTCGGCGACCCTCTCTATTTTTTCCAGATTGCCAAGGAGGCGTGATTTGGTAATTTGCTCAAGCTGCTGCACCCCTTCACTGAAAGCCTCTTCGGCTGGCACGATGGCACTTTGCCCTGCTCCCGAATAGGCAACGGCCCTATATTCAAGAGCCTCGATCTCATGGAGGAGCTCCTTTAGTTCGCTGAGGCGACCGACGGCTTCGACACGAGTGGCGACGTAGGCGTAGAGGAGCAACAACCCTAGACAGGCGCACGTGACGATGGCGAATGCGAAGCCAATGAGCCGCGCACCTGATTTCCCGCCGTTCTCTCCCGATTCAAGTTCAAGGGTCTTCGTAGGCGCCGGCAGGGGGATACCTCTGCCGGTGTGTTCCCCATCTAAAGTCGCCTGATGGAGCGATGAGCTGGGTTCCTGGGGTGGTGTTGGGGAGAGGTTATCCGCTGGCGCTTTCGTACCATCTGTCATTGATACGGCCTGCATGGTGCTCCTTTGGTGCACCGCCAGGCCACCCAGACGGAAGCGCTGCTCTACCATGCGAGCAGTGAATGTGCTCGCTTCCTGCAGCAACCCGGTAGTCCACGTGGGATCCGCGGCTTTGCACCCCCGCCTCGCGACGGGTTCGCCCTTGTTACAGGGTTCCATCCCATCTTTGACCACCTGAAGACGTGGATCAAGTGAGAATTGGTAAGAGGTCTGTGAAAAACATCACGGAAGACTAGGGAAGCGCTACCCTCTCCAACTGACCGGATGCAGCTGTGAGCTTCGAGGATAACGCGAGGGCCCGTCGGTGCGCGGCGCCGGTCAATGCTTCCTTTCCAATCGCTATCTGCGCTCCAAAGGCTACTGCAAAGGGCTTGACGTGGATACGCTGGGCGACGCCAAGTCTGAGGGCGCGCTGGCCGTCTATCCCGTCATTGCTCGCTACATGCGCCGCTATCAAGCGGCGCTTTCGTATGAGCGAGTTATCAGGCGCGCCCACAATGCCGAGCGCCGTTTTCTTCGGTCAGAAGCGAGAGAGCGTCACGCAAGCCTTGATTATCACGTCGTCAAGGCGGGCGATGGGCATGAGGTCAAGGTGTACGACGGCGCGCACCTTAACCTAGAGCAAAAAGGGCTTTCGCTCGAAGAGTCTGCGATTCTGCATGAGACGTTCGAGGCCGTGTTAGGGCGTGCCGTTGAATGGCCGATGGTGGCCAGGCCACAAGCCGACTGCGGGAGATCCCCGCCCAGGGATGCCACGCCCAACGGGAAACCCTCGCGCGGAAGCCCACGCAGCAGGCCCTCGCCAGGCGGAAACAGGGAGACCAGCCGACCGACGCCCTCAGTGGCGCGAGGGGGAGCGGGAGAGCCCTGGCGCGTCTCAGCGCTGCAAGCTCTGGGGCGGGCGCGTCTGAACCTGGCCTCCGGTCACGGGGAGACCAGGGGACCGAGTGAGAACCTCGAACCGCTGCCGCCGTGAGGGGGTACAGGCTTCGGCCTGCCCTCTCACGGTCGGCGCGGGTGACGCGCCCGCCCTTTGCCTTGTCCGCTTTGTGTCTTGGCCGGAGTGCCAATTGGCAGAACAGAACACAATCGATTGGCGTATTAGGGCCTTTGAGTTGAAGGCAGACCACCCACGATGGGGAGCGCCATCGATCACGCGTGTCCTGAAGGAGGAGCTCGGCGAATACAGCGCACCGCCAGAGAGAACCGTGAGCCGGCATCTCCAGCGCTGGGATCACATGACTCCCGAGCAGCGCGCCTTATACGAATACCTTTTTTGGCCTGAGTCGATGGGCGGCTCTCTGCCGTGGGAAGCTTCCCATGCAGTCTTAGAGCTCCTGAACCAACATGCGGAGCGGTTTGGGGATGATTCTCGACCGCGAATCAGACAGGGGCTGTGGTTTTGGCGCATCAGCTTGGGCGCCCCTCATCTATCGGTGGAAGAACGCTACCTTATCGCTTCCGTTTTGCATGACGCGAGCGACTGGGCTGGCGATATCGGCGATAGAACCAGAAGAAAGGCGGAGACGATCTTGCGACGACGATTGGCAGGCCAACCATGGGGAATCGCCGTCCGCGATCTAAACTAGGAGGAACGCCATGGGAACACGTAGGCGGAATGGAGAGGGCAGCCTCGGCCAGCGCAGCGATGGCCGCTGGGAAGGGCGGCTTGTCATCAACGGGCGACGGCGCTCCTTCTTTGGAAAGTCGGAACGCGAAGTCCTGGACAAGCTCACGGACGCCAAGACAGCCAGAAAAGCGAACGTGCCCATCCCTTCCGAGAAGCTCACAGTCGCCGCGTTCCTCACCCAGTATCTGGAGGAAGTGGCGCGCCCGGGCCTTCGCCCTCGGAGCTTCGAGCGGTATGAGGGAATCGTGCGGTTGCACATTCTCCCCAGCGTGGGTAAGCTCCGTCTCGCCCGCCTCACGCCTATTGACCTTCAGGCGCTCTACAACGCCAAGCGTAAGGAACTGTCCGAGCGAAGCGCCCAGCACATCCACGCCGTTGTCAGGCACGCGCTCAATGTGGCGCTCAAAATGGGGCTCACGAGCCGCAATGTCGCCCAGCTCGTGCCGGCGCCGCCATCCTACAAGCCACCCAAAATACGGCCGCTCACGACAGCCCAGATGCGGCTCTTCCTGGACGCCGTTAGTGGGGATCGTCTCGAAGCAATGTATCTCGTCGTCATCAGCACCGGCTTACGGATGGGTGAGGTAATAGGCTTGCGCTGGAGTGAGCTCGATTGGGACGCCCGAGCGCTCCGTGTCTCAGCCGCGCTTCAGTGGATCAACGGCAAACTCACCCTTGTTCCACCCAAGAGCGATAGCTCAAACCGGACGGTTGCCCTGCCCGATTCGCTGATCGCCGCGCTCCGTGCCCATAGAGCGCGCCAGGCCCAGGAGCGCCTGCTATTGGGCCATGATAATGAGCTCAATCTCGTGTTCACGTCCACGGTCGGGACGCCGCTCAATCCTCAGAACGTCCGGCGCCGCTTCCAATTGTTGCTCGAAAGGGCCGACCTGCCGCGCCAGCGCTTCCACGATCTCCGTCACTTCCACGCCTCGTATCTCCTCGCACGTTCTGTGCCCGCGCGCGTCGTCATGGACCGCTTGGGTCACTCGCAGATAAAGCTCACGCTCGAAACGTACAGCCACGTGGCCGCAGAACTACAGCGCGAGGCGGCCGATAGCATGGACGCCCTGCTGGTGGGTTAGAGAATTGGCGTCAAAACTGGCGTCAAACGAGCCGAGGCCCGCATACAGCGGGCCTCTTTCCTTGACGTAGCGCTCGATTGACGCCTAGCCATTGGTGTTTATGTTGGTGGGCCGTGCAGGATTCGAACCTGCGACGCTCGGATTAAAAGTCCGACGCTCTGCCTGGCTGAGCTAACGGCCCCACGCGCCTCCAGTGTAGACCATAGCGTCCCTGCTCGCCATGCATCGTCGCCTTTGCGACGCGGTGCGGCCTCGTGCTAGAATGCCTGTGCTACGGTGAGCGTCGTCTAGTGGTCTAAGACGCCAGGCTGTGGCCCTGGAGACCGAGGGTTCGAATCCCTTCGCTCACCCCATCTACTGTCGAGGATGCGCCCATAGCTCAGCGGAAAGAGCATCTGGCTTCGGACCAGAGGGTCGGGGGTTCAAATCCTCCTGGGCGCGCCATCATCATCTTCTCGCATTCTTTGATCGACCACGACCGCATGGCGTCGTTCGCGCCAACCAGCCTATGAGTCGGCCAGGAGAGCGGCCGCGCATCGCGCTCACCGGCCCTGCCGATGGCGACGCGGCCTGGCTGGCGGACTACGCGGCTCCCCTCGAAGAGCGCGGCGCCGAGCCCGTTGTCCTGCTGGCCGGCGACGAAGGCCGGCTGCCGGACCTGCTGCCGGCGCTTCAAGGGCTGCTCCTCTCGGGTGGCGCCGATGTCGATCCTGATCGTTACGCTCACCCTCGCGATCCCACCACGCGCAGCGAGCCCGCGCGCGACGCGCTCGAGTTCGCGCTGCTGCAGGCCGTCCTGGAGCGCGACCTGCCCGTGCTGGGCATCTGCCGCGGCTTCCAACTGCTCAATGTGTACTTCGACGGCACGTTGGTCCAGGACTTGCCCAACCACCGAGCCGATTCTCAGGGCAATTCTGCGACCCATATCATTCATGTCGAGGCTGTGAGCCGTTTCGGAAGCCTGATTGGCGGGGGCGAGGCCCTCGTCAACAGCCGGCACCACCAGGGCGTTGGCCCAGACGACCTGGCTCGGGCGCTGCGTGCCACGGCGGTGATCCCTGACGGCCTGATTGAGGCTTTGGAGCATCCCGGCCACCGTTGGGTCATCGGCGTGCAGTGCCATCCAGAGCGGCAGCATGAGGTGCCGACGGCCTTTGCGGCCCTGTTCGAGGACTTTGTCGCGGAAAGCATGCGAGTGCCAGGGAGGGTGTCCTGATGGCTCTAGAGGAGCGCATCCAGCCGGTCGCTATCGAGGAGGAGCTCAAGAACTCCTACCTCGACTACGCGATGAGCGTGATCGTATCGCGGGCCATCCCCGACGTCCGGGATGGCTTGAAGCCTGTCCAGCGCCGCATCCTCTACTCCATGGCGGAACTCGCACTCCGTGCCGGAACGCCCTTCAAGAAGAGCGCCCGCATCGTCGGTGAGGTGATGGGTAAGTACCATCCGCACGGCGACGACCCCATCTACGAGTCGATGGTGCGCATGGCGCAGAGCTTCTCGATGCGCTATCCGCTGATCGACGGACAGGGCAACTTTGGCAGCGTCGACAACGATCCGCCGGCGGCGATGCGCTACACCGAAGCCCGCCTCGCCCCTATCGCCGAGGAGCTGCTGGCGGACATCGACCGTGACACCGTGGACTTCGCCCCCAACTTCGATGGCTCGCTGCGGGAGCCGATCGTCCTGCCCGGGCGTGCCCCCAACATGCTCGTCAACGGCGCCAGCGGCATCGCGGTCGGCATGGCGACGAACATCCCACCCCACAACCTCGGCGAGATCACGGCAGCGCTCACGGCATTGGCGGATGACCCGGACCTTAGCACGGAGGCGCTGCTGCGTTATGTGCCCGGGCCCGACTTCCCCACGGGGGGCATCATCCAGGGACGCGACGGCATCGGCGCTGCCTTCGCCACCGGCCGCGGCCGCATTGTGCTGCGTGGGCGCGTCGCCCTCGAAGAGCAGGGTCGGAGCGGGCGCTACCAGCTCATCGTGTCGGAGTTGCCGTTCCAGGTGAACAAGGCGGCGTTGGTGGAACGCATCGCCGACCTGGTGCGCGATAAGCGGATCGATGGGATCAGCGACCTGCGCGACGAGTCGGACCGGCACGGCATGCGCATGGTCATCGAGCTCAAGCGGGAGGCCCAGCCGAGGCAGGTCCTGAACGCGCTCTACAAGTTCACGGCCCTCCAGAGCGCCTTCGCCGTCAACATGCTGGCCCTGGTGGACGGCCAGCCGCGCACGCTGCCGCTCAAGCAGTCGCTGCTCCATTATCTCGAGTTCCGGCGGCAGGTGTTGCGGCGCCGAGCGCAGTTCGACCTGACAAAGGCACGCGAGCGCGCCCATATCCTCGAGGGCTATCGCGTTGCCCTCGATAACCTCGACGCCGTCATCCAGACCATCCGCGGGTCTCAGACAGCCGAGACGGCCCGGACCAACCTCATGCGCCAGTTCCGTCTTAGCCAGGCGCAGGCCCAGGCGATCCTGGACTTGACGCTGCGGCGCTTGGCGGCCCTCGAGCGCAAGCGGATCCTCGACGAGTTCGCTGAGATCATCAAGGCCATCGCCGGCCTGGAGGACCTACTGGCCAACCCGCGCAAGATAGATGTGCTCCTCAAGGAGGAGTGGGAGGAGGTCGCGAAGAAGCACAACAACCCTCGCCGCACCTTCATCAGCGAGGAAGAGGCCGTCGAGCTGACCGAGGCCGACATGGTGCAGCACGAGCCGGTGGTGGTCACGTTGAGCCGGGCAGGGTATGTGAAGCGGCTGCCCGCAGAGACCTACCGGCCTCAACTGCGAGGCGGTCGCGGCGTGGTCGGCCTGCGCACCCGCGAGACCGACGACGTGAGCCACCTCTTGGTTACGGACACCCACGACAGCCTGCTGTTCTTCACTCACCGGGGACGGGTCTTCCATCTCCGTTGCTACGAGCTGCACGCCGACTCCACTCGCCAGAGCCGTGGGACCCCGCTTGTGCAGTACCTGGCCATGGAGCCGGGCGAGCGTGTGACTGCTCTGCTGGGGCTTTCGGCGTTCGACAGCGACCGCTATCTGGTGATGGCGACGCGGGAGGGCGAGGTCAAGAAGACGGCGCTCCAGGAGTTCGCCTCCGTCCGCTCCAACGGTCTCATCGCTATGAACCTGGAATCAGGGGATGAGCTAGTGGAGGTGAAGAGCACCGGAGAGGCGGACGATGTCCTGCTGGTGACGGAGCAAGGTCAGTCGGTCCGCTTCGGCGTAAAGGGCCTGCGGGCGGCATCACGCACCAGCGGCGGCGTCCGGGGCATCAAGCTGGCCGCCAACGACAGCGTCATCGCGATGAACGTCCTGGACCCTTCCAGCGACGTGCTGCTCCTATCGGCGCGCGGCGTGGGCAAACGCACGCCCACGAGCGAGTTCCCGACGCAGGCGCGGGGCGGCCTCGGCGTGCGGGCCATGCGGGTGAGTGACCGGACGGGGCCCCTGGTGGCGGCTCGTGTCGTCAAAGTCGATCAGGAAGTGATGGCCATAAGCGCCGAGGGCATCGTGATCCGCATGGCGGTCTCCGGCATCTCTCGCCAGGGCCGCGCCGCGCAGGGCGTCGCCATCATGCGCCTCGACGAGGGGGACCAAGTCGTGTCGCTGGCCCTTGTAAGCGAGCGGCTCTCAGACGAAGAAACGCCACCGAGCAGGCGGCGGCGCCGCTGAAGGGGCGTCCACACCGCTGGCGTGGAGCTGGTTCCATCGCGGCGCTCTACCTGGATGATGCGCATGGCGCCCTCTCCGTGTGCTGCCGCAGCTAGATCAGGCTCGCGATAAATCTCCTCTGTCAGCCCCAAGTCTCGAAGAATGCGGTGGAGTATGCGGCGGCTAGCTTCCTGGCTGTCGTGTCGTGGAATCATCACGCGGTACACGGAGGAACCGACTCGCCGCTCCCATCGCTCGTGTCGGGTGCCTTCACCTAGCTTCACCGCGCCAAGCCGCTCACGTCGACGCTTTAGTGCGCCGTACCTCAAGGCATCGTGATGGGCAGCGTTAGGCGAAGCGGCAGTTCCTCGGGCAGAAAGCGGTCTTCCAGGTGATCAGTCTGGAGACACAGACGAATGGCTTCCTGGATGTCGTCGATCACTTGCTCAGTGGTCTCTCCGACCACCCAGCAACCCTGAATGGCGGGCACTTCGGCTATGTAGCCACCTTCGTCCCAGGGGCTCACGATGATTCAATGCGGTAGGTTCTCATGCCACACCCCCTGCTGCGCTTTGTCTCGCCTTGACCCGCGTCCCCTCCGGCGTGTCTTGCACCTCGAAGCCGAGGGAGAGGAGCTCGTCGCGTAGCGCGTCCGAGCGAGGCCAGTCGCGGGCCTTGCGAGCGGCGTCGCGCTCCTCGACGAGGCGCCGCAGGTCGAGGGATAGCTCAGGCAGCGCCTCCGCAGAAACCTCGTCCAACCGCAGGCCAAGGACCTGGTCGAAGTCGAGGGCCAGGGCCAGCTTGTCGGCGGCGGGCAGGTCGGACTTGAGGGCCTCCCAGAGGATGGCTATGGCGCGGGCGGTGTCCAGGTCGTCGCTGATGGTGTCACGGAACTCTTCCCGAAACGCGGCCCCGTCCCCGCTTAGAGAAAGCGTTGGCTCAGCAGCCGCCTTCATCTCGGCGATTCGACCACGCAGGCCTTCCAGCGCGCGCTGAGTTCCGGCGAGGGCGTCCCAGGTGAAGTTGAGCTTTGCCCGGTAGTGGGCCTGGAGGCAGAGGAAGCGGAAAGCCAGCGGGTCGAAGCCGCGCTCCTCCATGTCGCTGAGGATGTAGTAGTTGCGGGCCGATTTGGCCATGCGCCGGTCCTCGGCCAGCAGATGCTCGCCGTACATCCAAAAGCGTGCGGGCACAAGGCCGAAGCAGGCCTCGCTCTGCGCGATCTCGTCCTCATGGTGGGGGAAGACGTTGTCGATGCCGCCGGTATGGATATCGAACTGCGGGCCCAGGTATTTGCTGGACATGGCCGAGCACTCGATATGCCAGCCCGGATAGCCCTTGCCCCAGGGGCTATCCCAGACCATGAGGCGGCCCGGCTCCGCCCCTTTCCAGAGGGCGAAGTCCTCGGGGTTGCGTTTTCGGGGATCTCGCGCCACGCGGTGAAGGCCGGCCTGGAGTTTCTCGAGGCGGTTGCCGGAGAGCTTGCCGTACTCCGGGAAGCTACCGATGTCGAAGTAGATGGTGTCATCGCCGTGATAGGCGTGGCCCGTATCGAGCAGCGTCTGCACCATCGCCTGCATCTCGGCGATGTGGTCGGTGGCGCGCGGGTAGAGGTCCGCGTGAAGCATGTTCATGCGCTCTTTGTCGCGGAGGAAGGCCTCGGTGTAGAAGGCGGCGATCTCCCATGGGGTCTTCCCCTCTTGGCGCGCGGCCATGAGCATCTTGTCCTCGCCGGCGTCGAGCTCCTCCTCGGTCATGTGGCCGACGTCGGTAATGTTCTGGACCTGGAATACTTGAAGGCCGTTGTAGGTTAGGACTCGACGAAGGATGTCGGCCATCAAGAAGGTGCGCATATTGCCGATATGGGCGAAACGGTAGACGGTGGGCCCACACGAGTAGATGCGGACCTGGGGAGGATCCAGCGGGACGAACTCATCTTTGCGGCGCGTCAGGGTGTTGTACAGGAGCACGGGCATTTGAGCACCTCAGTTCTCATACAATCGAAGTTATCATACCGCAACGCAGCGAGCCCACGCGCGCACGGCGACAGCCTTTTCCGCTGCGTGCTAGTATGCTAAACAGCACGCGGCGGCCCAGTTGTTCCGGGAGGGAGACATGGCGGTCAAGCAGCTCGTCGTGACGCCGGAGCGGTTCCGTACAGGCCTGCTCTGGCCAGACTACGTCGAGACGATGAAGGTCAACAAAGAAGCGCATATCAAGAACTATCAGGAGTTCGAAGTATCGGCGGAGGACAAGGCATTCTTCGAGCGCGCCGCCGACAAGGCCGGCGGGCTCAAGGTGGTGCTCCTCACAGAGGACTGGTGTCCTGACTGCTACCGCAACGCCCCCATCGTGGCCAAGCTGGCGGACTCGGTAGAGGGCGTCGAGATGCGCGTGTTCCCGCGCGACGCCAACCTCGACGTCATGGACCGCTACTTGAAGAACGGCGAGTTCCGCTCGATCCCCACGGCCGTGTGGACCGATGGAGAGATGGGGTACCTCGCGCACTGGATCGAGCGGTCCGACAAAGCGAACGCGGACATGGAGATCATTCGCGAGAGGGTGGCAGCCTTGCCCGAGGATGAGCGTCGGCCAGCCAACCGTCAGATGAGCGATGAGCTCTATCGGACCTCCTGGCGCTACGAGGTTGTGCGCGAGACGCGGGCGCGTCTGGCAAAGGCGCTGGACATCACGTAGCCCACTCTCTGGGCTTGGGGTTCGCCAGGCCGAGGCCCGAGTCTGGTATAGTTGATGCGTGGGGATATAGCTCAATTGGAAGAGCGCGGCATTCGCATTGCCGAGGTCGGGGGTTCGAATCCCCCTATCTCCACCAGCCCAACGTCGCTCCCCGAAGACCCACGTTTACGGCCCGAGCCTGTTAGGCTGCCGGCCCGGGTGCCCCTCGTTTCAGAGAACATCAGGGCCTTGCCAACAACGATTTCTTGACAAGCGAACGCACGGAACCCCAGTACTCCGTGACCAGATCGCCGTAAGGGTTCGGGTTGAGTGGCACTTCCACCGCCTGGTCGGGATAGCGACCGAGCGCCAATTCGCTCTTAATCATTGGCGACTCACTGGCGGTTACCCACTGCACTCCGCCGTCACCATGCGCTGAGTCCACAATGTAGATGGCGTGGCTGATCTGAGGCAGTGTCGTACGTTGATTGCCCAAGGCAGCCTGTGCCATTCCAGGCACAAGGCCGATATGACCGATGAGCAGCTCCTCGGCTTCGAAATCGAAACTCAACAGGCCGTCCCTCTCGCCTTCTATCAGGACGCGCAATATCGCCAGGATGAGACCTGGCCCGCCATCACGGTCCTCCAGGGCGCTCCCTAAAGCCCTGAAGACTAGGTGTTTCCGGGCATTGTGCTCAAGCTCGCGCCCGTAGTAGCCGCCACCTTCGACGGACGGCACCGTCTTGATGTATTGAATCACCGTGACGCCGTCCATGGACTGTGTGCCCCGTGAGAAACGCCTCGCAGGGAATTTCATGCCATCGATATAAAAGGGATTCGCTTCAAAGTCGGCTGGAACCTCTACTTCTATGGGCGCAATCACCTCGTCAACAAGTCGAGCGATGATCGTATCCGCGAACGCGACTTGGAAGTCAATGGCCAAGCCGGTGGCGTCTTCCAACGTCTCGCGCATCAGGGCAAAGCCGCCAACCGGATACGCTTTGTCGATCTTGACCGGATAGCCGTCGTAGTCACCCTTCTTCCGGAGATAGCGCTCGATTTCAGGGGCGCGAATGTCGTGAGTTAGGGAAACGAGGGCGACGTCATTCAACCGCGTATCTCGCGTATCTATTGAGGCGATCGTGACCGAGCCGATAATGACCCGTTCATTGAGAGGAGGCTCGTGGCTTTCTCCGTAACCGTAGAACAGGACGTTGATGCGCTCTTCGTTCAGCTCCGCGTCTACTCTTTTCGTGTAAGAGGGGTCAGAGTCGCTACGCTGATCCCTGCGGACTTGCGCATCCTGGACGAGGGCCTGCAATACGACATCCGAAACGGTCCTCGCCTCCTCTCTGTCACTGGCTCCCACCAGCCGATTCGCGTCGCCGGCGCCCTTTAATGCCAGCAGGAGACTCAAGCCGGCGACGATGCCACCCAGCAGGGCTAATCTTCGGATGCGTCTCACGCTGGGTCCCGTTTCCGACATCTCGGCACCTCAATGATAGAGTTCGCGGACGTTGGCCCGTCCTGGGTCCTGCCCAAACTCTGTCGCTGTAGGGCTTGACGACACCGCTCGGCAGTATACACTGGAACCGTTTCCAAATGGAACTGGTTCCTGAAGGAGGCGCAGCGATGCTGAACTGGCTTCGTCGTGGTCGGGGGTCGAGGCAGAGCACCTCGGGAGCGCAGGTCGAACCTACCCCATGCGCACACCTAGTGCTCATGCCTCGCTGGGACGCGCTTGAGCACATGGGAAAGGCGGAGTTGGCCACGGGCTACAAGTGCGACGCCTGTGGGCATGATCTCACGCGGGAGGAAGGCCAGGAGGCGCTGCAGCGCGGCTCCCGCTTGTTCGGAACGTAACGGCATGAAGGAGCGCGGAGCGCGGATTGGCGACGTCGCTGTCCTCGCTGGGGTAGGCGTTGGCACCGTATCGCGCGTGTTGAACGGTGGCACCGGCGTTCGGGCGTCCACGCGTCAGAAGGTGCTCCGCGCCATTCAGGAACTTGGCTACCACGCCGACGAGCGAGGGAGGGCGTTGCGCGCGAAGCGGGGCAACCTTATTCTGGTGCTCGTCCCGTTCTTCACGCGCAATCTGTACGTGGAGATACTGCGGGCCATCGACCGGGCCACTCCACCCGACTCCGGCTACATCCTCACTGTTATGAACGTGGAGTCGCCTCAGGAGAAGGAGCGCGCGTTTGCGCTGGCGTCCAGCGATACACGCTTAGCGGGCATCATCAGCGTCAGCCTCACGCCACCGGATGGCTTCGCCGCTGCGCGTCGCACCGACGTGCCGCTCATCGTGCTTGACGCGCCCAGCGAGGAGTTCCCCGCCATCGAGTTCGACCACGTCTATGGTGGTCGCCTCGGCACCAATCATCTGCTCGGCCTCGGCCATCGGCGTATCGGCTTCATTGGCCGCAGTCAAGACCCGTTTGTCCGTAGCGGTCTTCGAGCGGTAGGCTATCGCCAGGCACTTGTGGAAGCAGGCGTTGCTTGGCGAGAAGAGTATGTTCGCGTGGGGGAGTATAGCCGAGAACATGGCCTCCGCGACGCTCTGGCGCTACTAGACCTCCCCGAACCTCCCACGGCGATCTTTGCGGCCAGCGACTTGCAGGCGATCGGCGTGCTCGAGGCGGCGCGTCTCCGGGGCCTTGAAGTGCCAGACGACCTAGCAGTCCTGGGCTACAACGACATGGAGCTCGCGGAATATGTGGGCCTGAGCACGGTGCGGCTCCCTCGGGATGAGCTCGCCCGCTACGCGATGGAGTTCCTGGAAGCGAGCTGGGCGGGCGCCCTGGCCAGGCCGCCTTCGCCGCTGCGGCCGACCCTGATCGTGCGGCGCAGTTGCGGCGCGGCTTCCGACGGCGGATGAGGGCGGCCGATGTCTGGCAAGAGGATTCAGCCGGCGCCAAGGAGCGCCAATTGTTGAGCAACTCCTGGTTGCCATGTATTCTTCTCGTCACTATCTAGAGACTTGCTGCGGAGGAGGACGGCATGCTGCTCCTGGCTATTTTCCACGCAGGCCCCATGGGGCTAGCTCCATATGTGCCACTTCGCTGGCAGCACGGGTCGACACCAGGCGTCACGGTGCACGGGGCCTGGGTCAGCTCCGGTCTGGGGACGCAGAGAGTCAGTGACGGCCGGAGCTTCATCTTGTTCGAATGTGAGCCACCGGCGATCGCGGCGTTTATCAACTACCTCAAGCCGTACTCACCGAGGATCGAGGTCCTTCAGGTCGCCAACTATTTGCCGCAGATACGCGCTTACGAGGCGCGCAACCCCGAGCTGGCGCCGTTTTTGGCTAACGCGACAGACGACCTGCGGCGCGCAGCCGTGGAGCACACGAAGCGCTACATTGATGCGCCGACACCCGCTGACGCCCTGCGCATCTGGCTAGAGACGGAGCCCCTCCCCATGGCAGGGATCGGCGGTGCCGGCGGCGCGGAGCTGGCACGGAGCGCGGAGCTCATACCCCGTCTGGGACTAGAATCCTAGCCCACGCCATCGGCGTCACGTCGCGTGACGCGGTGGGACAGCCTCGGGGCGGCCGACGCGGCTACTTCTGGGGAGGTCCGGCTTCGGCCTAGCCAAAAACCGGCTCCCTGTCCAGGCTGGCCAGCAACAACTTCAGCAGGTCGCCCACGGGTGCCTGGCGGCCGTCGTGGCCGCGCATGGGCATATCGGGGTGGATGATGTACCGATTGACACGCCCGTCGCGTTGATGCGTTAGGTACCCCGCCTCCTCCAGTTCGGTGATGAGCCGCCGCACGGTGCGCTCCGTGAGGTTCAGGTCAGCGGCGATCTGCCGAGCTGTGACGCGGTTCCGTTGGGCGATGAGCAGCAGCACTGCTCCGTGATTTGTTATAAACGTCCACATACTCGGTCTTCCGGCATGGCGCAAGCAGAGGCGTCGTCTTCAAGCTCGCGGTCGTTGTCCAGAGCCCAAGGCAAGTATTCCCCAAGTTAGCCTCGCTTGCAAGGGCGCGATGGCTGCCGCCTGGCGCCCGCCGCGGAGAGTATTGACAATGAGCTAGGACATTCATATCATGTGTTCGGTCGCATGATATGTGCAGCATGAGAGTGCGCAAGGCGGGTGCCCGGATGTAGGCGAAGAACACGTCACAGCGGGTTAGTCCAGACGTGGGTTGGCTGTGGCCAACCGCACAAACCATAGTCCTTGTGAGGAAAGGAGTGGCATGGCAAGGAAGACGTATCTCCAGCAGAACTACGAGTACTCGCAACGCCGGTGGAGCGAGTGGATGGGCGCCGAGATGTCGCGCCGCTTCGTCATCAAGGCGGGGACGCTGGCGGCCCTGGGTGGCAGCGCTGCGCTGAGCCAGCTCATGGCCGCCTGCGCCGGCGGCGGCTCCCAGACAATCGTGACGGGCGGTGAACTGGGGGAGGGCGCCTTCAAGTTCTCCCGCTTCCCGCTGGTCGAGAAGTACAACTGGCGGCTGGTAAAGTGGGATATGACGCCTTATTACGGCGGCGAATACCTCGAGCAGAGCGCCCCCGTCAACACCTACGACGTCCTGCGCAACAGCCCGACCAGCAAGGGCGGTCGCTGGTGGCAGACCCTCTACCGGCTGCACTACGGCCCGGGCTCCGAGACCGCCGGTTGGCCGGTGCCGCCCATGGACTTCGAGGACACCGACGGGCCCGTGCGCATCGAGCCCGGCGCCGCCGCCGAGATGCCCAAGAAGGCCCCCGACTTCTCCTACTACGAGGTGAAGCTGCGGCCCGACCTCTTCTTCCATTACAACCCCGGCGCCGACACGACGCCAGAGATCAAGGCGATGATCGAGAAGGTGGGTGGGCGGAACGTCACCGCCGAGGACGTCAAGTACGTCTACGACACCTTCCAGAACACCAAGCTGAGCCTGTTCTACGACAACCTGGAGTACCTGGACCGCACTGAGGTGGTGGACAAGTATACGCTGCGCTTCCACATGAAGCGGCCGGTGATGTTCTTCGACCAGGTGATGGCCTCCTCGTTCTACTACATCTTCCCGCCGGAGCATCACCAGGGCCCGAAGAGCGTGTGGGATGGCTGGGCGATCGGCACTGGGCCGTTCATGCTGCAGTACACCAAGTTCCAGGACCGTCACGAAGGGCTGCGGCACCCGAAGTTCACCGAGATCGACCGGGGCGGCTTCCGCCAGCCTTACGCGGACAAGCTGCGTGGCAACTACTTGGCCGATACCAACACCAGCAAAGCCGCCTACCGCTCCGGCCAGCTCGACTTCCGGGGCACTCCCGATCTGGTTGAGTTGGAGGACATGCTGCAGACAAACCCGGAAGCCACCGTCTTCATCATCCCCCAGGACCCCAACGTCCACACCCTGTGGGCAGTCCAGTGGAAGAACCCGGTGTGGGGGAACAGCGAGACGGGGCTGAAGATGCGCCGCGCTTTCTCCCTGGCCCTCGACCGGCGGGGCCTCACCGACCTCGTCTATGGAGGTGCCGGCGTGCCCTCCTACGCAACGCCCTACGATTTCCAGGGGCTGAAGGCGCCGGTGCACTGGGATGACATGGGGCCGTACTACAAGCACGACGTGGCCGAGGCGAAGCGGCTGATGGCCGAGGCCGGTTACCCCAACGGCTACGACGCCGAAATGGTGACCACTGCTGCCACCGCCGGCGGCGCCAACTATGTGGGGATACAGCAGAAAGTGGCCGAGGCAGGCTTCCGCATCCACTACAAGGAGTTGGAGAGCGCCGTTCTCACCGGCCTGCGCAACGACAAGAACTTCAAGGACTTCATCGCCGGCAGCCAGGACTCCGGCTACGACATGGAGATGAACATCTATCGTCTCTGGGCCAGCCCTGAAGCGACGCGCAACTACGGCTCGGTGGACGACAAGATCCTGGCCGACCTGGCCGTGAAGCAGCGGTACGAGTTGGACTACGACAAGCGGATACAGATCGCCCGCCAAGTGCACGCGCGATACTTGGAGATCATTCCCCAATTCAACGTCATGTCACCGCACCGGATGACGGTGCGGCACCCCTGGATCCACAACTGGGGCGACAACATCCACTCCTGGCTGTGCTGCTGGGGCTCGCAGCAGATGCGCCAGGTCTTCCTGGACGACACGACGCCGAGCGGACGCGGCGGCAAGCGGGGCAAGGAAGGCACCTGGGGCGTGCCCTACGATCGCCAGGGCCGCAAGGTCTAGTCGGAGGTTGTAGGCGGAATGAACGATCTGCCAAGAGACGAGCGAGCAGCAATGCTGCGGAGCTTACGCGAGAGCGCAGCCCTTAGCCAGCTGCAGCTTGCAGAGCAGGCGGGCGTCTCAGCAGTAACGATTGTCCGGCTTGAGACAGGGATGCATGCGCCTCGAGGGAGCACGATTCAAAAGCTGGCTGCAGCTCTTAGTGTCCTGCCTCGGGAATTATTCAGAGAAGAGTCAAAAGGGTGAGACAGCTTGCCTCTGACAAAAGGCTGAGAAGCGTGGTGAATGGGGGCTTCGGAGGCTGAAGGGCCAGCCCGATTTCCGGCATCGAAGGAGGAGGACTCAACATATGGCAAAGAAGACCTATCTCCAGCAGAACTACGAGTACTCGCAACGTCGGTGGAGCGAGTGGATGGGCGCCGAGATGTCCCGTCGCTTCGTCATCAAGGCGGGGACACTGGCGGCGCTGGGCGGCACCTCCGCGCTGAGCCAGCTCATGGCGGCCTGCGCCTCGGGCGGTGCGCAGGAGGCGAGCGTCGGCGCGGAGCTGGCGGAGGGCGCCTTCAAGTACTCTCGCTTCCCGCTGGTCGAGAAGTACAACTGGCGCCTGGTCAAGTGGGGCATGACGCCCTACTACGGCGGTACGCTGATCGATAACACAGGGCCAGTCAACTCCTGGGACATGTTGAGGAACAGCCCAACCAGCTTCGGCGGCCGCTTCTTGCAGACCTTGTATCGCCTGCACTACGGCCCTGGCTCCGAGACGCCGGGGTGGCCTGTGCAACCCATGGACTACGAGGATACCGACGGGCCGGTGCGCGTGGAGCCCGGCGCCGCCGCCGAGATGCCGAAGATCGCCCCTGACTTCTCCTACTATGAGGTCAAGCTGAAGCCCGATCTGTTCTTCCACTACAACCCGAATGCCGACACGACACCTGAGATCAAGGCGATGATCGAGAAGGTCGGCGGGCGGAACGTCACCGCCGAAGACGTCAAGTACGTCTACGACACCTTCCAAGACCAGAAGATCAGTCGCTTCTACGATAACCTGGAGTACCTCGACCGCACCGAGGTGGTGGACAAGTACACGCTGCGCTTCCACATGGTGCGGCCGGTGATGTTCTTCACGCAGGTGATGGCCTCCTCCTTCTATTACATCTTCGCGCGCGAGCATCACCAGGGCCCCAAGCAGGTCTGGGAAGGCTGGCCGATCGGCACCGGCCCCTTCATGATGCAGTACGCGAGGTACCAGGACCACATGGAAGGGCTGCGGCACCCGAAGTTCACGGAGGTTGACCGCGGTGGCTTCCGCCAGCCATACCCGGACCAGTATCGTGGCCAGTACATGTCAGACGTGGCTGTCGCCAAGGCGGCCCTCCGCTCGAGCCAGCTCGACACCTGGTACACCACGGGGTTGGAGGATCTGCAGGATATTCTCGCAACGAATCCGAACTTGGTCATTGGGAACATCCCACAGGACCCCAACGTGCACACCCTGTGGAGGATGAACTGGAAGAACCCGGTGTGGGGGAACAGCGAGACAGGCTTGAAGATGCGCCGCGCCCTCTCGATGTCCCTCGACCGTCGGGGGCTCAACGAGCTCATTCTGGGCGGCGCAGGCGTCCCCTCCTACTCGACCCCGTATGACTTCATGGGGATGAAGGCGCCGGCATTCTGGGACGAGCTGGGGCCGTATTACCAACACAACCCGGCGGAGGCGAAGCGGCTGATGGCCGAGGCGGGCTTCCCGAACGGCTACGACATCGAGATGGTGACCACTAGCGCCACCGCTGGTAGCGCGATCTTCGTCGCCGTGCAGCAGCAGATGGCCGAGTCGGGCTTCCGGCTACACTTCAAGGAGCTTGAGAGCACCGCAGTCACCGGACTACTCCAAGCCAAGGACTTCAAAGACCTCATCGCCGGCGGCCAGGACTCCGGCTACGACATGGAGATGAATATCTATCGCCTCTATGCCAAGCCGGACGCAACGCGCAACTACGGCTCGGTGGACGACAAGATCCTGGCCGACCTGGCCGTGAAGCAGCGGTACGAGCTGGACTACGACAAACGGATACAGATCGCACGCCAAGTGCACGCCCGGTTCCTGGAGATCATCCCTCAGCTGAACATCCTCTCACCGCACCACTGGGTAGCGTTGCAGCCGTGGTTCCACAACACGCTGGACAACATCCACTCCTGGCGCTGCTGCTGGGGCTCCCAGCAGAACCGACAGGTGTTCCTCGACGACACAACTCCCGGCGGCCGCGGCGGCAAGCGGGGCAAGGAAGGCACCTGGGGCGTCCCCTACGACCGGCAGGGGCGCAAGGTGTAACGCTCCCAGCTCGGGGCACGGCTGCGAGCAGCGACCGGCCGTGCCCCTTGCGTCCACACGAGGGGCTGGTCCCCCTCCTCCGGTCTGCTCGACCGTCGGGAACGGCCCCTCTACCCTATACGGCAACGCGCGCCTTCGTCTCCTCTGTCGGAGGCGCGCGTTTTTGCTTGTCCACGCCCGCGGAGGCCCCCTGGC
>DATDQG010000091.1:0-16217 GCA_035292365.1 Dehalococcoidia bacterium
AGTCGCTGTAGGTGCCCGGAGCCGCCTTCTGAAAGACGCGGTTCACGTCGGCCCGAATGCCACCAGCATGTCCCTCGGGACAGGTGGCTGGCTCGTCCATCTCGCGGATGCGCCGCAGCAACTCATAGCGCGCCCCGCAGACGGGACAACGGTAATCATAGAGCGGCATCGTTTCCCTCCCAGCTACCCTGCTTGCTTATGCCAATCTTAATCAAAACAGGCTAGTGCGCGCAAGGGGACGATCTCAGGTTCGCTTGGTAGCTCCTGTCGGTCCCTCTCGTCTCAGACAAGTTCTTCGGGCACCACGCCCAGAGCTGATGCGAGCTTGCGGATCGTGCTGATCCTTGCCGTCTGCTTGCCCTGCTCCAGCCGGTTCACGGTGACCTCAGAAAGGCCTGCGCGCTGCGCGAGTTCGCGTTGGGTCAGGAACGCGCGCTGGCGCAGTATCTTCAATCGAGGCATCCGCATCTCCGGTCTATAGACTCCTTGTTGAGCGTGTCGCCAGTCATAAGATGGCCTAATACTAGTATATTGACACTATTCTATTGATTCATTATACTCACGCCACCTCGCAGCGCCCACCCGTCATCGCAGCTTCCTAGCCGAAAGGAGTCAACCACATGCCTTACTACATGGCTACCTATCACGCAGGCCCACTGGGCCTCGGCCCCAACGTCCCCGCCCGCTGGCAGCACGGCGCCACGCCGGGCGTCAAAGGCCACAGCGCCTGGGTCGCCCAGGGCGCGGAGCGTGAGCGCACCAGCAACACGACCAGCGTCATCGTGTTCGAATGCGAGAACCAGGCGCAGGCCAACGCGTACGTGAACTGGCTGCGTCCCTTCTGCCCCAAGATCGAGGTCTCGTCAGTGACCGACTACATGCCGCAGATCCAGAACTACGAGGCCGGCCAGATTCTGAACTGGGCAGTCGGCTTTAATCCGACGGAGGAGCAGAAGCGCGCCGCGCGAGAGGTCATCCAGCGCTACATTGACGCGCCGAGCCCGGCAGAGGCCATACGGATCTATCTGGAGACGGAGCCCGTACCCGCAGGCCCTGGCGGCGCTCAACTCGTCCGGAACCTCCAGGTTGCCAAGAGCTTGAACCTGGAGTGACCGCGCCAGCCGCGGATTGTGGTTCGTAGGGGCGAACGGTGTTCGCCCTAACGCTCCACAGAGGCCAGCGCTGCCGTATTTCGAGACGAATCAAGCCACAACCAACAAGGAGGAACCAATGTTTTCCCACCGTGTAACGCATTACCCCGCGTTCGGGAAAGGGCCGGATGTCCGTGCGCTCCTGGAAGAGCGCGTGAAGTCCGGTCAGGCCAGCGGAATTCGGGCCGGCCTATCTTCACACCTGCTTGGAGCAGATGGGCAAGCCTTCGTCATGACCGTCATTCACCCTGATTTGGCGGCGTATGACAAAAGACGCCGGGGCAATGCGGCGGACCCGGGTTTCCGCGCCTACCAAACGAAACTGGCCGAGGTAATCAGGAAGCCGAACTCACAAGAGCTCTTTGAGGTCCTCGTCGCTGCGCCGCCTTCTGCAGAGTCAGCCACCTTCATTGTTCGTAACATCCACTATCCCGTCCCAGGCAAAAACCTTGACCTTCGTGCGCTGCTGGAAGAGCGCGTCAAATCCAGGCAGGCTCAAGGGGCTCGTGTAAATCTGTCCGTCCAGTTGTTTGGATCGGATGGGGTGTCCTACGTGCTGAGTGTTAGGCATCCTGACCTAGCCGCGTATGAGAAATACCGCCAGGACACTCTGGGCGACCGCCCGGAAAATCGCGCTTACCAGGCCAAGCTCGGCGAGCTTCAAAGGGCGACGAGACAAGAACTCTTCGAGATTCTGATCCCCGTCCCGTCCGATTAGATGATACCAGCGGGATAATCCGTCCGGACTGTCGTTGCGAGCGCAGCGAAGCAATCTCTCTACCGCTCATACGTTCCTCATCAAAGAAGAGAGCTTGCTTCGTCGCCGGGGGCTCCTCGCAAAGACAACCAAAGCAGCACCTAGCGCAAAGGAGATTCCCATGTATGTGACACGAACAGAGACCACAGTGGTGGCGGGAAGGGCGGGCGACTACGAGGAGCGTGCGGCACGCCTAGGGGAGCTTGTCAAATCCCAGAGGGGCTTCCAGGGTCGGCTGCTGCTGAACTCGTTTGGCTATCCCGGCAAGTGGGCACTTTTGACCTTCTGGGAGAGCCGGGAGGCGGCAAGGGCATGGGCGCGGAGCCCGCAGAACCTGGCCTTCATCCAGGCCAATCCGCTGCAGGGAATCTCCGCCTTGAACCGGCCCGGCGAGGCCTACGCCGTCATCCACGACGTCTCCGGCTCAGGGGAGGCAGCCTCAGTCAACCTGGTGGACATTGCGCTCGACGCGCGGCCTGGCAACGCGGCGGCCTTCGAGGCCAGTCGGAAGGAGCTGCTCGAGCTGCGCAAGAAACACTTCCAAGGATTTGTCTCCAACTGGACACTGAGATTCCTCGGGTCCGCGAACAGGTACCTGGGCGTGCTCCAGTCAAGTAGCCGCGAAATGCTGGGGCCTGTGCAAACGGCACCCGAGCTTGCAGCGTTCACCGCCGCGCACCCGAACACGGAGTGGGCAAGCACGCCGTTTCTGGTCGAACGTTACGAAGTGATACAGCGGCTATAGTCGCCCCGCTCAGACGGCACCGCTCGCAACCAGCGCGAGCGGTGCTGTCGGGCGATTGCGCATCAGGGTCTTACGCACGGGTGCACTCTCGCCGCTCATCGCGCGCTCGCCTCCTTCACCGTCGCATCCTCGGCCGCCCCTTGCCGTATGTGATACCGCCATAGCTCAGGAACCCAGACGGCAATGGCCGCGACGACGGCGAGACAGCCAAGGCCCCCCGAGACAACCGCGAAGCTGGCATCGGTCACCGCTGCAACGGCGCCCGCCCGCACCGAGCCCACTTGGTTGGAGGCGCCGATGAAGACCATGTTGATGGAGCTCACCCGGCCACGCAGCTCGTCGGGCGTCGCTAGCTGGATGGTGGTCTGGCGCATGACGACGCTTATCTGGTCAGTGGCGCCGGTCAGCGCAAAGGTCAGCAACGAGAGCGGGAAGGAGCGGGCAAGGCCAAACGCGATGGTGGCGAGGCCGAATCCCGCGACGGTGATGAGCAATGCGCGGCCCGTCCGTTGCACCGAGGGTAGTAGCATCAAAGCGAGGGCCATGAGGAAGGCGCCGATCGCCTGGGCGGAGCTCAATAGACCGTAGCCACGCGCTCCCACCTTCAGGACGTCCTCGGCGTAGACGGGCAGGAGCGCCTGGGCGCTGGCGAAGACGACGGCGAACATATCGAGCGCCATTGCCGCCAGCAGCACCCGCCGGCGCCCGACGAACTGCAGGCCCTCCTTCACCATGGCAAAGCTCGCCTCTGCTCTGATCTGCTCGCCATTAGGCAGGCGTATGAACGCGAGCTGGACCATCGCCCCTATGGTGAGGGCGACGTGCACCCCATACGCCCCCTGCACGTCGACGCTGGCGATGGCGAGACCGGCGACGGTCGGCCCGAATACGAAGGCCAGTTGCTGGATGGTCGAGCTCACCGTGACGGCGCTGGCGAACGCCTGCCTCGGCACCAATTGTGGGAGCAAAGCCTGCCGCGCGGGGTTCTCGAAGGAGCTGGCGAGGGCGAGGGCGACGACGAGGCCGTATATGAGGGGCAGGTTGATCGCACCACCGACCGTGAGCAGGAGCAGGGCCGCGGAAGCGCCGAGCGGCACCAACTGCGAGAGCATGATGATGGTCTTGCGGTCCCGCGTATCGGCGACGACGCCGCCGACGAGGCTTATGGCCAGAGCCGGCAGGAAGCGGACGAGGCCGAGGATCCCGAGCTGCAGCGGCGAGCCCGATATCGCGTACACCTGCCAGGCGATGGCCGCCTGCTGCATCGTCTGGCCGGCCCCCGACAAGAAGCGACTGCCCGAGAAAAGCAGGAAACCGCCCTGGCGCAGGGCGGTGATCGTGTGATGCTGGCCTCGCTGCATATGTCGTAGCTCTTATCCAACGCCGCTAGTCGTGCAACGTTGTAGGGACGTTAGATTGAACGCCCCTACGGACCCTGTCCAGATATCCGCGCCAACAGGTTGGCTAGCTCTTCCTCCGAGTAGAAGTGGATGACGAGGCGCCCGCCCCGACGGGAGCGTTGCAGCTCCACGCGGGTGCCAAGGGCGGCGCGGAGCTGCTCCTCGACCGCGCGGAGGTCGGGAGAGAGCCCGCTCTCCCTCTTGGCCGGGTCCCGCGCAGGCTCCCTCTGCTGGGCATGGCCGCGGCGCACGAGCTCCTCGGTCTGGCGGACGGTGAGGCCGCGCGAGACTGCCTGCTGCAAGTACATGGCTCGCTCGCTGGACTCAGCGGCTAGGAGAGCGCGGGCGTGCCCCTCGCTGATCGTGCCGGCGAGAAGGGCTTGCTCCGTGTCTGCGTCGAGGTTCAAGAGGCGAAGGACGTTGCCCACAGCCGGACGGCTCTTGCCGACCTCCCGCGCCACCTCATCCTGGGTGAGACCGAACTCGATGAGACGCTGATAGGCGCGCGCGGCCTCGAGGGGATGGAGATCGGCGCGCTGGAGGTTCTCTACCAGGGCCAGCACGAGTGCCTGCTGCGGCGTCGCCTCCATGACTACGACCGGCACCCGCTCCAGGCCAGCCGCCTGGGCGGCATGCCAGCGCCGCTCGCCGGCGATGATGGTGTAGCGCTGGCGTCCGCCAGGTGCCGGAGCGCCCGCCTGGCTGACCAGGAGCGGTTGAAGCAGGCCGTGTTGGCGCACGCTCTCCGCGAGCTCCGCCAGCGCCTCAGGATCGATGCGCAGGCGTGGCTGCTCGGGGTTGGGCTCCAGGAGGTCGATGGCGAGCTCGGTCACGGGAGGCCCGCCGGTCCTGCCTGTCGATAGGCCAGGGATGAGCGCCTCAAGCCCCCTGCCCAGGGCGTGGGCCGGGGAGCGCCGCGTCCTCATGCGCTGACCCTCTCGCCGGCGGCCGCGCGTGCCAGCAGCTCGGCCGCCACTTCAGCATACGCTGCTGAGGCCGGCGAGCCGGGCGCGTAGCGGAAGATGGACTGGCCGTGGCTTGGCGCCTCGGCAAGACGGACATTGCGCGGCACGATGACCTGAAAGGTCTGCGGGAAGTGCCGTCGCACCTCGGCCACCACCTCTCGCGCCAGGTGCGTGCGTGCGTCGTACATCGTGAGCAGGAGATAGGCAAGCCGTAGCTCCGGATTCAGGTGGCGGCGCACCCTCTCGATCGTCTCCGTGAGCAGGCCGAGGCCCTCCAAGGCGAGGTACTCGCACTGCACCGGCACGAGGACCTCGCGGGCGGCGGCGAGCGCGTTGATCGTCAGCAGTCCCAGGGACGGGGGGCAGTCGATGATCGCGTAGTCGAACCGTTCGAGCACCGGCTGAAGGGCCAGACGGAGACGCGACTCGCGGGCCAGCAGGCCGACCATCTCGACCTCGGCGCCGGCCAAGTCCGGCGATGACGGCGCGACGACCACCCCTTCGTCGGAGTGGCGCAATGCCTCCTCGAGCGGACGCTCCTCGATGAGAGCGCTGTATAGGTGCGGTGGGGGCGTGCCCCAGAGCCCGAGGGCGCTCGTAGCGTTGCCCTGCGGGTCGAGGTCCACCAGGAGCACGGCCAGCCCGCGCTGCACCAGCGCTGCGCTGAGGCTGACTGCCGTGGTCGTCTTGCCGACGCCCCCCTTCTGGTTGGCGACGGCGATGATTCGCGGCGGCCGCGACATGGCGCCGCTCAAGAGCGAGCGCGCGGCGGCCTGCCCGAGGGGCCCCGACTCGGCGCCTCCCTCGGTCCAGCAGAGGCGCCAGGTCTCAGCATCACGACCACGCGACGCTGCTCGCCCTCACCGGTGCTCTCCGTCATCACCTGCGGGTCTTCGGCGAGCGCCACATGGATGACGCGACGCTCCCTCGGCTGCATCGGCTCGAAGGTGAAAGCCTCGCCGCTGGCCCTGACCTGTCCAGCGACCCGATGCGCCATGCGCTGAAGGTCCTCTTCTCGACGGCGTCGGTATCCCTCAACGTCGACGTCCACGGCGGCCCGGCGCTTGAGCCGGCGGCTCAGGAGCATGTTGACGAGCAACTGGAGCGCGGCAAGCGTCTCGCCCCGCCGGCCGATGAGGAGTCCCATCTCCTCGCCGCGGATATCTAGGGTCACGCGAGCGTCCTCCCGGTCATCCGGGGCGCGCCCGCGCTGCTCTCCAGGCGCGGGACGTACCGCTGCATGGAGGTGCATGCGGTCGATCAGGTCTTCCAGGATGATCTGGGCCGTTTCCGCAGTGTCGTCAATCGCGGGCGGCGGCGCCTCGGCCGGCGCGGGCACCGTGGGGCGTGGAGGGGCCGGCACCGGCGGGCGTGCGGCGCGTGGCGGGGCCGGCACACGGGGGCCCTGGCGAGACGGAGCGTGCTCCTCCCCCCGAAGTGCCACGCGGACGACAGCCTCCTCGGCGCCGAAACCGAGGAAGCCCAGTCGCCCCTCTTTAAGTACGACGATTTCGACTTCGGACCGCGGGACGCCGAGCTGGCGGAGCGCTTGTTCGACGGCCTCGTCGACCGTCTTGGCCGTTACTTCCAGGCTGTGGCTGCGCATCTATCGCTCCTGTCGCACTGCTTTTAGCAACCCAGGGCAGGAGTTGCAGGAGTGGCCCCAGGCCGCCCCAACCGGTGACGAAGTATTGGACGGCAACGCCGATGACGTTTGAGATGACCCAATAGAGAGCCAGGCCGCTCGGGAATAACACCGTCGTGTAGCCAAGCATCAGCGGCATCATGGAGGTCGTCATGCGGTTCATGGACTCCTGCTGCGGGTCCGCCGTGCTGAATGTGGACATCTTACTCTGGACCCAGGTGCTCACACCCACCAGTACCGGCAGGATGAAGAAGGGGTCCGGTTTGCCGAGGTCGAGCCAGAAGAATCGCGATTGCGGCGGTATCGCCTGGAGCAGTTGCTGCGGCAGCCACCAATAGAGGTGCTGCGAAAGGTTCATCAGCCCTTCTGGGACGGCGGCGAGCGCCAGGTTGATGGCCTGATACAGCCCAAAGAGCACCGGCATCTGCAACAGCATGGGCATGACACAGCCCACGGGGCTGACTCCGTGCTCCTTGTAGAGCGCCATCGTCTCCTGCTGCAGCTTGGCGCGGTCCTTCCCGAAGCGCTGCTGTAGCGCCTTCATCTGCGGCGAGATGACCGACATGACCTTGGAGGCTTTCAGCTGACGCAGGGTCAGCGGCAGCAGGACAAGGCGCACGAGCAAGGTGAACACGAGGATGGCCAGGCCAAAGTTGCTGAACAGGACCCAACTCAACCCGACCAGAACGTTGACCATCGGGTCCAAGACGAGCGTGTTCCAGGGGTTCATCGACTACTGTACCTTCTGGCTCCACAGCGGCTGGCCGTCCGCCGCTAAGGCGTGGACGAGGCCGTTGTGGGTGGCGATGAATAGGACGCCTCGGTCCGCCGCGACCGGGCCGTAGATCGGCGCGCGCGCTTCGAACTTGCCTCGCTGGTTACCGGTGATGGGGTCGAGTGTGTACACGCTGCCCGCCTGCGAGGCGACGATGAGCGAGCCGTCCACGACGAGGGGCGACGACGAGAGGGGCCCGTCGGCAAGAAACGACCAGCGCTGCTCGCCGGTATCCGCATCCAAGGCGTAGAGGCGGCGGTCGAGAGATGGGGCATAGAGCATGTCGCTGTAGAGAAGCGGCTGAGTCCAATACCAATTGGCGGCCTCGGCGCTCCACCGCAGCGCTCCATCAGCGGCGTTGAGCGCGTACAGGTGTCTGTCGAAGGAGCCGACGTAGACCGTGCCTTGGGCCACAAGCGGCGTGCCTGCTATGGCACCCTTGGCCACAAAAGGCTCAGGCCAGCGCGCCTCGCCGGTGCTGATATCCACTGCGTGCAGGGAGCCGTCGAGCGCGGCAACGTATGCGGTGTCGCCGGCGACCACGGGTGTCGCCCAGATGCCGCGGCTGAGGGGTCGACTCCTCGGGTAGCGCCAGCGCTGCTGCCCGCTCCCTGCGCTGAGGGCGTAGAGGAAGCCATCGCTGCTGGCGACGAGCATCGTCTCGTCGTGCAACACTACGCCACCGACGAAGCTGCCGACCCGCTCATTCTCAGGCGCCGGGAAGGCCCACTGCACGGCCGCTGTTGCCTGATCGATCGCGTAGACCTTGCCGTTGTAGCCGGCCAAATAGATCAGACCATCCGCCAGGAGGGGCGTGCCGTAGAGCCCGGCGACTTTGATGGTGCTCTTGGCGGCGGGGAACGACCAGGGCTGTGGTTCCGCTTGGCCTTCGGCCTGCACCTGGCGAAAGGAGCCATCCCTTGCGTCGAGGGCATACAGGCGGCCTTGGAGGGAGGCCGCGTAGACGACGCCATCTCCGACGACCGGCGCGGCCCAGCCCTGAGGCTGCTGCCCCGAGCAGGCAGCCCCCACCAACAGTAGCAGGGCCCCCAGGAGAAGCCCCCCCGTTCGGCGGATGCTCTCCCCTAGTTCCCCTCGGGGGGATCGGCCGGGAAGCCCGCCGCGGGCGTGTCCCTGTTGCACGTGAAACGTTCGCCTAGGGGACTGGATCATAGGTCATGACGTGAAGGGGATGACAACGCGCGAGGCGCCGGAGGGCCAACCAGCCGCCCCGCAAGAGCCCATGGCGCCCGATCGCCTCATAGGCATAGACCGAACACGTGGGGGAGAAGCGGCAGGCCGCCGGCAACTGCGGCGAGACGTGCTGTTGGTATAAGCGGATCGCACTTAATACAAAGCGGCTCATTGGTCTTGACTCTCTGCTAGATGCGCGCGTTCCAGGATCTCCGTCACCGCCTGCGAAACCTGAGAGAATGAAGCTTCGCCCAGCGGCGGCCGGGCGATGAGCACGAGGTCCCACCCAAGTGCCAGCTCTTGAGGGCGAAGCGCCTCCCGCAGCCGGCGCTGTATCTTGTGCCTTAGCACCGCCGGGCCGAGAGCCTTTCCTACTGCTATACCGATGCGTGTGCTCGTTTCAGGCCCGGGCAGGGCCTTCAACACCAGCCAGCGGCTTGTCCACGTGCGGCCGCGCCGATAGACCTCCTCGAAGCGCCGCCGCTGACGCAGCCGGCGTTCCCACGGCAGCCCCATGTCGGATCACGGCGTCAATCGACGGCGTCCTCTGAAGCGCCGGCGCGCCAGCACCTGACGCCCGCCGGGGCTCGACATGCGGGCGCGGAAGCCGTGCACTCGTAGGCGGGGCCGTCTCTTTGGTTGGTACGTGCGTTTTGGCATCTCGCCTCTTGTCAGCTTGCCGTTTCTACCGGTGGCCGCGACCCAAGAGGGATCAGCTCGTTGATCTGCGCCCGAACGGCGTCTTTGTCCTCAAACCACTTAACGTTGATATCGTAATACGCCTTCCACTTCTCGGGGAGCGCGGTCTCCTCGAATATTGCCTCTACGGGACACACGGGTTCGCAGGCGCCGCAATCGATGCACTCGTTTGGCTCGATGTAGAGCATGCGGTCGACACCCTCGTCGTAATAAATGCAGTCCACGGGGCAGACATCAACACAGCTCAAGTCGAGCACATCGATGCATGGGTCGGCAATCACGTAGGTCACGAAAACATTCCTCCTGAGAGCGAGGTCTCAAGCATCTATTCTACAGGCTACCCCTCTGCCTCACAAGGCGACGGCCTGAACCACCACCCGGATGGACGAGCCCTGGGCGTTCCGTTAGACTAAGGCCTGGATGCTCAATAGGGGGTATTCCCAGCGGTGCACATAACACAGGCTCAAGGTCGCACGCTGACGCTGGCGCAAGCGGTTTGGCCAAAGACAGGGATACTGAGCAACGCGGCCTTGGTCATCGGCTTTGCTGCCTTGACTGCCGTTTTTGCCCAGATCTCCATTCGCATACCCACCACGACCGTCCCCATCACCGGACAGACGTTTGCGGTCCTGACCACAGGAGCGGCACTCGGAAGCCGCCGCGGCGCGCTGAGCATGTTTGTGTACATGCTTATGGGGATGTTTCTCTTTCCGGCCTTTGCCCCTCCCTCCAGCGTCTTGGCCAAGGAGACGATCCACTTTGTGCTCCCGTGGGCCGGCACCAAAGCCTTCGTCTGGGACCTCTCCTCAGGAGGATACCTCGTTGGTTTCATCCTAGCTTCCTACCTGGTGGGCCGGCTGGCGGAATACGGCCACGATCGTCGTGCTCAGGTTTCAGCCGCTATGGTCCTGGGCAACATCGCTCTCTACCTCCCTGGGCTGGCTTGGCTCGCCTTCTTCATTGCCTCTGGCAAGACCATTCCCGGCCTGGACCTCACTTATTACGATGCCATCGAGGGCGCCAACGTGTTGGACAAAACGCTCAGAGGTGGACTTTATCCGTTCATCGCAGGTGATGCGGTCAAGCTATTGCTGGCAAGCATGATGCTCCCGGGAGCCTGGCAAGTGGTACGATCGTTGAGAAGTGGCGCAGTCGACGAGCGTCCCTAGCACATGGAGCTGATCTGGCTCGGCCATGCCTGCGTGCGGCTGCGCGGTCGAGATACGGTCATCCTTCAGGACCCGTTCGACCGCGCCCTGGGGTACCAGGTAGGCCGCTGGACAGCGGACATCGTCACGATAAGCCACGACCATCCCGGTCACAACAACATCTCGGCAGTACAGGGCAATCCGAAGGTGCTACGAGGGCCAGGAGAATACGATATTGGACCGGCGTCCATCGTGGGTGTCGCGACCTTCCACGACAAGCAACGCGGTAAGGAGCGTGGTCGCAACACCGCCTTTGTCGTGGAGATGGACGGCGTGCGAGTCTGTCACCTAGGGGACATAGGCGAAACACCCACCGCTGAGACGGCGAAGGCTATCGGCCCGGTGGATGTCTTGCTGGTACCGGTGGGCGGCAGCACCACCATCGATGCGCAAGGGGCGCTCGAGACAGTGAACCTCTTGGAGCCCAAGATCATCGTGCCCATGCACTATCGCACCCCCGCACTCCAGCGGCAGGACTTAGCCGGAGTGGAGCCTTTTCTACAGATGATGGCCATAGGCCACCTGACCCCGGTAGCGCGGCTCAACGTTACACCCACGACGCTTCCCTCGGAGCTCCAGGTCGTACTCCTAGAGTACGTAACGTGATTGACCCCGAACAAGCGAATCGACGCAATACGGTCAGGTCTGAGAGACCTGCCCGTATTGCGTCGAAGCTAGGAACGGGCTACGGCAGGTAGTTCAGCGGGTTGACCGGGCGGCCATTGAGGTGCAGTTCGAAGTGTAGGTGCGGGCCGGTGCTCCGACCGGTGATGCCCACCCGGCCGATGACCTGCCCCGCTTCCACGTCCTCGCCTAAGTCGACAAGGAAGGCAGACATGTGCGCGTACATCGTCTGGAAGCCGTTGCCGTGATCGATGATCAAGTACCAGCCATACGAGTAGCCCAGCTTACGGGCCTCTACGACGCGACCCCCGCCGGCTGCCTGGACAGGAGTGCCATGGGGCCTCGCGATGTCCACGCCCTCGTGCCCGTATCCGAAGTATTGCGTCAGCAGCCCAACCAGCGGCGCGACAAACCCCGCGCTCGAGGGCGCGGAGGGGGCGCTCTCGACCACGACACGGGCCGGCGCCGGTGGCGGGGGCGGAGGCGGCGGTCGACCACCCGGGAGGATCAAGAGCTGTCCCACGAACAACGCGTCGGGCGAGGGCAGGTTATTGACAGCAATGATCTCCGCCGACTCGGACTTATAGCGAGAGGAGAGGCTGCCGACCGTATCCCCCCACTTGACCGTGTAGGGATAGCCATCGACTTGCGGAATCGTCAACTCTTGGCCGACGCGTAGCGAGTTGACGTTGGGCAGAGAGTTGGCCCAAGAGACCGTCTCCCAGGAGAGGCCAAACCGGATCGCGATCCCACTGAGCGTATCGCCTGGCTGCACGGCGTACGCGACGATCTCATAGCGCTGCGGCGGACTCTCGACTTCAGCGCTCGCGCCGGGCGCTGAAGTCTCCGCGACACCCGGAAGAGTGTTCAGAATGGGCCGCGCGGAAAGGTATTGTAGCCGCTCGTTGTTGGCGATGGCGCTCTCTTGAACCGGCCCGGCGAGAGCGAAGCGTGGGTCTGCCGTGAGGAACGCTACAAGATGGTTCGTGCCCAGCATCGCCGTCGCCGTGAGGGCCAGAACGACGAGGTGATTGAGATGCCGCGGCGCCAGTCGTGGCGTCGCGACCGCGATGGACGGCTGCGCCGCCAGCGCAGCCCCTCGAGAGATGCTCTCGTTGTAGACCGTCAAGACGTACCGGTCATCTGCTGCCTATACCTCGCGGTGCAGCGTCGCTAGAAACTCAGCGTTGTTCGCGGTGCGAGACATGCGCTCAATGACCCGTTCGGTTGCCTCGGTAGGATTGGCAACGTTGCTGCCCATCATCGACACCATGCGGCGCAGCAACCATACCTGACGGAGGGTCTGCTCGTCCAGCAGCAACTCTTCGCGGCGCGTGCCGCTACGCAGGATATCGATGGCAGGGAAGAAGCGCCGTTCCGCCAGGCGGCGGTCCAGCTGCAACTCCCAGTTGCCCGTGCCCTTGAACTCCTCGTAGATCACCTCGTCCATCCTACTCCCCGTGTCAACCAGACAAGTCGCGATGATGGTGAGACTGCCGCCTTCGGCGGTGTTACGGGCCGCGCCGAAGAAGCGCTTGGGCGGATAAAGCGCAACGGTATCGATGCCGCCGGAGAGCGTGCGGCCGCTGGGAGGAAGAGCCAGGTTGTACGAGCGAGTCAGGCGGGTAATGCCATCCAGGAGGATCACCATATCGTGCGCCGCTTCGACCTGGCGCTTTGCCCGTTCCAGGGCAAGCTCGGCCACGCGGATGTGGTCTTCCATCGGCTCGTCGAAGGTCGAGGCGATGACCTCACCCTTCACCGATCGGCGCATGTCCGTCACTTCCTCCGGCCGCTCGCCGATCAAGAGCACCATCAGTGTGGCATCCTGGTAGTTCGCGGTGATGGCGTTGGCGATCTGCTTCAGGATGGTGGTCTTGCCTGCCTTCGGCGGCGAGACGATAAGGCCGCGCTGGCCGCGCCCAATGGGCGCCACGAGGTTGATAAGCCTCGTTGTGTAATTATCGGACGTCGTCTCAAGGTCGAACATCTTGTCCGGGAAAGTCGGCGTCAGCTGCTCGAAGTAAGGCCGCGCCTTCGCGACCTCAGGGTCGAGGCCATCCACCGTCTCCACCCGGAGCAGGCCATGGTACCGCTCGCCCTCCTTGGGGGGCCGCGCCTGGCCGGTGACGAGATCGCCCATCCGCAGGGCAAACCGGCGCACCTGCGATTGCGACACGTAGACGTCGCTGATGGCTGGCCGCAGGTCCGGTCGGCGCAGGAACCCGTAGCCCTCGTCCGTGATCTCCAGGACGCCGCCGGTGATGATCGCTCCCTGCCGTTCGCTCTGCGCCTGCACCAGTCGATGAATCAAGTCGGGTTTTGTCAGAGCGCTGACACCCGAAACGCCGAGGCCACGCGCCATCTCCTGCAGGTCTTCGCGCGTACGCGTTTCAAGATCAGCGATACTAAGCGAGGTTTCCACCGATATCTCCTCCTCCCCACTGGGAAGGCTGCGCGGGAGTATAGCAACCTCACGACGCGGGGTCAACGCGCGTCGCGGGCGAGATGGCCGTGTTGAGGGGTACTCACGCCTTCGATTCACGAGTGAAGCGTCCGCCAGTCCTTCAAGAAGCGCTCCTGGCCCACATCTGTGAGGGGATGCTGAATCATTTGCTGCAAGACGCGGAATGGCATCGTGGCGACCTGGGCGCCCGCTTTAGCGGCGGCGATCACGTGCAGAGGATGACGCAGGCTCGCCGCGAGTACCTGTGTCCGAAACTGATAAGTGCGGTAGATGCCCACGATCTCAGCGACCAGGGCCATACCGTCGTGGCCGACGTCGTCGAGCCGCCCAACGAACGGGCTGATGTAGGCAGCCCCCGCGATCGCGGCCAGGATGGCCTGGTTCGCGGAGAAGCAAAGCGTCATGTTGACCGCGATGTCTTCCTGACCCAACTGGGTCAGGGCCTGCAACCCAGCCGCTGTCGCCGGCAGCTTCACTACCACCTGGTTCGACCACCGGGCGTACTCGCGCGCCTCTAGCAGCATCCCTTCGGGCTCCAAAGCGGTCACTTCAACGGAGACATGGCCCGGTACCAGGGCTACGATCTCCATGATCGCGGACTTGAGATCGCGATGCTTGGCCTGGGCGACAAGGGTAGGGTTCGTCGTGATACCGTTGACAACGCCCCAAGAGGCAGCCTCGCGAATCTCCTCAATATTGGCGGTGTCTAGGAACAAGCGCATTCAGTTGGTCCGAGGGGAGCTACAGTGGGGCGCACGAACGTGGCCGTATGGGACGAGGGACAACAGCGGAAAGCCCTGCGGTTTTCATTATCCACATTCTGCCCTAGTCTGGCAACAGGTGGCAACCCGCGCCGACGTTGACACTCCAACACGCGGAATGTTACGCTAACCGTCGGTTGCCGAACGCAAGGATGCAGCTTCGCGGCGCCTCCAGGTGGCCGCGTTTCTATGTCACCTGTGGAACAGCAGCCGGAGGCAGCGCTTGAATATCTTCTTCGATACGGACTTCACGCTGGTGGGCTCGAACGCCCAGCTCCGTCCAGGCGTTCGAGAGGTCTTCCAGAAGCTCACTGAGGACGGCCACAAGGTCTTCGTTTGGTCCGGCGTCCGTGCTCCCTGGGAGATCGCCAACTACTTTCGCCTTGGCGAGTTTATCTCTGGCATCTTTCTCAAGCCGCTCAGCAACCACCACGATGAGCTGCAGTTCCTCGGCATCCCGGTAACGCCGGACTTCTGCATCGACGACAACACGTCCATCATCGACGTCTTCGGCGGCTACCAGATCCCACCCTACGTCTTCACCGACATGCCCGACGACCACATGTGGCGCGTCTACGAGGCCGTGAAACAGTTCGCCGCGAACGTGGACAACCATCGTCAGCAGCCCCTGCCAGCCGAGGACTCCTCCACGCCCCCCACAGGCGAGAGCTAGCTCAACCAGCCCCATCCATTGCTATAGCGCCACTCCTCGCCCTCGGTCTCCAACGGGCCTGGCTTCAGCCTGGACCCACATCGTAAGAGCGCACGACCGGTCCGCCGTAGGGGCGAGGTCTCCTCTCCCTGGTAACCCCGTCTTCCTGAGGCCGCCGAAGGAGTGTCTCCCAGTACGTTACTGGGCGGGCGGGTCAGACGACCAGCACGTCACCCGCGCAGGCAGCAGGGGGAGTTCAGAGGGGCGAAGCCCCTTTGACGGGGGCTTGGGGGTGTCCCCCAGTACGTCACTGGGCGGGTGGGTGGGAAGAACCCAGGATGCACCACCCATCCTACAAACTACAGCAGCGGGTGCCGCAGCGCCCTCCCCGGCGGGAAGAGGTCGAGCAGCTCGAAGCGCGGCCCCTCGGTGCAGACAAGCCGGTAGCCGCGCGCCGTCTCGACCGTGCAGCCCAGGCAGACGCCGAAGCCGCAGCCCATCGCCGTGACCTCCGCCAGCACCTGAAACGACTTGCCCTGAAACAGCACCGCGTGGCCGGCGAGGCTCTCATACAGGCCCCACGAGCCGCAGGCGAAGACCTGGTCGGCCCACGACAGGTACTCCGGCACAAGGTCGCTCAGCCTCCCGATGCGGCCGGCAGAGCCATCGCCCGTGACGGCGAACGTCTCGACCTCGGGCGGCAGCAGGTGGCTCGGGTACAGGCCCGCCGCGCTCGTGGCCCCCTGCAGGAGCGTCACGGCCCGCCCCTGACCCACTGCCTCCTCGGCCAGCATCACGAGCGGCGACAGGCCAAGGCCGCCGCCGATCAAGAGCAGGTTGCGCGCCTTCGTCTCGATGGCGTAGCCATGACCCAGCGGCCCCAGGACGTCCCAGACGTCGCCCGGCTGAGCCCGCGCCAGCAAGCCGGTCCCTCGCCCGCCCTCGGAGGCCATCACTGCACACCGAGTAGGCGTCCCCCGCCGCGGCCGCTCCACGCGGTGGATGCTCAGGGGTCGGCGCAGCACGGGATCGTACCGAGGCCAACCCCGCGCCATGAGGAACTGGCCCGGCTTCGCCGCCCGCGCCACCGCCGGCGCCTCCAGCCAAAGGACATGCGTCCCAGGCATCAGCTCCTCGTTCGCCACCACCGTCGCCACGGTCTCCTGCATGAGGG
>DATDQG010000092.1:0-16077 GCA_035292365.1 Dehalococcoidia bacterium
AAGCTCATTTGCGCGGTTGCCAGGTGCCCGGCTCTCCGTCCGAGCGGTCGGATCCTGTCTGGAACAGCAGTGGGCCCAACTGCCCAGCTAGCGGCCTTGGCTAGCGGGTGACAATGTTGATGAGCCGGCCCGGCACATAGACGAGCCGCTCCACCTCGGCAGTCAGGTGCGACCGCACGCGCTCGCTCTGGAGCGCCAGCGTCCTCGCCTCGGATTCGCTGATGCTGACTGGCACCAGCAAGCGGTCGCGGACGCGCCCGTTCACTTGGACGACGAGCGTCACCTCCTCGGCGTCCGCCAGGGCCGAGTCCCAGGCTGGGAAGGGCTGTTGGTGGATGCTGTACGACTTGCCCAGGCGCGTCCAAAGCTCCTCGGCGATGTGGGGAGTGAATGGCGCCATGAGCCGCAGCAGCACGTCGATGGCCTCGTCCCAGTCCTCCTCGCTCTCGACCCGCGCCTCCTGGAGGAAGTTGCTGTACTCCATCAGCGCGGCGATCGCGGTATTGAAGCGGAAGTCCTCGAGGTCGCCTTCGACCTTACGGATTGTCTGGTGAAGGCGCTGCTGCAACTGCCTGCGGTCGGTGAGCGGCGCTTCGTCGTTCGCGTGGGGCCGCCCGGCCAGAACGAGGCTCCAGACGCGCTGGAGCCAGCGGGAGATGCCCTGGATACCCTGGCGGCTCCAGCTCCCGCCTAGGTCCCAGGGGCCGATGAACATGAGGAAGGCGCGCACGGCATCGGCCCCGACGTTGGCCAGCAGCTCGTCGGGCGCAACCACGAACTCGGGACGGCTCTTGCTCATCTTCTGACGGTCCTCGGCCAGGATTATGCCCTGATTGAAGAGGCGCGCGAAGGGCTCGTCTCCCTGGACCAGCCCCAGGTCACGACACACCTTCCAAAAGAAGCGGGCGTACAGTAGGTGCTTGACCGCATGCTCGGCGCCGCCCGTGTACTGGTCGACGGGCAGCCAGTATCGCGCAGCGTTCGGGTCGAGGGGTCCACGGTCATAAGTGGGGTTGATGTAGCGAAGGAAGTACCAGGACGAGTCCACGAACGTGTCCATGGTGTCGGTCTCGCGGCGAGCGGGACGCCCACACTGGGGGCAGGTGGTGTTGACGAAGGCCTCGTGCGACGCCAGCGGCGACTCGCCGGTGGGGCGGAACTCGGCGTCCGGTGGCAGAAGCACGGGAAGCTGGTCCTCGGGCACCAGCACTACTCCGTGTTCCTCGCAGTAGACGACCGGGATGGGGGTCCCCCAGTAGCGCTGGCGTGAGATCAGCCAGTCTCGTAAGTGATAGGTGACCGTGCGGCGGCCCCAGCCGCGTCGCTCGGCCTCAGAGGCGACTGCGGCGATGCCATCTCCTCGCTCACGGCGGACGCGCTCCGCCATCTGCTCGAAATCGAAGGCCCAGCGTTCGGCCAGCGCGCGCTGCTCGAACTCGGACAGCTTTGACCAGTCGCCCGGCGTGAAAGTGCCGTCGAAGGAGCCGGAATTGACCATAGGCCCCGGGCCAACGAAGGCGTCGGGCAGCGCTTGGCCCGGCTGCCAATTCGGCGGTGCAATGACGGCGATCACCGGGAGGTCGTACCTAGCAGCGAAGGCGAAGTCGCGGTAGTCGTGGGCGGGCACGCCCATGACCGCGCCTGTGCCATAGGAGACCAGAGCGTAGTCGGCCACAAAGATGGGCACACGCTGCCCGCTGAACGGGTTGCGGCAATAGGCGCCGATGAAGACGCCCGTCTTCTCGCGCTCCGTGGAGGTGCGCTCGATCTCGGTCTGGCGACGGGCCTGCTCAACGTAGGCCTCGACCTCGGCCCGACGCTCGTCAGTGGTCAGACCTGCGACGAGACCATGCTCCGGCGCCAGCACCATGAAGGTGACGCCGTAGACCGTGTCGGGCCGCGTCGTGAAGACGTGGATGCTCTTCTCTTCAAGCGCTTGTCCTGAGCCTGTCGAAGGATCCAGGGGGAACTCCAGATCGACACCTTCGCTGCGGCCGATCCAGTTTCGTTGCATCAGGAGGATCTTCTCAGGCCACTGGAGTTGACTAAAGTCGAGCAGCTCTTCGGCGTAGTTGGTGATGCGGATCAGCCACTGGTCGAGGTCGCGCCGGGTGACCGGCGTGTGGCAGCGCTCGCAGGCGCCGTTCTCCACCTGCTCATTGGCCAACACCGTCTGGCAGTGGGGGCACCAGTTGGCGGGTGCCTTCGCCCTGTAGACCAAGCCGCGCTTGTAGAACTGGAGGAAGAACCACTGGTTCCAGCGGTAGTACTCCGGGAGATAGGTGGCGACCTCCTTCGACCAGTCGAACATGCAGCCCATGGTCTTGAGCTGGTTACGCATGCGAGCAATGTTCTCGACGGTCCACGTATGAGGATGGACGCCCGCCTCGATGGCGGCGTTCTCTGCAGGCAGGCCGAACGAGTCGTAGCCGAAGGGGCGCAGCACATTGTAGCCCTTCATGCGCCGGTAGCGGGCCGCAGCGTCGGCCGGCGCTTCGGCGTACCAGTGGCCGATGTGGAGGTCGCCGGAGGTGTAGGGGAACATGGTGAGGAAGTACCACTTTGGCTTTGAGGGGTCGATGTGAGCCTCGTCGAGCCGGTCCTCTTCCCAACGCTGCTGCCAGCGGGTCTCGATCTCAGCGGGGTTGTAGCGCTCTGCCATGGCAAGGTCTCCTGGGTATGGCTAACAAAAGACCCCGATCGCTCGGGGTCGCCTCGTATGGGGTAGACGGGTGCTACTGAACGGCCTCCCTCGGCCGCCCGCGAGGCGCGTGTCTAAGGGCGAGGGTCAAGCGCTGATCCATGGTCGGATTCTACAGCACGACCCGTCGGGAGGCAAGCGGTGTGGTGTTTCCGCAGGCAGCCGGGCGTCGGAAGCGCGTTTGATCGCTACAATGCAAGGAGGGCCGCTGTGTGCAGGCAGTGGCTGCAACGACTGCGGGAACAATCGCGGCAACGACATTGCCTACGATCGCCCTCTTTGGCGGGCATGGAATCAGCTGAGCCGCTCTCGCCAGGCGGTGATCTGGGGCAAGTGCTCCTGGTCGTGCTCGAAGGTGTCGGCGGCGAGCCAGGCAAGCACGGGGATGCCGGCGGGGCTGGAGCCAAGCTGCTCGTCGGTGAGCGCCGCCAGGTCTTCGAGGAGGCGCCGGCGGGCGAGACGAAGGGCCTGCTCGGCCTCAGCGACGGTCCAGGGGCGGCGCTCGGCGAACACCTGCGCGTTGATGTCGTCTATCTCTCCGCTGCCATAGTAGTGGATCTGCTCGGCGCGACCCTCGGCGATGAGCCGGAGCCGCTGGCTGGCGTGCTCCTCCCAGCAGGCCATGTGCGCGAGGACGTCCTTTGCCGCCCATTCGCCGTTGACGCCGGGCAGGGCCAGCGCTTCCGCGTCGAGGCCATCGATGGCGGACCAGAGGCGCTCACGCCCGGCATTCATCCGCGTGAGCAGCTCGTCGCGGGTCATGTGGAGTCGGTTGTTGAGCGGCCAAGGAAGCGGGGGCGTCGCTCGATCAAAATATCCCCCCACAACCGCTGCTGTTGCGCGGTCACCTCACCCCGTCGGGCGAGTTCGAGGAGCGCCAGGAAGCACGCCACCTGCTGGCGACGGTCCTGATACCGATCCAGTAACTCCTGGAAAGACAGCGAAGGTCGGTCTGTAAGATGGTCGCGGAGCTGAGCAAGCATCTGCTCCAGAGGATACGGGTCGCTGGCGACCGGCACCGTGGGCGGCAGCTGTCGGGCCAAGAGGAGACGGTACGCCTCCGCGAGCGAATCGAGGCGGAGGTCTGCCAGGGAGGTCTCGACGTCGATAGGCTGCTCGACGAGTGCTGCCGGTCGGGCAAAGGAGCGCAGGTGCGCTACCTCGCGCCGGCCTAACCAAACCGCGGCCTGCCGAAGCGCCGCCATCTCTTGGCGCAGCGCCGCGAGATCGAGTGGGGGCGGCTCGCGGTCTTCCTGGAGGAGCTGCGGGCGTGGCAGCAGGGCGGCGGACTTCTGCCAGAGCAGCCAGGCGACATCGCTGACGAAGCGGCCCAGGGCGACGACCGACAGGGACGGCGCGGCGATCATGTGCCGCCAGGCCGCAGTGACGGGTGGAGACAGGTGTTCCTCGGTGGTTAGGCTGTCGCGGAGGGACGCGAAGGGTTCCGCCTCTTGACCGTGACTCGCTGTGTCGGGCATCCGAGAGCGGGGTGGTGGCTAAGCCGGCAGCGCCTGAGGAGCGCGGATGGGCCTGTTGATGGCCTGGGCTATGCCCTGCAGCGCGACCATCATGCGGTGGAAGTTCTCGAAGGTGAGGGACTGCGGCCCATCGCTGAGGGCGTGGTCAGGGTCGGGATGCACCTCGATGAGGAGGCCGTCCGCCCCTGACGCGACTGCCGCCAGCGCCACCGGCGAGACAAGATGCCAGCGGCCCGTGCCGTGGCTTGGGTCGGCTATGACGGGGAGGTGGCTCAGGCGCTCCATAACGGGGATGGCGCTGATGTCCATGGTGTTGCGGGTGTAGGTCTCGAAGGTGCGGATGCCCCGCTCGCAGAGGATGACCTGCCGGTTGCCTTGCGAGAGAATGTACTCTGCGGCGAGGAGCCACTCTTCGATGGTGGCGGTCAGGCCGCGCTTCAGGATGACCGGCTTGCGGGTGCGGCCGACCTCGTCGAGGAGGATGAAGTTCTGCATGTTGCGGGTGCCGATCTGGAGGACGTCGGCGTACTGGGCGACTAGGTCCACGTGGTTCGGGGCGAGCACCTCGGTGACGACGGGAAGTCCGGTCTCGTCGCGGGCCTTTGCGAGGAGGCGCAGGCCCTCCTCGCCGAGACCGCGGAAGGAGTACGGCGAGCTGCGCGGCTTGAAAGCGCCACCGCGCAGCAGGCGAGCGCCGGCCATCTTGACGGCGTGGGCGGTGGAGATGACCTGCTGCTCGGTCTCGACGGCGCAGGGGCCGGCGATGACGACAACTTCGGGCCCACCGATGACCACGTCTCCCACGCGGACGAGAGTGTCGACGGGCTGGAACTCGCGGCTGGCGAGCTTGTACGGTCGGCTCACTCGAACGACCTCAGAGACGCCCGGCAGCAACTCCAACTGCTCCTTGAGCTCGGGATAGACCTGGCCAACGACGCCGATGACCGTGCGCTCGACGCCTGCGGACACGTTCTCCTGGAGGCCAAGCTCATGCAGTCGCTCGATGACGGCGTCGGCCTCCGCCTGTGTTGCCCCCAGCTGCATGACAACGATCATCACTTCCTCCCTCTCCCAACCGCTGGAAACCCCATATCAGTCCTCCACTAGTTCGACAGGTGTGCGTAGCAGCTCGGCACCGCGAAGATAGACTGGCACCAGTTCGTCGGTGGTGCGCGTCGTGTTAATGAGAACCAGGACGCGGATGCAGCGGGGCAGACCCTCGGGCACGTCCATCTCGTGGCCGTCGAGCATGGCCACGCTGGCCCAGCCGAGCTGCCGTGCCGCCCTGGCGGGAAACGTGGCGGTGAGGTCAGGCGTGGTGGTGAAGAAGGCGGCCGCGACGTCATCCTGGGCGAAGCCGTTGGCGGTCATCATCTGGCGAAGGAGCTCGCGGGTGGCGCCCAGGATGGCCTCGGCGGTGTTGTCCTGGGCCACGGTGGCGCCCCTCACGCCAAGGCAGCGAAGCCGGCCGGAGGTATCCATCACCTGGGCCTGCCGACGCCGACGGGCTCGGCGACTCGGCGCCCTTTCAGGTCGGCGATGAAGGCGCCGGCCGCGACGGTCTGCTTGTCGGCTGGGGTGCGGGCCAAGAGGTCGGCGAGGGCGCTGCCGACGATCGCGGCTTGGGCATAAGGGGCGATAGACGTGACGTGTTCGCGGCGCGAGATGCCGAAGCCGACGGCCAGCGGGAGGTCGGTGACGCGGGGCACCCTCTCCAGAAAGACGGGCAGGCTGGCAGCGAGCTCGTCGCGGGAGCCGGTGACGCCGGTCAGGCTGACGCAGTAGAGGAAGCCGCTGGCGTCGGCGGCGATGCGCCGGAGGCGCTCATCGGAGGAGGTGGGCGCAAGCAACATGATGAGGTCCAAGCCAGAAGTCCGGCATGCCCTCCGGAGAGGACCGGCCTCCTCTGGGGGTAGGTCGGGAACGATAACGCCGTCGGCTCCCGCGCCGGCCGCGGCGGCGGCGAAACGGTCGAGGCCGTAGCGCAGCAGGAGGTTGTAGTAGCTCATGATGAGCAACGGCACCTCGACGTGGTCACGCAATGTCCTGCATGCGTCGAGGACCGTCTGGAGCGTCACTCCCTGAGCGAGGGCGTGGAAGCCCGCCTTCTGGATGGCGGGACCGTCCGCTAGGGGATCGCTGAAGGGCACGCCCAGCTCGAAGGCGTCGGCGCCGGCCTCGACGAGGGCGGGGACGAGCCGAAGTGTCGCTTCCACGGAGGGATAGCCCACCATGAGGTAGGGGAACAGGCCCACGTCGCGCGCTTTGCGCAGGCGCGCGAAGGTGAGGGCGAGGCGGTTCATGGGCGAGGCATGACGTTGCATATGAGACAATACGTTTGCTCATCATAGCAGGCGGACGGAGGGGGTCACAAGCGAATGGGGTCTTGCGACCACCGACGCCCTTCGGCTAACATGGGAGTAATCATGGGGCTGTAGCTCAAACGGAAGAGCGCTTGCATGGCATGCAAGAGGTCAGGGGTTCGAGTCCCCTCAGCTCCACCACGTTTCTAGTGCCACCTTGAGGTGCACATGGCCGAAGCACCAGGCGAGGCTTGGTCGCGCAATCCGGGCGTTTGTCGCCGAAACCCGTTGACTCAGCGCGCCGCACAAAACGAGGGCCACTCCGTTCGGAGTGGTCTTGTTTTAGGCGAGAACGAGCGACGGCCTTAGTGGCCAGACCGACCCGGCCTCCTGAGGACGCCGTGGGCGTGCTGCAGGCGCCGCCGTCGGCATCTAGCGACAGGGAGCCAGTCGCGCTAGATTCGGCGTGGCCTGCCTCCAGTGCCCTCCGCTCCCTGCGTTACCGGTCGTACCGCTACTTCTGGCTTGCGTCGCTGTTCACCTTCACGCCATGGATGATGCAGTTCTTGGTGCGGGGCTGGCTTGCGCTGCAACTGACGGGCTCGCCGCTCTGGGTCGGCCTCGTGGCCGCCGCGTTTCAGGCGCCGTCGCTGGTGCTGTCGTTCGTCGGGGGGGTGCTCGCCGACCGGTTCCGGCGACGCAACATCGTGCTCACGAACGAGGTGGTGCAGCTGGCAGGGTATCTCCTGCTCACGGGCCTGTTCATGAGCCACTCGCTGGACCGGTGGTCGCTGCTGTTGCTCTCGCTTGCATCGGGCATATCGTTTGCCCTGGCGATGCCGGCGAGGCAGTCCATGGTGCCACGGCTCGTGCCTGTCGCCGATACTATGAACGGCATCGTCCTGACCAACGGCGTGTTCAGCACGGCGCAGATCGTTGGGCCAGCGCTCGGTGGGGTGCTCATCGGCGCGTGGGGTGAGGGCGCGGCCCTGTTGGCGACGGCAGTCCTTGCTTTGCCGTCGCCGTTCCTTCTGCTGCGCGTCCGCGAGCAGCGGACAGCGGAGCGGAACGGCGAGGTCCACTCGCCGTTCCAAGAGTTCCTCGAAGGGATGCGCTACGTGCGAGGGAGCGCCGTCGTGCTTGCGCTCATCGCGCTAGGCGCAGCTGGCACCATGTTCGCAATGCCGTTCCAGTCGTTCATGCCCGTCTTCGCGCGGGACCTTCAGGCCGGCCCGCAAGGTCTCGGCATCCTCCAGGGTGCGGTCGGCATAGGGTCGCTGGCGGGCGTGGTGTTCCTCTCGCTGCAGAAGAGCGAACGGCCAAGCACGGCGGTCATGGTCGGCGGGAGCCTGAGCTATGGACTTGCGGTGACGTTGTTCGCACTGTCGCCGGCCTTCTGGAGCTCGGTGCTGATCGCATTCACCGTCGGCGTCTTCGGCACGTTGTTCCTCACCACGAACTTCACAATGGTGCAGCTGGTCGTTCCCGATGAGCTAAGAGGACGGGTGCTGAGCATCCGGATGGTCATTTTCGGCATGCAACCGGTGGGCCAGATCGGCGGCGGTGCCGCCGCCGAGTTCATCACGACGAAGTACGCCGTGGCGATGGGTGGTCTCATTTGCGTGGCGCTGATGCTGCTTGTCTTGGCACGAGCGCCGGAGTTGCGGCGATCGTAGAGGAGGGCTGGGAGATGTCGGGAGTGTTCCGTGATCGCCTGAGTGCTGCGAATACCTGGCGGAACCTGTCCGCTGAGGAACTTCGCACGCTTGCGCGCCACGACGAAGTACCGAACCGCCAGGGTGTCGCGGTCTACCATAGCCGCATTCGTTCCCGCAGCGCTGCCCGGACATACGTGGTGCAGGAACCCGACGAGCGGGTCGCGCAGCAGATGTCGGAGGTGCGCGACTATCTGCAGAGCGCCGACCTGCTGATGGTCGACCAGGAGATCTGCTCTCATCCTGACAACCGCTTTCGCGTTCGCTACTACGTGACGCGTCCTTACGCACGCCTGGCCCACATGATGCGCCGCAACATGTTCGACCCGACGGAACGCGATCCGGAGCCCGACATTGTGGTGGTTCAGGTGCCGGAGTGGCCGGAGCTCGGCATCTACGTGCATCCCGCGCCTGACGAACACAAGGTGTATACGTACGTCCTCGGCTCCGACTACTATGGCGAGGCGAAGATGGGCAGCCTGCGCGCGGCGATGCATTTGATGCGGGAGCACCGCGACGGTCTGGGCATCCACGCGGCCAGCAAGCTGTTTCACCTACAAGGCGAGAGGGGCTCGCAGACGCGAGGCGCGCTGGTCTTCGGTCTGAGCGGGACGGGGAAGACCACCATTGGCTTGAGCGAGCATGGGCTGCGTTCCCCTGAGGGCATCACGGTGCTGCAAGACGACATCAACATGCTGACCGCTGCGGGCTACACGTACGGCACGGAGAAGGCGTTCTATGTGAAGACGGACGGCATCACCGGACAGCCGACGCTGCTCGGCGCAGCCCAGCAGCCCGAAGCGATCGCGGAGAACGTGTGGGTGACCGAGGACGGACGCCTCGATTTTGACAACTGGACCCTGACGACGAACGGGCGCGCGGTGGTGCAGCGCTGGGCCATCCCGCACACGGGCGGCGACGCCGTCGACTTGGCGCGTGTGGACGTCATCTTCTTCGTGACACGGCGACACGAGCTGCCGCCGGTCGGGCGCCTCACCTCGCCGGCGCAGGCGGCGGCCTTCCTGATGCTGGGCGAGTCCACATTCACATCGGCCGATGATCCGGCTCGGGCCGGCCAGTCACAGCGGGTCGTCGGCTTCGACCCCTTCATCCTGGGGGAGCACCACAGGCAGGGCGAGTTCCTCTACCGGTTTCTCTCGCAGAACCCGCAGGTGCGGGTGCATCTCCTTAATACGGGAACGGTGGGAGGATTGGAAGGCGGGGTCAAGATCCCGCCAGCGGTCACGCTGCGTGCTGTAGAGCTCGTCATGCGGGACGAAGTGAGGTGGCACCTGGATGACGTGCTCGGGTACGAGACGCCGCTCGGCCTGGCGGGCGTCGATCTTGACTTGTACGACCCGTACCGCATCTACGGGGGCGCTGCTGTTTATGGTGAGCTGCTGGAGACGGTTCGTCTCGAGCGGGTGGCCTGGTTGGAGCAGTTCCCGGAGTTACCGGCGGCGATTCGAATGGCGGTTGATGGGCGCTAGCGGCTAGCGCTGCGCCAACTCCCAAAGCTCGCCCGGGTCGAAGAACGAGCGGCGCTCGTTGGTGGGCCGGCCGGCTGCCGCATCCCATTCCCCGTCGTAAGCCGCCTGGATCGTGTCGTAGGCGCGTTTCACGGCGCGGCTCGTCAGCGAGTAAGGGCCAGGACGGCCGGTGCGGCGCTGGTGCTCGGCGTTGAGGACCGCGACAAGGCCGTCCATGCCGGAAAGAGCGCCGATGCGGTGCAGCTCGCCTGCCTCGCGCCCCACAAGCTCGGGCGCGTAGGGCAGGTAGATGAGGCCGCCCGGGGCCTCTTTCTGGCGCTCCATGCCCGTTTGATGCAGGCCGGCCTGGGTCAGGAAGATGGTCGAGCCGATGACCGGCTGCTTCTCGTTCAGCGGCACGACCTCGCGCTCGATCAGCTCGGCGATCTCCTGAAGAGCCGACAAGTCGAGGCCCGGGTCCCCCCAGAGGCGGATGGAAAGCGCGAGCATCTGCTCGAGGGCGGTGTTGCCGGTGCGCTCACCGAGGCCAGCGAAAGCGCAGTTGACCCGCTTGCAGCCATAGAGCCAAGCAGCGAGGCTGTTGGCAGTGCCAAGGCCAAAGTCGTTGTGGCCGTGGAACTCCAGCTCGGCGCCGGTCTCGCGGAGGAGCAGGCTAACGAGCGCCGGCACGCCGAGGGGGGATGGCACGCTGGGATCGGGCACGGCATCGCCGATGGTGTCGCAGATGCGGAACCGCGCCTGGCCCCCGGTCTCCACGAGCACGCGCTCCATGAAGGGCAGGACCCAGCCTTCGATGTCGGCGCGGGTGCAGTCCTCCAGGTGGACGCGCGGGCGGATGCCATGCTCCATGGCGGTCACGATGGGCTGCAGGTACTTGTCGATGGCCTCCTGCTTGGAGCGGAAGCCCAGCTTGTCGAAGATGTGGTGGTCTGAGGCAGAGGCGAGTATCCCTGTCTCCGTAATGGCGCCGCCGGCGATGTCGACCAGGTCGCGGATGTCCTTGGGAGTTGCGCGCGTCCAGGTCGTGATCTCGGGATAGCGGTAGCCCCGTTCCAGCAGTTGGGCTAGCAAATGGCGATCGCGCTCCTGGTAGATGAACACCTCGATTTGTTCGATTCGCCCGGTGTCATTGTCCAAACGGTGGAGCAAGTCCACATAACGGAGCTTGGCTTCGAAGGGGAAGAGGGCAAAGCGCGGGTCCTGGGCGCCATCGCGAAGGGTCGTGTCGGTAATGCGCTTCGGGTGCGTGATGCTGCTCTCTGGGGGCAAGCCCACGCTCGTGCCTCCGATGGTCAGCGGCGGAAAGCGGCCTTCGTAGTTGTGGTAGCGGCGTTCTGGATCGATGGGGCGGAGGGGGTGTGTGCCGTGGCTCGGGGCAAGCGCTTCCGGGCGCGGGTTGATGACCTGCACGTCATGGGGCGGGCCGATAGCCTCGAAGGCGCCCGTCAGGTAGCAGTGGGCTACGTAGGAAGCAGTGACGGCGTCCAGGACGTCGCTGTCCAGCGTCTCCAGGGGATGGACGCCGAGATGTCTCAACCCAGTGGCGAGCTGCTGGCGTGAAACGTGCTTGCGGGGCAACCCCAAAGTATCCTGGGCTGCTCCTGGGTAGGTCTCGATGACGCGCGGGACGGTTGCCTCCAAAGCGGCTCGCAGAGCGATGCCTCGTTTGGTGAGGGCGACCATCGAGGGCAGGAGGGGTGGATACGGGCGGAAGCCCCGCCGGGCAAGGATACGGTCGACTTCACGGAGAGCGCCAGTCGCGGGGAAGCTCAGAGGGGCGTCGATGGCGACGACGTCCGGGTGCTGTCGCTCGACGAAGCGCAGGATCTCGTCGTCATTGAAGCGCCCGCCAGCAGCGTCAATGACGGACAGGTGTTGATCGAGGGCGGCGAGCCCAACGCGGTTGTACCGCTTGGTCCCGTAATCGGGCGCGCCCGCGAGGTCTATGCCAACCACTATGGTCATGGGCCAATGCTACACGAAGGGGCGACAAACCGAAACGTCGCCGGGTGGAGCTACGCGAGCCTCGAGCGAGTGCCTTCGATGGCGGCGAGCGGCCAGCCGAGGGCCCTCCGTGCGTCACGGTCGGTGGCATCTGGGACGAGACGTAAGTATGCGGAGAGGACACGTCTGCGTGCGTCTTCGTCTTGTAGGTGTGCGGCCTCATCCACAGCAGCTGGATAGGCTTCCTCGAACGTGGCATAGATGGTGGAGGGCCAGCCGGGGGCGGAATCGTCGACCCCGACCCGGGCGATCAGACCGTCAGCCTCCAACTCCCTGAGGCCGCGGCCCAGGCGAGCGGCGCTCAGTCCCGCCAGGCGGCGCAGGGCGTTCCGTCCCATCGCGCCACGCTCTGTGAGCATTTCATGGAGGCGATGGGCATCGCGAGTGAGATAGCCCTCCTCATACAGACCGGCGAGGCGGCCGCGGGAAGAGGCGAGGCGGCCGCGGGAAGAAGTGAGAGCAAGGAGAGAGGGCAGCAGGGTGAGAGATACGAAAGACAAGTGTGGCAGGAGGCCGATGCCGTAGTAACCGAGTCGCTCCGTGCCCAGGCGGTCCTTCCATTGCCAGAGGCCGCCGAGCTCGCCCCACTCTTCGGTCATCCAGACCGGGCCGCCTTGGTAGGGTCGGCCGAGCACCGCTTCGCGCGCCGAGGGGAGCAGGACGCCGCGCTTGGGCAGGAACAGCGCCAAGCCGACGTCGTTTAGCCAGGCGACGAAGTCGTCGAAGTCGCGCAGGGCGAGGTCAGGGCGCTGACGCCAGAGCCAGGCTTTTTCGCCATAGATCGCTCGTTCTAGGTCGCGAGTGCGTTGTTCTCGGGCTTGTCGGATGATTTCGGTACTGTCGGGGAGCAACTGACCCTGGGAGACACGTTCTCGTAGCGCGTCAAGCTCTGCGCGGAGCTCTCCAGTGAGTCGGCGATCTTCTTGCTCTTGCATGACAAGCCCATACGGAGTGCGCGCTGGAAGGCGCTGGCTCGGTTCAGGCCTCCTCTGACTCGTACTTGTCCTTCAGCGTCTGGACGACGGTGGGGTCGGCGAGGGTGGTGACATCGCCGAGCGCGCGGCCCTCGGCCACGTCGCGGAGGAGGCGCCGCATGATCTTGCCGGAGCGGGTCTTGGGCAACTCGGCGGCGAAGAGGACGTCGTCGGGGCGGGCGACGATGCCGATCTTGCGGGTGACGTGCTCGCGGAGCTGCGCCTTCAGCGCATCGGTCTGCTCGATGCCCTCCTTGATGGTGACGAAGGCGGCGACGGCTTGCCCCTTGACCTCATCGCTCCGTCCGATGACGGCGGCCTCGGCGACAGCGGGGTGGTCCACCAGGGCGCTCTCGATCTCCATGGTCGAGAGGCGGTGGCCGGCCACGTTCATGACGTCGTCCACGCGACCGAGGAGCCAGAAGTAGCCCTGCTCATCGCGCTTGGCGCCATCGCCGGTGAAGTACATGCCAGGGAAGCGGCTCCAGTACGTTTCCACGTAGCGGTCGGGGTCCTTGTAGAGGGTGCGGAGCATCGCTGGCCACGGGGTCTTTAGCACCAGGTACCCGCCGCCTCCGAGTGGGACTGAGTTGCCCTGCTCGTCGACGATATCCGCGTCTAGGCCGGGGAAGGGAAAAGTGGCGGAACCGGGCTTGAGCGTGGTGATGCCGGGCAGGGGCGTGATGAGGATCTGGCCGGTCTCCGTCTGCCACCATGTGTCGACGACAGGGCAGCGCCCGCCGCCGATGTTGTCCCAGTACCACATCCAGGCCTCGGGATTGATGGGCTCGCCGACGGTGCCGAGGAGGCGAAGGGAGGACAGGTCGAAGCGCTTGGGCCAGTCGGGGCCCCAGCGCATGAAGGTGCGGATGGCCGTGGGAGCGGTGTAGAAGATGTTGACGCCCAGCTTCTCGATGATGGCCCAGTACCGCTCGCGGCCGATCTGCGGGTTGGAGAGCACGCTTGTGGCCCCGTTCAACAGCGGGCCGTAGACGTTGTAGCTGTGGCCGGTCACCCAGCCGAGGTCGGCTGTACACCAGAAGACGTCCTCGTCGCGGATGTCGAAGACGTACTTGGTCGTGGCGTACGTGCCCACCATGTAGCCACCGGTGGTGTGGACAATCCCCTTCGGCTTACCGGTGGTGCCCGACGTGTAGAGGAGGTACAGGAGGTCCTCGGCGTCCATCTCCTCCGCGTCGCACTTCGGCGAGGCGCTGCGCATCTGCTCGTGCCACCAAACGTCGCGCCCCTCCTGCATCGTGACGCCGCTCGCCTCGCCGACGTAGCGCACCACGACGACCTTCTCGATGGTGGGGCACTGGGCCACGGCCTCGTCGGCGGCGCGCTTCAAGTAGACGGTGCCAGGGCCGCGATAGCCGGCGTCGGCGGTGATGAGGAGCTTGGCCTCGGCGTCCTGGATGCGGTCGCGCAGGGCCTCGGCGCTGAAACCGCCGAGGACGACACTGTGGGGGGCGCCGAGGCGGGCGCAGGCGAGCATGGCGATGGGCAGCTCCGGGATGGTGGGCATGTAGATGGTGACACGGTCGCCCTTGCGGACGCCCAGCCCCTTGAGGACGTTGGCGAACTTGCAGACCTCGCGGTGCAGCTCACGGTACGTGATGACGCGCTCCTCGCCGCGCTCCCCTTCCCAGATGATGGCGGCCTTGTTGCGCCGGTGCGTCGCGAGGTGGCGGTCGAGGCAGTTGTAGGCGATGTTGGTCTTGCCGCCGACGAACCACTTCGCCCAGGGCACGTCCCATTCAAGCACCTTGTCCCATTTGCGGAACCAGTGGAGGTCCTCGGCGAAGGAGGCCCAGAAGCCCTCGAGGTCGGCGCGCGCCTTATCGTAGATGGTCGGGTCGCTGGCGGCGGCGCGGCGCCGGAATTCGTCGGGGGGAGGGAAGGAGCGTGTCTCTTGTAAGAGCGCCTCTATCGCTTGCGTGGCGTCCGCCATCGCCTGCCTCCTGAAGCACGAGTGTGCGCCGATGGGAATTTGGCGTCACTCTAGTGGCGGGGTGGCGGGGCGTCAAGGAACGCGGCGAGGCGATTCGCGTTCGCCGTGGCCGAGTGGTGGAGAAGTCTCAATAAATGTGGTGCAAAAGCGTTTTGGAGCGATAAAAAGACGATGAGACGCCTTACTACGACGGGCCATCTAGGGACGGTTGTGGCGGGGATTGGCCGCGGGGCCACCGGAAGCGCTACATTGTTGCCGGCGGGGACGAAAGTCCTGTAACAGAGCGGCGCTTGGTGCGTTGTGCAAGGTGATACAGGTTTCTGGAGGAGCACTATGCTGAAGAAGACATCACTGTGGGCCGCGATAGCGGCGGTGGCCTTAGTGGGGTTGTCCCTCGGCGGCGGGAGCGTGGCCTTCGCCGATCCACCCTGTTCGCCAGCCGACCGTCCGTGTCCGCCGGGCAAGGACGGAACGCCTCCAGCGGGTGCTGCGGGCCAAGGCGTGCAGAACGAGCAGGGCGCCGGCGAAGGGCGGCACGGGGCATTTGGGGTCGTGGACAACAAGGATAGCGAGAGCTTCGACCTTCTGACCAAGCAGGGGAAGATCGAGGTAACGTACGACGGCAGCACCAAGTGTAAGGTTCCCGGGCCGGGTGGCAGTGATGAGTGCACTGACGTGGTGGTCAATGGCAACTACGTCTCGGTGCAAGGCACACCAGAAGACGGTGGCATAGCCGCGAATAAGATTCAGCTCAACCGCGGGCGCTCGCTGCATGAGCACTGCGTCGGTGAGGTTCAATCGTTTTCTGGTACGTTGGCGGACGGAACGCTGACAGTGGCGTGCCGCACAGATGGCGGACCTGACGACGTATTCGTCCGCACGTTCCACGTGGATGCCTCAACGAAGCTTTCAAAAGATATCGACGAACCGAGTGACTTGACGGGCGAGGTCATGGTGGTAGGGATGCGCAGCCTCGGCGAGACGACTTATGACGCCAAGGTCGTGCACAAGGTGGCGGACTAGGGTCGGGACATTGACCCCGCGAAAGCTTCGAACAAACGGAGGGGGCCTGCCGTGGCTGGCGGGCCTCCTTCTGCTCGCGTGCCAGAGTGGGGGAGCGGCGCCGGCCGCAAGCGGCCCCGCGTCAGCCTCTGACGTGATGCAGGGCAGCAACGTGAGCGCGACGCCAACTCCGACCCCGTCGACGCCAACGGCGCCCGTGGCGCCACAGGCGACGGGGACGCCGGCAAGCGCTGCGCCGACCCAGCCGCCATGGAGCCCATTCTTCCTCAACGTCACGGAGCCGGCCCAGGAGAGCGTCGTCGCGTCCGCGCGGCTGGTTGTCGCGGGTTGCACGGTTGCGGACGCCTTCGTGAGCGTCGACGCCGATGTGGTCTCGTTGGACGCGGCCGGCTGCTTCCGCACAACCGTCCTTCTAGACGAGGGACCTAATAGCTT
>DATDQG010000093.1:0-2255 GCA_035292365.1 Dehalococcoidia bacterium
GTCATCGTCCGGGACCCCAAAGGCAAACAGCACGACGACTTCTTCTTCACCACCGACCTCGACGACAACCCCGAGGAGATGGCGAGTCGCTACTCCGGCCGCTGGTCGATCGAAGACACGTTCCGAAACGTCAAGCAGTTCTTGGGGGGCGAAGACCCACAGACCTGGAAGCACCAGGGACCTGAGCGCGCCGCCGCCTTGTCCCTCTGGGTCTATTCGGCCGTCTGGCACTGGTACCTCACCACCCAGGGCACGAAGGTCTCCTGGCCCTCCCTCCCCTGGTACCCGTCGAAGAAGACGCCTTCCTTCCCTGATGCCCTCGCCTCACTACGCCGGACACTGTGGCGCACCATTTTCTCGAGCAGCGCTCCGCGATCGCTCATCCCAAAAACCGTCGGTGTACTCATCGAGGCCCTCGCCAGGGCCGCATAGGCAGCGCCCCGCTTTACCAGCGCCCCAAGATGTAGCGATCGAGAAAACTACGAAAGTCCACTTATTTGACTCATGTCATATAGTCAACGGAGCCTTCACCCGGTGACCGGGAGGTCTGCAGACGGCCGGCGCCTCGCGGGTGCTTAACGGCTTTGGGGGGGGCGCTTGAGCGCCTGAACGAGCGGCGATGGGTCAGGAAGGGTAGGAGACCCTCAGCCAACTGGCCTCTGGGCTGGGTGCTGCCGGCCGAGGGTCGCGCGGTATAGGAATCGGGCTGGGAGTGGGCCTGTCCACTTGTGTTTGATGTCTTTCAGTCTTATAACTGATAGACATGAAACACCCAAGCCCGCTCTCCAAGTCGCCGGCATCCCTCCTTTTCCAGAGGACCAAGATCCCCAAGACGTTGCCGCCCCTGGAAGAAGTGCTGCGGGGCAGCTTCCTTCAGCGCGAGATCCGATGCGGCAAGCCCACCTGTCGTTGCGCCAAGGGGCCTGGCCACCCGCTCGCCTACGTCAGCGTGACCTTCCCCGGAGGCCGGACTCAGCAAGTCACGGTTCCCCGCGACCTGGCTCGCACCGTCCGGCTCTGGATCAACAACTACCGTCGTTGGTGGCAGGCCATCGAGGAGGTCTCGGCCATCAATCGTCGCCTGCTGCAACTGCGGGAGATCCCTTTGGACCCGGCACAAAGGTCTTCTGGTGCGCCGCCTCGAGGGGGCCGCTCCACCGCGCGACCTGGCCGGGGTCCGAAGCGATGAGATTCCTCACCACCGTTGGCAGTCTGGTATCGCGTGTGCGCGTCGCCCCGTCGCCGGTTCGCTCAGAGGGACCGGTTCCGCCAAAGCGCGTGCCGGCCAAGGTCCCCAAGGGACATCTCGTCCGTCCACCACCCCCAAGACCAGTCTTGGCGCCCAAGGTCTCCAGGTTCGTGGAGATCGAGCGCGAGGTCCTCAAGCGCTTTCGCCCTCAGATGCGGCAAGCGGTCCAGGACGAACTCGCTGCCGTGGCGGCCGCTCAGATCCAGGGCGACAAACCCGTGTGCTGCGGCAAGACCATGCGGCGTCATGACCGCCGCCCTGCCGGCTGGCTCACCTGGGTGGGGTCTGTACGGGTGTGGGTTTGTCGTTACCGCTGTGCGGCCTGCGGTGCCTGTCGCCGCCCGCTGCTGGAGTCTCTCGAGGTGGAGCCTGGCCAGCCCAGCGGCCTGCTCGCTCGGATGCTTGGTCTCTTGGGGTGCGTGGCCTCCTACCCGCTCGCGGCCGAGATGACCGGGCAGCTCTTGGGCGTCAAGGTGAACGCCATGACGGTCTGGCGCGCCGTCCAGCGCTTGGGAGAGGCAGCTGCCCGCTACACGGAAGCCCTGAGCGCCTACCACGCGGATAGCCGAAGCGAGGTACCCGAGAGCTCTCAGGCGCCGGATGTCGTGGTGGTCGCGGTGGACGGCTGCGTCCTGGGGATGCAGGTGCGAACCACACGTCGACGGCGCAAGACCGCCGAAGAGCTGCTGCCGCCGCTTCGACCCGTGGAAGAGGGCCACTTCCGCGAGGTGAAGACGGGGGTGCTCTTGCTCCCAACGGAGCGCTTGCAGCCCTCGCCGGGTCGTCAGGCTCTGGTGCGGCGGATCTTGGTGACGTGCCTCGGGGACGCGGACGCCATCTTCAGCCGGCTGTGGGCCCAGCTACGCGAGGCGGGATGGCTCGGCACCAGGACCGTGGTCGTGGTCGTAGGCGACGGGTCGGAGTGGATCTGGAAGCGCGCCACCCTGTTCGTCAACCGCTGCGAGATCCTCGACTTCTGGCACGCCATGGAGTACGCGTGGGCCTA
>DATDQG010000094.1:0-4203 GCA_035292365.1 Dehalococcoidia bacterium
GAAGAGGAAGCGGCCGGCGTGATGGAGGAGATCATGGAGGGGCAAGCCCCTCCCGCGCTGCTCGGCGCCTTTCTCGTGGCCCTACGCATGAAGGGCGAGACGCCGGACGAGATCGCGGGCCTCGCTCGGGTGATGCGCGCCAAGGCGTTGCGCGTCGAGACGGACGGCCCCGTGGTCGACACCTGTGGCACCGGCGGCGACGGCCAGGGCACGTTCAACATCTCGACCGCCGCCGCCTTCGTCGTCGCGGGCGCGGGACTGACGGTAGCGAAGCACGGTAACCGCGCCGCCTCAAGTCAGTGCGGCAGCGCCGACGTCCTCGAGGCGCTCGACGTCAAGATCGAGCTGACGCCGGCGCAGGTGCGGGCCTGTCTCGACGAAGTCGGCTTCGGCTTCATGTTCGCCCAGGCCTTCCACCCGGCCATGCGCCACGCGGCCCCAACCCGCCGAGAATTAGGCACGCGCACCGTCTTCAACATCTTGGGGCCGCTCTGCAATCCCGCCGGAGCGCGCCACCAACTCATCGGCGTGGCGCGGCCCGAGCTGGTCGACTTGGTCAGCGAAGCGTTGCTGCGCCTCGGCGCGAAACACGTCCTCGTCGTCCACGGCGAGCAGGGCGTGGACGAGCTCGTGCTGAGCGGCCCCAGCATTGTCGCCGAGCTCCAGGGCGGCGCGATCCGCCGGTACACCACGGACCCGCAGGACCTCGGACTTGCCCGCACGCCACTCGCGGCCCTCGCCGGTGGAACCGCCCAGGAGAACGCCGCCACCATGCGCCATGTCCTCGCTGGCGAGACGGGCCCCATTCGCGACGCCGTCCTCCTCAACGCCGCCGCCGCCATCGTCGCCTCCGACCGTGCCGGCGACCTGCGCGAGGGCCTCGCGCTCGCCCGTGTGAGCCTCGAGAGCGGCGCCGCGCTATCCAAGCTGGACGGCCTCATCAAGGCCAGCCAGCGGTTCGCCTCTTAGCCGGACATTGGAGGCAACGTGGCACAACCAAAAATCGCGATACCACACGAGAAAATCGCCGACTTCTGCCGGCGTCATCATATCCGCAGGCTCTCGCTCTTCGGCTCTGTCCTTCGGGATGACTTCGGTCCCGACAGCGATATTGACGTCCTCGTGGAGTTCGAACCTGGTCACGTACCCGGGCTCGCGTTCTTCGCTATGGAAGAGGAATTATCCGCAGTCCTTGGGCGGAAAGTGGACCTGAACACATCAGGATGGTTGAGCCGCCATTTTCGTGACAAGGTGAACATGGAGGCGGAGGTCCTATACGGCCAATCCTGAACCTGTTCTCGCGCTGCGCCAGATGCTTGAGTGCGGTCGCGAGGCAATCGCCTTAGCAGAGGGGAAGACGCGAGCCGACCTAGACATCGACCGTCAACTGAATCTCTCGCTCGTTCGTTTATTGGAGATCATTGGCGAGGCAGCAAACCGCGTGCCAAAAGCAGTCCAAGCCTCATATCCTCAAATCCCGTGGGCTGAGGTTGTCAGCCTCCGCAATCGCCTAATCCACGGTTATGACTCAGTGGACTTCGACGTCGTTTGGCAAGTTGTAACGGTTGATTTGCCTACCCTTGTCGTTGATTTACAGGAGACAATGCCTGCAGCGGAGTAGTGTTATCACATGACCACTGCGAACCTAAACGTCGTCACCGGCTCATTCGGCTTCACCGGCGCGGCCATCGCCAGCCATCTCCTGAGCCTCGGGCGACGCGTCCGCACCTTGACGGGTCATCCCGACCGCCTGGACCGCCTTGGTGGGAAAGCGGAGGTGGCGCCGCTTTCCTTCCAGGACCCAGACAGACTGCGGGAGAGCCTGATCGGCGCGACGACCCTCTACAACACCTACTGGGTCCGTTTCGAACGAGGCGCCGCTACGTTCGGCCAGGCGGTCGAGAATACGAGGACGCTGGTCAAAGCCGCCGAGGAGGCGGGCGTTCAGCGCCTCGTGCACATCAGCATCACAAACCCATCGGCAGAGTCGCCGCTTCCCTACTTCCGCGGCAAGGCCCTGGTCGAACAGGCCATTGGGCATTCGACCCTCTCCCACGCCATCGTCCGCCCGACCGTCATCTTCGGCTCCGGCAGCATCCTCCTGAACAACATCGCCTGGCTGTTGCGGCGCCTGCCCGTGTTCGTCATTCCTGGTTCGGGCGATTACCGTCTCCAGCCGGTCTCGGTCGAGGACGTGGCAGAGCTCGCCGTCCGCGCCGCCCACCTGGAGGACAACGTCACCCTCGACGCGGTGGGTCCGGAGACCTATACCTTCAACGAGCTGGTCCGCCTCATTGCGGACAAGGTGCATAGCAGCGCGCGGATCATCCATTTGCCCCCCTCACTGGCCCACTCAGCGGCCCGCGTCCTCAGCGTTGCCCTTCGCGATGTGCTCATTACGCGCGACGAGATCGAGGGCCTCATGGCCGGTCTGTTGGTCTCTAGCACACCGCCCACCGGCGAAAGCCGCTTTGGCGAGTGGCTCGAACAAAACACCTCGAGCATCGGCACCGCGTACTTTTCCGAGCTCGACAAGCACTACCGATGACGAGCGAGCCAACGACGCAGGCTCGCACTCACGATGTCATCGAGCGCCTCAAGGCACTTGCCAACCCTGACAACGTCGCCGGCATGGTGCGCTTCGGTATCAACGCCACCAGTGCTTACGGCATCTCGGCGCCGGTCTTACACAGAATGGCGAGGGAGATCGGCAAGGACCACCAGCTCGCTCAGGAGCTCTGGGCCACTGGAGTGCACGAGGCGCGCAAGCTGGCGCCGCTCATCGACGTGCCGAAGCTCGTGACCGAGGACCAGATGGAGCGTTGGGTGAGCGAGTTCGACTCCTGGGACATCTGCGACGACTGCTGCGGCAACCTCTTCGATAAGACGCCCTTCGCCTACCAGAAGGCGGTCGAATGGAGCAGGCGGGACGAGGAGTTCGTGAAGCGGGCCACCTTCGCCCTCATGGCCTACCTCGCCGTCCACGACAAGAAGGCGAACGACGACCGCTTCCTCGACTTCCTGCCCCTCATCAAGCGAGAATCAACCGACGAGCGCAACTTCGTGCGCAAGGCCGTCAACTGGGCCCTCCGCCAGATCGGCAAGCGGAACCGCGCCCTGAATGACGCGGCAGTGGAGACGGCGGACGAAATTCGAGCGATGAACACACGAAGCGGTCGTTGGATCGCCGCCGATGCGCTGCGCGAGCTAATGCGGGAGCCGGTGCAGCGGAGGCTAAGGAAAGCGACCCACTCCCGGTGAACTGATGAAGAACATAAAGGGTTATCTCCCGGAGCCAGACGCACTCCTGGCATTGGAGCCGGAGGAGCTTGCCGGCTACCTGCTGGAGTACTTGAACTCTCACTCCCCGGAGAGTCCTTGGTTTATCGCTAATAATGTTGCTGTACAGGCCCGATCAGAGGGTTACTCAACTGAAATCGAAAAGGCGCTTATGGAATCCTGGGTTTGGCTTGAACGAGAGGCCTTGTTGGCTCCAGCCCCGGGGCAATCAGAAGGTTGGCGGTTCATCACACGCCGCGGCCAACAATTGAAGAATCTTGCCGATTTAGATGCTCTTAGAAAGGCGGATCTGCTGCCAAAGCGGCTACTTCATCCTTTGATCGGCGCAAAAGTCTGGGCATCGTTTCTTAGAGGCGATTACGATACGGCTGTCTTTCAGGCATTCAAAGAGGTAGAGGTGGCAGTCCGAAATGCGGGGAACTATTCTGACAGTGACTACGGTGTCGACCTGATGAGACAAGCGTTTCGCATAGATGATGGTCCGTTGACTGATGCATCCCGTCCGAGATCTGAGCAAGAGGCGATAGCCCACCTCTTCGCAGGTGCCATAGGTTCCTACAAGAATCCTTCAAGCCATCGTCACATCAAAATCGAAGCGGATGAAGCCGTTGAGATGATCATCCTAGCCAGCCATTTGCTACGAATCGTTGAGTCACGCGTCGAGAACCCATGACCACCCCCACCATCCTCGACACCATCGTCGCGGAGCTGCGCGCGGACCTCGTGCAGCGCCGCCTGCGTGTGCCATTGCGCGACCTGTGGGCCTGCTGCCAGCAACCCGCTGATCCTGAGCCTGTCGAAGCACAGACCCCTTCGCTCGCAGCAGCGCTGAAGGGCGACACGCTCCGCCTCATCGCCGAGGTGAAGCGCGCCTCCCCTTCGCGCGGCCTGCTGCGCGGCGAC
>DATDQG010000095.1:0-18351 GCA_035292365.1 Dehalococcoidia bacterium
GGGGCCGGCCGAAGCGCCCCTGGAGCGACTGGTGGGCGAGCGCGGCGGCCTGCTCCACCACGACCTCGGCGAGGTCGGAGAGTTCGTCGGCGAACTGCCTGAAGTCGATGCGGTGCGTGATGTGGCGCAGGTCGATGCGGAACATCTCGCGGTCCTTGAACTCGTTGAGAGCGCGGACCTGCTCGTCGGCGGCGAGGCTGGCGAGGAGCTGCAAGAGACGCGCGTGCAGGTCGTGCTTCGAGGTGGCCTCCTCGAGGGCGGGGACATCGAGGAGCACGGGAAAGAGGTTCTCGTGCTGCATGCGGAGGAAGTCCTCCCAGAGGAACTGGCTGACGCCCATGAGCTCGGCGAGCGTCGTGAGGACGGGGGCGGCCTCGAGGCTGCTCAGGTCCTGTGTCCAGTCGGGGCGAGAAAGGAGGCGCTTGGCGAGCAGACTGAACTGGCGGAGCGCCTGGGCGGGGTTGGGGGAGAGCGGCAGCAGATGGGTGAACTGCTTGATCAAGGCTGTCGCCGCACGCAGCTCGCGCAGCCGCGCCTCGCTGTGGACCTTCCCTCCCTGCTGCTCGGTGACCCAGAAGGTGTCGTGGGTCTCGCCCTCGATGGTGCGGACCTCGGCGCGCTCGACGTTGATGTTGAGGACAGCGAGGGCGTTGGTGAACTCGAAGAGGAAGCCGAGGGTGTCGGTGGAGCGGATGCTCAGCTTGGTGTAGAGGGGCGAGGCGTCGTTGTCGAGGTCGATAGCGATGGGGAAGAGGGTGGCGGCGCCGTCGCGCAGCGAGCGGGCGACCTCACTGACACGCTCGATGACCTGGTCGCGCGCAGCCTCGGCTCGTCCTGCCGTAAGCAGCGCGACGAGGCCGGCGAGATCGTCGCGGTACCTGCGCCAGACATCGGCGTCGGTGGCGTCGAGGGCGCGGACATGGAAGACATCGAGGGTGCGGTTCGGCGGCGGCGATGGAGGAGGAGCAGACGAGAGCCGAGGCCGGCCGGGGCGGGCCCGCTGCGCCCGGCGCGGCACCTCGGGTTTCGGGAAATGCAGGGTGAAAATGTCGGCGTTGAGGATGTCCATGCGGTAAGCTGTGAACAGGCCGGCGATGAGCGAGAGGATGCCGACATAATCGCAGGAGCAAACCGTCACGGTCCAGGTGCCGTCCTGCCGCTTGCCGGCGTCGAGGGCGACATCCTGCGGTTGGTGCAGCGCCTGAAGCAAGGCGGCGTGCCGAGCGCGCTGTTCGGGGTCAAAGCGTTCGTACGCCGCGCCGAGCTGCTCCTGGATGCTGGCTAGGTTCGCGGGATCGGCGGAGGATAGCATGACGTCCTCGGCAGGAAGCGTGGCAAGGCCATGATAGCACTGGAGTCATGGGAGTGAAGCGATCGCACACCTCGCCCTCGCGGCCACGTTGTGAGCCATGAGCATGCGCCTTCGGCCTGAGGGGGCACAGAGGGCTACGCTACGCAACCTCGACCTTGGTAGAGGGCCTTCTTTGTTCCCACCCACCCGCCCTGGACGTACTGGGGGACACCCCCAAGCCCCCGTCCGAGGGGGCGGCCCCCTCTGGACTCCCTCTACAGTGCCCCACCTGCTGAGCGCGATTCGCCGTGTATTTCCAGCGGTAGCCGCGCTGCGCCACCTCGACGCTGGTAGAGGGCCTTATTTGTTCCCACCCTCCCGCCCTGGACGTACTGGGGGACACTCCTTCGGCAGGCCCTTCCCTAACGCTCAGGGCTCGCTGCGCTCGGCTCACCAGGACAGGCTTTCAGCCCCCGTCAGAGGGGCGAAGCCCCTCTGCGCGCCCTCCACAGTGCCCCGGCTGCTGATCGCGATTCGCCGTGTATTTCCAGCGGTAGCCGCGCCACGCTACTTCGACGCTGCTAGAGGGCCTCATTTGTTCCCACCCACCCGCCCTGGAAGCTTTGGGGACACCCCAATCCCCGTCATCCTTCGACAAATCCTTCGACGGGCTCAGGACTCGCTCCGCTCGGCTGACCAGGATGAGCGGGCTGCGCAAGATGAGCAGGCTTCGCCCCTCTGGACTCCCCTTACAGACGCCCGCTCACCAACCCTGCTTGGCGGCGCCTCTGCAGCACACCAGGCAGAGGCCCTGATCCAAACGCGTAGCGGCGGGCAGACGTGAGCGACATCGAGAGGCTGCTGGCGGCCTTTGCGTCGGGCGAGCTGTTGCATCCCATCGCTGAGGTGCCGAGCCTGGTCGATCTGTCGCGGGGCGTGGCGGCGGCAGCAGGCGTCGAAGGACTGGAGCTGACGCCTGCTGCCGCGCACGTCGCGAGCCTCATCGGCGACTGCGACCATCTCGTGCTGATACTGGCGGACGGCCTCGGCATGAACTTGATCGAGAGCCTGCCGGAGGGCGCCTTCTTGCCCGCGTACTTGGCCGGCGAGCTGCGCACGGTGTTCCCCTCCACCACCGCTGTCGCGCTGACCTCCCTGGTAACCGGGGAGTGGCCGAGCAAACATGCGGTCACCGGGCGCTGGGTGCACCTGCCGGAAGCCGCTGTCGTGGCGGATGTGCTGCCGTTCGTCCTAAGGGGGAACGGCCGGCCACTGGGCGGCATCGGGGTAGGCCCGGAGGAGGCCTTTCCGCTGCCATCTCTCCTCGGGAACACGCCGCGGCCGGGGCTGGCGCTCCTACCGGAGCGCATCGCCAACAGCACGTACTCCGCCTACTCCGCCGGCGACATGTCAAGGCACGGCTACAGGACGCCGGCGGAAGGATTCGACGCGATCTGGGCGCACACGACGGCGATGGAAGGGCCGAGCTTCACCTATCTGTACACGTCGCGCATCGATGAGGCGGCCCATGCCTTCGGGCTTGAGCGCTCCGAGGTCCGCGGCGCCGTCATGGAGCTGGACCGGGCCGTCGAAGGGCTGGCGGACCGCCTCGGCGGCCGAGCGCGGATCGTTGTGACCGCCGATCACGGCTTTCTTGACGCGCCACAGGCGGCGCGACATCAGATCGGTCCCGCGCATCCGCTGCGCGGCTTCCTGCGCTCGTCCCCTTCCGGCGATGCAAGGGTGATGTATTTCCATCTTCGTGCGCATGTCGAAGAGCCGTTCCGCCGCAACTTCAAGCAGATGCTCGGCGACCGGTTCTTCCTGATATCGACGGACGAGGCGGAGCGTACGCAGCTCTTCGGGCCTGGGGAGCTTGCGCCGGAGACCAGGCAGCGTTTGGGCGACGTGATGGCCATCTCCAGCGGCGCGGACATCCTCGACTACCACCAGGGCGGCGGCCTGGGCCGAATGGCATCGCTGCCGTCGCACCACTCCGGCTTGACGCCGGCCGAGATGCGCGTGCCTCTTGTCGTGGTGTAGGGCTCATTGTGGTGCGAATATCGCAGTGGTCCTTCCCACCCCTGACGTGGCCGGGGACGCCCAAACCCCGCCAGAGGGCAGCCTCCTCGGGATAGGCTCCCCTGGACGAGAGTCGACTTCCTCGACCGTCGCAACGGGTATAGAAGCCCGAGTCAGAGTTGACTGAGACGATTCATAACGACAAGAAATAAAGACTACCCGAAAGTGTAGGGACAGATGCTTTATTTAACGTGATGCTGAGGCGCTAGTGCTGACCAACTTGATTGGCCGGCCTACCCATGCAGAGGAGGGGTGCACCGATGGCGAACGAGCAAGATCGCCCGGACCAGCAACGGCAAGAAGAACCCGGCCCTGCCCCAGCACTGCAACGTCCCGTCACCCGACGGGACTTTTTGGTGGGGAGCGCCGTAGGCGGGGCCGTGGGCGTCGCCGCCACAGCCGGAGTTGTCGCCATCGCCGACGCTCTCCGGGGCGAAGAGGTGCTGAAGCTGAGCGATGAGCCGGTAAAGGCGCAGGTAGTCACCCTCAACGTCAACGGCAGGGACTACCAAGTCTACGTCACCGCGAACAAGACCCTGCTTGAGGTCCTACGCCAAGACCTGGGGCTGACCGGCTCGAAGCTGGGCTGCGACCGCTCTGAGTGCAGCGCCTGCGCCGTCCTCATCGACGGCACGCCGGTCAACTCATGCTCCGCATTGGCGATGAGGGAATCTGGGAAGAGGATCGTCACCATTGAGGGACTGGAGAAGGACGGCGTGCTTCACCCGGTGCAGGCCGCGTTTGTAAAGAACATGGGCTTCCAGTGCGGCTTCTGCACCCCAGGCATGATCATGCAAACGGTGGGCTTCCTGCAGGTGGATCCCAATCCCACCGACGCGGAGATCAAGCACGCCCTGTCCGGCAACCTATGCAAGTGTAGCGCCTACCCTAACATCCTGGCCTCCGTCAAAGAGGCGGCCAAGGCGATGCGGTCGGCATAGCGTCATCGGGAGGCTGGAACCATGCCGAGTAAGAAGTTCGCCCCTATTCAGTGGACGTACGGCACGTTGATAACCGACGATCCGGAGGCGCTGGCCCGGGAGGAGCGCTCGAAGGAGCTCTACGGCTTCGCCCAGGTCGAGCGGGTCCAGCGCGGCGAGGAAAAGCCACCCAGCCCGGCCCGACTTAAGGCTGACCGGTCCCGAGCCGAGGCGGCAGCCGCCCTGCCCTTGAAGGTCGTAGGGACGCCCACGATCGATCTCTATGCCCGCGAGAAGGTGACCGGGCGCGCCCGGTACCCGGTTGATATTTACCCGACGGGCGTCCTGTATACCAAGGTGCTCCGCAGCCCTTATCCCCACGCCAAGGTGACCCGCTTGGACACCAGCGATGCGGAGAGGATGCCCGGAGTCCGCGCAATCGTCACGTACGCGGACATGCCGCGCATCGCCCGCCCTCCGCTGACCGACGAGCCGTCCTTCGCCGGCGAAGGCATCGCCGCCGTCGCCGCCGAGACTGAAGGGATCGCCGAGGCGGCGTTGCGGGCGATCAAGGTCGAGTACGAGCAGCTCCCGTTCGTGCTTGACCCGCGGGAGGCGGCCAAGCCTGGGGCGCCTCTCGTGCGCAGCGATCTCCGCACCAACCACGTGCGCGATCCTCAGTTCTCCAACAAACGGGGCGACGTCGAGCGGGGCTTCGCTCAGGCGGACATCGTCGTCGAGAGCAAGAGCCAGACTTCCTGGGAGCAACACGTGGCCATGGAGCCCCACAGTGCCACGGCGATGTGGGAGGCCGACGACCGCCTGACCGTGTGGAGCAGCACGCAGTATGCACATGGGATGCGCAACGGCATCGCCAGCGCGCTGGCCATGCCGCAAAGCAAGGTGCGGGTGCTGGCCGAGCACACCGGCAGCGGCTGGGGAGACAAGACAGGCCTGCTTCCCTACCACGTCTACACGGCCCTCCTCGCCAAGAAGGCCGGACGGCCGGTGCGTTACGAGCTGAACCGCAAAGATGTGTTTGTGGAGGCGGGCCACAACTACCCGAAGTACCAGGAGATACGGCTGGGGTTCAAACGGGACGGCACCATCACCGCGATGCAGGGCGTCTCCTGGGTCCCGGCCGGCTCTCGAGGAGCCCCAGGGAACGGCGACGACTGGGAGTCCGCCCTGCGCGTCTACAAGATCCCCAACGTGGACGTCCAAGGCTTCTCCGTGCGCACCAATACGGTCACGGCCAGCCCGCTGCGCAGCGTAGGCGAGCCGGCGGGGGTGTTCTCCATCGAGATATTGATGGACCAGGCGGCCGAGAAACTGAACATGGACCCCCTGGAGCTGCGCCTGAAGAACATCGAGGAGAAAGTAGACCAGGTAACCAACCTGCCCTTCTCCAGCAACGGCCTCCGCGAGGCCCTGGAGCGGGGCGCTGAGGCTTTCGGCTGGAAGCAGAAATGGCAGGGTTGGAACAGGCAGCGTGACCTGACGAAGCCCCAGCGGGGTGTGGGCATGGCGTGCTTCTCCTTCAACAAAGGCGGGCAGTCGCCGCCCATGACCGCCATCGTCCAGATAGAGACCGATGGTTCAGTCCGCATGCTCACGGGGGCGGCAGACATCGGCGGCGGGCAGGCCACCACGTGGAGCATGATCGTCGCCGAGACGCTCGGCGTGCCCCTCAGTCAGGTGACGATCAGCCGGATGGACACCGCGGCCGGCTCCGACAGCGGCGGCATCTTCGGCAGCCGTGGCACGAAGTCCGTCGGCATGGCAGCCCTGCGCGCCGCTCAGGAGGCCCGGAAAGAGCTGCTCCAGGGCGCCGCCTTCAACCTGAAGGTGAAAGCGGAAGAGCTGGACATCGCCGATGCCGTCGTCTTCGTGAAAAGCGACCCTACCAAGAAGCTCACCTTTGCCCAAGCAGCGGCCGCCGGGGTCGTCATCGTTGACGACATCCCTCGGACTGCCGCCGGCACAATCATCGGCGAGGCGAAGGTGCCGCCACCGACGGGTTATTCCCAGAAGACCTTTGGCGCCGGCTTCTATGAGGTCGAGGTGGACCCAGGGACAGGCAACGTGCGTGTCCTGCGGGTCGTGCAGGCCCACGACGTCGGCAAGGCGATTAACCCGCTGGCGGTGGAGAACCAGATCCACGGTGGCATCATGCACGCCATGAACAAGGCCCTCACCGAGGAGCTCATCTACGACCCGTCGACCGGCGTGCTGGTCAACCCTAACCTGGACGACTACAAGCTCCATATGATCGACGCCACGCCCGCTGAGGTGCGGGCGATCCTGGTGGAGCCCATCGATGTGATCGGGCCTTACGGCGCCAAGGGCATCGGCGAGCCGGCCAATGGGGTGGGGCAGCCGAGCATCGCCAACGCGATCTACGACGCCATCGGGGCACGGCTGACCGAGGTCCCCATGAACCCGTACCGGGTCATGAAGGCCGTCAAGGCCGTGTAGAGCGGACGGTAAGGAGGAGGTCGAATCATGCGTGAGGTTGGCTACATCGCCGCCCGGAGCTGGCGCGACGCGGTGAGCACGCTCTCGAAGTACCCCACCGCCAAGCCCATAGCTGGGGGCAGCGACCTGCTGGGCTGGATCAAGGAGGAAATCATCGGCCCCAAGGAGCCCATGTGGGAGACCTTGGTGGACCTTCGCACTATCTCCGATAGCGCCGCTATCCGTTACAGCCAGCGCGAGGGGCTGCGCATCGGCGCCCTTGCAACCCTCTCCGCCATAGAGAGCGCGCCCGACGTGGTGGCGAACTACCCCTTGCTCGCAAAGGCCGCGGGGGTCCCTGCCTCTCCAAATATCCGCAACGTCGGCACGCTGGGCGGCAATATCAACCAGCGCCCACGCTGCTGGTACCTCCGCGTCGCCGAGTTCGCGTGCTATAAGAAAGGCGGCGACTTCTGCTTCGCCGTGACGGGGAAGAACGAGTACCATGCCATCCTCGAGGGTGAGCTGTGCTACATCGTTCACCCCTCCGACGTCGCGCCGGCCCTCCTGGCCCTGGATGCCAAGGCGCGCATCCAGACTCCGCAAGGAGAGAAGACGGTCCCCTTCAGCGAGTACTTCATTGGACCGCGGCAGGACGTACTGCGGGAGAACGTCCTCCAACACAGCGATGTCCTCATAGATATTTCGATCCCACCGCCCAATGCGAACCATCGCTGGTACTACCAGAAGGTACAGAACCGGGGTGAGACCTACGACTTCGCCATCGTCAACATCGCCACTGTGCTGACGATGAAAGGCGACACGGTAGAGGACAGCCGTATCGTGCTGAGCGGGGTTGCCCCCACGCCGTGGCGGGCCACCGCCGCGGAGGCGGTCATCAAAGGCAAGCGTGTCGACGAGGCCCTGGCCCGCCAGGCAGCCGATCAGGCTATGCTCCGTGCCCGACCGATGAGTGACAACGCCTACAAGGTGGATGTCGCGAAGACCTTGATCCGTCGCTCCATTTTGGAGGCCGTAGCGTAACCCAAGCGTCCCAGAAACGGTAAGGGGCTCGCCTTGGCGAGCCCCTTGTCAAGAGTGCGCGACAGGGGATAATAGCGGCAGCCCAGTTCTCGCTCAAGTGAGGGACAGCTCAATGCAGGTGACTGGCCCGCAGTTGACAGCCGAGGTCGGTGATTCAGGCGAGGCCACCGCGCTTAGCCGCCGCCAATTCATAAAGCAGGCGAGCGCGGGTGCCGCGGTCACCCTCCTCTTCACCTTGGGGATCGGTGGCGGAGCCAAGGGCGCTGCCTTCCCTGACATGGGCATCGCCAGCGGGGTCGTATTCCCCGAGCCGTCCCTCTGCATCGGCTGCCTCACGTGCGAGGTCGTCTGCTCTCAAGTGCATAAGGAGGTTGGCCTCTCCAGCAAACCACGGATCCGCATCTACGACGATCCAGCGGTCACCCTGCATCCAGAGATCCTCAGAAACTACCCCGGACGGGGCACCTACCTGCAGCAGCCCTGCCTCATGTGTCCTGAGGCGCCATGCGTGGCCGTCTGTCCAGTCGACGCCGTGAAGATGGAGCCGCGCACGCAGGCGCGCTACATAGACGAATCCATCTGCATCGCGTGCGGCAGGTGTGCGGAAGCTTGCCCGTTCGATGTTATCGAGGAGGCCCGCGCTACAAATGGCGATTTCCTGGGCCAACTGACGCGCATCACGTACGACCCTGACAAAAGGGTGTACACGAAGTGCGACTTGTGCTACTGGCGCGAAGGAGGGCCGGCCTGCGTTGAGCGCTGTCCGGTGAACATCCGCATCCGGCAGGGTATCGTCAAGTCCGAGGTATTCTGCCTGGACCTGCCGCGCTCTACACCGGAGACGTTCGAGCGGCTCCGCCGCCAGCAGACTGTATAATCGGAGCGGGAGAGGTGGGCAGGACGCTGCGGTGGTGCACGGACGATCGCCGGCGGTTCGCTGGGCGCTCGTTGCCACCGGTATCGTCGTGCTGCTGTTCTTAGTCGTGGGCATGTTGGGGGTGCTTCGTGAATCGGAGTCAAGCGTGAAGCCGACGGCGACCGTGGCCGGCCCCAGCCCAACCGCGACCGCGCCGGTTGCCTCCACGTCGACGCCATCGTCCCGGCCGACAGCGACCCCTCCCGCAGACCTCGCTCTTGGCGCGTGGCTGTTCCAGAGCAGGGGCTGCGCGGGATGCCACGGCCAGAAGGCAGAGGGTGCGATTGGGCGAAGGCTGGCGGGCACCGGCGTTGCGTTCGACGATGCCCGGCGGCAGGTGCGTTTCCCCATCGGCGAGATGATCACATACCCGGAGGTGGCCTTGAGCGACAGCGACCTGTTCCAGATCTGGAGCTGGCTCAGGAGCCTTTCCCCGTAGCATGAGGCGGCTTCTCGCCCTTCTCGCGCTCTCGCTCTGTGGGGCCGGTCTCACCTGGCTCGTCTGGCCGGACGCCGCCCAGGCGGAATTCCGAGAGATCGTCCAACTGACCTCAGACGCCGGCAACCACCTGCGCCCCACATGGAGCCCGGACGGCTTGCGTTTGGCCTACCAGGCCGACACAGCGGGCAGCAACGATATCTGGATAATCAATGCGGACGGCAGCGGCCAGCAGCCCCTTACCTCGGGGCCGGCTGACGACCGGCGGCCCTCATGGAGTCCTGATGGCAAGTGGCTAGCCTTCGACTCAGACAGAGAAGGGTCTCGCGATATTTGGATCGTAAGTGCCAAGGGCAACAGCCTGCGCCGTCTCACCACTAGCCCAGACGAGGAGACGTTCCCAGTTTGGAGCCCCGACGGCCGGCAGATCGCCTTCTACCGGTACAACGGCACGAGCAACGACATATGGGTCACCGATAGTCAACAAGAAACGCCACGCCCTTTGATGAAGAACCTCGCCAGCATTGAACAGCGAGAGTGTACCTTCGCCTGCCACGCGGTCTCCTGGAGCCCCGAAGGTCAGGCTATCGCCTACACCAGCGGCGATCTGCGGGCCATCTGGCTTGTGGACACGAAAGGGGAAAATCAGCGTCAACTGGCAGCGCCGGCATTGGCGGGCGCGTTCCGCTTCCCCTCCTTCACCGTCGACGGGAAAGTCCGTTTCCAGTCCGAGGAGCACGGCGAGAAGATCTGGACCGACCTCTGGAGCATCGCTCCTGATGGCACCAGTCAGACCCGTCTGTTGAGCCGTGTTGACCATGGTGGCCCCTTCGCCTGGAACCCAGAAGGCACGCTCGTGGCCTTCCATTCGCCCCGGAGCGGCCACTTCCAAATCTACCTCGCATCCTTGCAGGGGTCTGTTCCCGAGCTGCCACCGCCTCCAGCCGTTATTGGGTCAGCGCGGCAGGCCTTGATCGTAGGCGCGACGACCCTGATCGCCGTGCTCGTGGCAGTTGCGCTGGGGCTCTACAGTTTCCTTACCCGGAGACGCGCGTGAGGTTCGTGGCCTTCACCGTGGCATTGTTGATCGTTGGCTTGGTGGGTCTCGGTGCTGTGCCCCTGGCGATGGAGCGCGACGCGCAAGGGCGCGACTGGCAGGTGGGGCAAGTCGGGGGCAGTATGCTATTCGCCTATAGCGTGGCCTTCGCCCGGGTCCTTCCCTTTGCCGCAGGGCTTGGCGCCGGCATCGGGCTCCTGCAACGCCTACGGCGGAAGCGCAGACGGGCGCTGCTGAACGCGCAGGTGCAGCGCCACGACTCGAGCGCGGTCATCGTCCACTGGCTGGTCGCCATCGGAATGATCCTCGGCACCGTCTCGGCTGCCTTGTTACTCCGGTGGGTCCCTCGGTTCTTGCCTCTCGAAAGCATCTACGTACTGCATTTCGCCGCTTCGGCATTGGTCGTCCTTGCCGTAGCTCATCACCTCACCTACGAGGGAGTGGGTGGAGGCCGGGCCCTCCTGGTGCGCTCCTGGAGTGAGGTGAAGAGCGCCTTGGCGGAGACCTTTGGCTACCTGGGTGTCTTTGGGAGGGAGGGAGCAGCGTTTGGGTTGCAGCTTCCCTCTGGCTTGCGCCGAGCGCTGGTCTCGTTGCTGAAACGGCGCAGCATCGAAGTGGCGCCGGAAGGCAAGTTTGCGGCGACGGAGCGGGTCATCTCGTATCCAGGCTGGGCAGTGCTCGTTGGGCTTCTGACCTTAACCGGCTTTGTGAAAGCGCTGCGCTACCTTTATCCCGTGGACGGCGTGGTGCTGCAATTCACGACGTGGTTACACGATGCCCTTGCGATCTGGGTCGTGGTCTGGCTCCTGATCCACATCGTTCCTGTCTTGATCATCCCTGCCAACTGGCCGATGCTCCGCTCCATCTTCACCGGTCGCGTTTCGCGACGGTACGCGCAGCAACGGCATCCCCTCTGGCTCGCCGAGCTGTTGGAACAGTCTCGCGACGCCGCCAGCAACCGATAGCTCTCTTCTCACCTCGCATCTGCTAAGATTGCAGCGAGGTGAGGTTTTCATGTCTGCACAACGCGTCAATGGCACACCGGAACCAGAACACCAACCAGCGGGGGAAACGCCGGCGGTAGGAATCGCCGAGCTGGAGCTGCCGCCTGGGAGCGACGTGCGCCAGGCGCAGGAGCGCGTGGTCGAGGAGCTCCTCGGACGACCGCCGAGCATGGCGATCGAGGAGGAAATCGGGGCCCTGCGCCGGGTGCTGGCGAGCGAAGACCTGGGACGGCTGGGCGAGCACCTGCGGGAGCTGGAGGAACGGCTCAAGTCGGAGGAAGCGAAGCGGGAGGAGACCGCCGACTTCGTGGGCCGCCTGAGCCAGATGGCCAACTCGGGCCGGCAGATCCTGGTGGACCTGCGGGAGCACAAGCTGCGGGCGCTGGTGGGCGTCGGCACGACGATCGGCATCGGCGTGGCGGTGCTGGTGGCCCTGAAGCGGAGCGAGCGACAGGGTCGGCGGTAGCGCGCACGCGCATGACGGTCTGCGGGATGAATCCCGCAGCTCCTTCGACGAGCATAACGGTCTGCGGGATAAATCCCGCAGCTACCTGGACGAGCCACCACCTTGGCACGTGTCGGGTGGCGGCCCTTGACCCACGGCTGAGGCTTGCCTATAGTCGAAGGAGGGGGACAGGAGTGTAGCTCAGTTGGAAGAGCAGCGGTCTCCAAAACCGCAGGTCGCGGGTTCGAACCCTGCCACTCCTGCCAAAATATAGTAAGTAGCGCCCGAGAGGGCGCTGTGTTTTTTTGTGGTTCAGGGACCTCATGGCCGGGGATGTCTGGAAACTGCTTAGCCAAGTCACCGCCCAAGGGCCCTCAGGCCGCTGAGGAGCGCTAGTCCTGACCTAAAGGGGGCCGCCATTCCATCGCGCTTTTCGTGTTAGCAACAAGGAGATCTCTACCTGGGGCTAGATGGGCCAATTGGTCAGACACGCTTCCTCTGTAGAGACCATTCTTTCGGGGGGCGTGGTGGAACTGTGAACGCTTGCTTCGAAGGGGCATAAGGAGACGGTCGGCGTTAGCATACGATCGCCGACGACCGGCGAGCTGAGGATGGTATGCGGACGCCAGTGTCAGCAAAGGTTCTACCTTAGTTGGAGTACTCCCGGCAAAACGAAGGCTGCTTACGGCTGCGCTCGTTGCGCTGCTGGCGATCGCTGGGTGGCTAGTGCTGCCGCCGGTGGCAGACGTGCGGGTCTACGGCGATGGTAGTTTCCAGGGCTGCGTAGCGATGATGGCGTGCCGAGGAGGCTAGCGGATGACGGCTTGGCGTCGAACAGATGGCAAGGACTCACTCTGCGACGTAGGCCGGCAACCCTCTGGTGGACGCGTGGGCGATTTAGCTTCTTGAAGCAGCACGACGGCGACAGACTCGGTCTCACAGTGCGCGTCCCACACAAAATGATAAAAATGCTTCCTCCTGAGGCTTGACTTGTAAGGAAACAGTGAAGAAACTGTGAGAGCGGCACAGCCGCAACGCAGAACGACTTCAGCACACAGAAAGCGCCCCGCGTAGCTGGCACTACCGGGGCGGCGACTCGGGTCGGCAGAGACATCCGAGTAGTCCCGATTATAGTCCCTTAGGACTGAGACTACAAGGACCGCCAGAAGCAACGGCCGACCCGATACACCGTCGGGTCGGCCTTTGCATTTGTCGATCGAGGCAGGCGAACGAACATGACGGCCGCCGATGAGTCTGGCGCGAATAAGCGAGCCTCCGATTCCTTCTCAGAGGAGCTTCGAGTCGCTTCGCTCATACGTGAAGCGTCGAAGCCGGCCCAAAAGGACAGGAAGGGCCGCCAGGGAGCTCAAACGCCCATCACCTCCGAGCAAGCAGCGCAGCAGACCTTGCAGGAGGCCGTCAGCGAGCTGGAGACGAATGAGCGGGGCCGTGCGCTTGACCGCCTCCGCAGGTCCCGCTAGAGGTGGTGGGTCGGGATGGGCGGATTCCGATGGTTGCGGTTGCTCCTCGCCAACGCGCGCTTGTTGTCGAATGGGCATGTTGGAGGCGCCCAACGAAGCGAGCGAGGCGCCGCGTCAGTGGAGTTCGCCTCGACCCTGCCGCTGCTGATCCTCATTCTGCTTGGAACGATTGATTTCGGCCGCTTCGCCTACGCGGCTATAGCGGTCACGAACGCCGCGCGCACAGGGGCCGCGTTCTGCAACTACAGGAGCGTGGATGGCTGTGACTCGGGGATCGTTGAGGCGGTTACGGTCGCAGTCCAAAACGCGGCTCCGGCTCTCTTGCTTACGCAGATCGTGGTGACGCCTCCCACGGGCGCGGGTGCCGATTGTCCGGCGCAGTGCCTGAGCGTGCTAATCGTTTACCCGTTCTCCACGCTGCTGCCCATACCACGGCCCGAGGCGAGCGGCGCCTGGGTATGGGAGCCGGTAACCCTCACCGTGGTGCGGTCAGCCAATATGCGCGTAGGGCTGAATTAGAGATGGGCGTCCCTCCTCCGTTGACGAAGGCACGGCGTGACGAGCGAGGCGTTTCGACTGTGGAGTTCGCGCTCCTGTTGATCCCGTTCCTGCTCCTCGTCTTCGGCGTCGTGGATTTCGGTCTGGGCGTCTGGGCCTACAACAACCTCTCGCAGGCCGTACAGCAGGGTGCGCGAGAGGCGATTGTACGCGGGAGCGGCAGTCCCCTAGGGGGCCCAGGCGACGACGGCAACAACGGTGCGCGGACCTGCGCCGATTCGCTCCCTACCGGTTCGGTTGCGGCCGAGGTGTGTACCCACGCGCATCCGCTCAACCCCGGCAACTTCACCGTCACCGTCACGTGGAATTGTCCCTTCGAGCAGTGCGGCGTGACGCGCACGGTGACGGTGGGGGGCCAATACCTGTTCGAACCGATGCTTCGTGACGTGTTGCCGTTTCCCAGCATCAACCTGAGGAGCCAGGCGACGATGCATGTGGCGTGCTGCCTGCAGCAATGAGTCGCCATGAATCATTTGTGCGGCGTCCTGACAGACCATCTGGGAGCCGGTCGGTTCTGGCGCGGCGAGGGTGGAAATGTGGCGCTGTTGTTCGGGCTACTTATGGTGCCGCTGATGACCGGGATGGGACTGGTCCTCGACGGCGGCCTGCTCCTCTTTGAGTACCGCGGCGCGCGCAACGCCGCCGACGCGGCCGCCCTCGCCGGCGCCCAGAAACGGCACAGCAACGAGGACACGGGTGGCGCGGTTCCAGGAGCGCTGTGCTCTGACTGGACGGTCCGGTCGGCGCGCACGGCCGTTGACGCCTCTTGCAATCTGGCTGAGAACCATGGCTATGCATCCGAGTACATTCGCGTGTACGTAGCGGACGGCGCCACGAGCGTCCCGCACTCGGTGGTTGGGGCCAGCAAGCAAGTAGAAGTGGTGATCAGCCGGGTGTACAACACGCTGCTCATGCGTCTAGTGGGCATAGACCAGGTGCCACTGGCGGGAGTGGCGGTGGCCGGCGAGTTCAGCGCTGCGGTTGGCGCCGCGGTCTACGCCCTCGATCCGCACGCCTGTGCAGGCTTCGATCGAACCAGCACAGGGGGTGTCTATGTCTTTGGCGGTCCGATTATCGTGGACTCGGCGGCCAGTTTCGGCTGCAACCCCGCAGGTGGAGCCCTGGACAAGACCAGCGGCGGCGTTCTGTGCGTCGATGCAGACCGCGGCGACTATCCCGACGGCGACCTGGATCTGGCCACGCCCAATTATGGCTATGGCTGCGATGGCGATGGCTACATCAGCATCGTCGGTGGGCTCGATTGCAACGGCGATGCTGAGTGCACCACAATCAAGAGCGAGCCTGACCTAGACCAGGGACCAGCAGGCGGAGGCCCCTCCGGGGACCCGCTGTCTACCCTGCCGGGCCCGGACCATCGTCCCTGCACAGGCGTCGATAACTGCCCGGGAGGCGTTGACCCCAACGATAAACCTGGGCACGCTTTCGAGTTCTGTGACAGCGCCGACGACCCCAATGGTGGGATCGACAGCGCAATTCTGAGTTCGCCTTTGGTTGGTACCTATACTGATTCGCGGGCCATTGGCCTGGTCACGGGTTGCCTCAGCACATCGGTCTTGCCGACTTCCCCTCTCGTTCCACGTGACATCTCTGGGAACATCATTCGGGGTCGCTACAACGTCTGCTCTGCCCCCTTAGGAGCCGACGGCAAGCATCACGTGGAGCCGGGCATCTATTGGGGCGGCATCTACGCTGGGGGTGGCGGGTGTGCTGAAGGCGTGCATTTCAAGCACGGCATCTACATCATCGCCGGCCAGGACAGCATGTCCGAGACGAACCCGAAACCAAGCATTGACCTCAATTTCTCGTCTGGCGCGGGCGAGGTGACCAGCGACGATATCATATTCTTCGTGACCTCCGATCCTGAGGCGATTCCCAGCGCGCAGCAAACAGGGCTCATCCTCTTCGCGACGGAAGGAACCATGACGCTGAGGGCAAGCACCCTCTCCGAGGCGAGCTGTCCTCAAAACCCGAACTTCGAAGGGGTACTCCTGTTTGTGACGAGAACCGCCCAGCGCAATGAGAGCACGGCGGGCGGCAGCGACGACAACAATCTGGTGCGTGTCCACGGGGGCAACTTCTCGAACATGACCCTCTATGGCATCTGGTATGATCCAACGGGCGAGTTCCAGGCGGAGGGCTCATTCCGCCTACTGGACGCGCAGCTTATCTTCAACGTGCTGGATATGCAGAACCAAAATGATGTCATCATCAAGCTCCCTGCGTGCCGCGCGCGATCGAATCAGCTCTTTCTGCTGCGCTAGCAAAGACGCCTGGGGCTACGTTTTACTATCGAGGCCTCTTCCGCGACGCCCGGGACAGGCTCACGCCAATCAAGGGTGGACATGCCCGCTCATGCGGCCGGGGCACCGACGCGGTCTCCAAGGCCACGGGTCGCGGGTTCGAATCCTGCACTCCTGCCAAGATAACAAGATAGACCCGCTAGAGCCACAGTAGAGCCCAAGCGTCAGAGGTTGCCATCGGCAGCCTCTTAGCGTTTGAAACCAACGTTGACCGCCATCCGTCAGTTTCGGGTTGCCAGGACTCGATCTCGAGCCATGACAGAGATTCGATGGCTCTGGTGGCGTCTCGAGCGCTATCCTAGCGCGGCCCAGATCGCTACTTCTGATCGGCGCGTCACGTTGTTAGGGGACGTGTCAGGGCCAGACATAGGTGAGTACAGTGTGGGTCAGCGTGAGGCGGTGATGAAGAAGCTATCGCCGACTGAGAACTCCGCCGTGCGGCCTTGACGGGCGGTGCGCCTGAGCATATAAACACACAAGCCCAATCAGTTGAAAGGAAGTGTCTTAGTGTCTCGAACGGAAAACGTGGTTTGCAGGAGCACTCTTGAGAAACGATCTTCGCGGGCCGAAGGTCATCGGTCCGCCCTCCACATGGTGCTGGTCGTGGCGATGCTCGGCGTCTCGCTTGCTCTGACGGCCTGCGCCGCCCCTAGCGCCAGTCAGGCGCAGGCCACCGCCACGCCGCAACAGCAGACCGGCAGCGGGTCCGCGCAAGCGACCTCGACCAGCCCCCCCGCCGCGACTCCGACCACCGCTGCGAGTGCACGGCAGCCTCGCGCTGGTGAAGCCTTCGCGGACGTTCCGCTGCCGCCGGGCGCGCAGGAAGTCGCCGGCGTTGCCCAGTTGTTTCAGATGTTCGGGGCCGGAATGTTGGCTGGTGGCGGACTCGACCCCAGCGCTTTCACCTCTGTCACAGGTAAGACATACACGGTGAACAGCACACCTCGCCAGGTGTTCGACTTCTATACCGCCAACATGAGCGGCTGGACCAACGAGTCGCAGGCCTTTCAGGCCCAAACCGGGGAACAGGGTGGCGTTGGCTTCTGGTCCCGCGATGGGCGCAACCGAATAGCGTGGATAGTCGTCTCAGACCGCGCTGCTGAAGGCTTCCCGCAATCGAGCCAGCTTCTGGTCTGGGAGGCTCGCCGGTAGCTCGCTTCAACCCCCCGTGTCCCCAGCCTGCTACCACGACAACGAGGCTCGACACGCGCGCGCCGTGCTTGAGTCACAGCCGGGCGGCACGGACGGCGGCTTGGGCGGCTACCGAGCTTGAGACGCCGCCGAGGGCAATCTGCTCCTGTTGATGGAGACCACAGTCCTCACAGAGGTTCACAAGACAGCGCGGGAATGCAGCAAGCGCAAACCGTGGCGAGAGCGGTCCTCGCTCGATTGCCCTAGAAACGACCGCCACAAGGTGATGCGCTGATAGCCGTGAGCAATCGTCTCGGGTAGGCGCCGATGCGGAACAGCCCGTGGCCCTCAGGACGGTCGGCGGGCTCATGGCCTGGGCCACGGGGCGCCGCGGCCCAAGCTTGGTGCGCGGGCAGGTCACGGTTTCGAACTTCCACGACTTCCACCAAAATGCACCAGCCACGAGCGTCAATGCGCGGTCGAAGCGGCCTCGCTCAGGACCCTGTCCAGCTTTTTCTCGCCGGCCATCATGGCGCCACGAGCGAGATAGACCATTGGCAGGAAGGGCGCCTTGATGAGGAGGCCAACGGGCAGACCGAACATGGTCACCCGTTCGAAGGTGTGCGTGATCTCAGTGCCTGCGTCTACAGGCTTGAGCGTGTAGGACCAGTCGGCGCCGACGAGTATTAGGCCCAAGACCATCGAGCGCGTGTGCCAGGCTATGCGCTGGGGGGTGACCTCCGTGACGCGGGACGAGTCCCACGACGGGAGCTTGAGGGTAGCGCCGCGGTTCTTCCAGGTCGCGCCGGTGACGACTTGGGAGCCCGAGGCCTCGCGGATGGCGGGCACTTCGGTCCGCTCAGGGATACGGGCCACGTCAGTCAGAACTCTCGTGACCGTATCGAGGGCGGCGCGGGTTGTTTGGCGACGGACGAGAACGGGCATTGCTCCACCTCCTGGCGATTCGACCGGTTGTGGCAAAGTGACGCCGATCGGTCGCCTCAAGTGTCGAGCATCACCGAAGATAAGCCATCAGGGGTAGCGCGGAGAAAGACGCGCGGCGACACGGAAAACACGCGGAGCCGAGTACGGAGACAGAGCGGGGGTAGTCTTAGGGCGACGCGAGAATCTCGCGTAGGGATGAGAGGCTGCTGTTTAGAGCCTTGTTTTGTTACCTCAGGCGCGGGATCGGGCCCCACTGCTCC
>DATDQG010000096.1:0-14723 GCA_035292365.1 Dehalococcoidia bacterium
CTGACGAAGACGCCCATGCCGCCGCTTGGACCCGAGAAGGGGTACAGCGGCAGCGACGGCGACGGGAGGCCCAGATACAAGCGCGCGTCGACGCCGTAGTAGGAGAAGCTGTTGACCGTCGTGATGACGAACAGCTCTGCCTGGCCGCGCATAGTGGCGAGCACGGGCGTCCGCGATGGGAGGTACCAGTCGACCGCGGGCGCGCCCTCGTAGGTGTTGTGCAGCCGGCAGTTCCAGCCGTAGCGGTTCGCCTCAAGGTCGTTCTGGGCTCGCGGCTGGTAGTCCCGCGCGACCGCGACCACTGTGGGGCCGTCGCCTGCTGGCGCGGCGAGCTCGCGGCCCTGCGCGGTCTCTGTTACGCGCATTGGCCGGAGGCTCTGGTCGAGGGGAAAGCCGACCGGCAAGTCCAGCGGCGCGGAGGGCGTCGGCGAGGGGGTCGGGCTGGCGAGCGGCGAAGTCGGCGTGATGGTTGCGTCGGTTTGGGGTACGCCGGGTCTGCAACTGAAGCTGATGAGGGAAAGCGTGAACATGGCGACAAGGCGGAGGGGCGGACTCATGGCCGCAGGCTTGCGCGCGCCTCCCGCAGACGTTGCTCCAGCTCGACGCGCTCCACGCCCAGAGCGACCGCCTGTTCGGCGTCGGCCTTCGCGTTCGCCTCGGCACCCATGAGGGTGTGGGCGAGGGCGCGGTTGGCGTAGGCAAAGGCGTATCCAGGTTGCAGCCAGATGGCGTGGCTCAGGTCGGCGAGGGAGCGCTCAAGCTGGCCCAGTTGGCCGTAGGCGCTGCCTCGCTCGTAGAAGACCTCGCTATCGGTCGGCGAGAGGCGCGCGGTCTGGTTGTAGTCCTCGATCGCGTTGCCGAAATCGCCGATCTCGGCGTAGGCGTTGCCGCGGATAAAGTACGCCTCCGATTGGTCTGGGCGCAGTTCGATCGCCTTCGACAGGTCCTTGATCGCCTGGTCGTAGTAGGAGTGCTGGATGAGTATGGCGGCGCGGTTGAAGTAGGCGGCAGACAGGGCAGGATCGAGCTCCAGGGCGCGAGTGAAGGCCTCGAGGGCCTGGGGCAAGCGTCCTTCCTTGAAGGCGTCCATCCCCCGACTGAAATGGGCCTGCGCCTCTGGTAGGATGCTGTCGGTCACGGGGCCATCCTATCAAGCTGCGCGTGCGGTTGCTGGAGGAGCTGCAGCAGGTTGCCGTCGGGGTCGCGGAAGGTCGCCACCCAGCCGCCCCACTGCTCTTGCTCCGGCTCCCGCACGAAGGCGACGCCGCGCTGGCGGAGGCGCACGGTGACGGCTTGGATATCCTCGACCGCTAGGTTCACCATGATGCGGTACGGGTCGCGGCTGGGGCCAGTGACCTCGCTGTGACGGCCCAGGCTGAGACGCACGTCGCCGAAGCTGAAGGCGACGAAGTCGGGACGCACGGAGTGCGGCGTCAAGCCGAGGGTGTCACGGTAGAACGCGACGAGGCGATCGAGATCGACGGTCCAGATGATGACGCCGGCGAGGCCTTGGATCATCTTCCTCTTCAGCGAAGGGGGCGGTATTCGTAGAGGCAATTCATGAATTGCCCCTACGGGGACTCGTGCGCGTGGTGGGCGTGGATGGAGTCGAACCATCGTCACGAGCTTATAAGGCCCGCGCTCTAACCGCTGAGCTACACGCCCGCACCATCATGTTACGCGACGAAGACGGGCGTTGCCACAGCCAACTACAGCCGGTCGCCCCTGCGACATGGAAGCGCGCAGGTGTCCGAGAGGTTCCTATTGCCAGCCGCTGCGCGAGCCGGGCCCCCGGTTGAAGGGACCCACGGGCCAGTTTCGACCAAAACGCATGACGGCGTCGATGTCCTCCTCGGTGGCAATGCCGTCGTCGACGATCTTCTGGGCCTCGCGGCGCATCGCGGCGTAGACACGGTTGCCGACGAAGCCGTAGGTGCCGGGCATGTCCTTGACCCGCGCGGCGTACTTGCCGATGCGCCGTGTCAGCTCCATCATCGTCTCGGTGGTGTCCGGTGCGGTGAAGTCGGCGTAGATGGTCTCGATGACCTTCATGACGGGCGCGGGGCTGAACCAGTGGAAGCCGACGAAGCGCGGCTTACGCTGCTCGCCGACGTGTTGGGCCAACTCCGCGATGACGTAGCCCGATGTATTGGAGGCGAAGATGGCCCGCGGGTTGACTATCTTGTCCCAGCGGCCGAACTCGCTCTGTTTGAGCTCAAGCCGCTCGGGGATGGCCTCGATGAGCAGGTCCACATCGCGCAGGTCCTCCTCGCGCGGCGTGTAGGTGATGCAGGCGGCGGCAGCGTCCGCCTGCTCTTTGGTCATCAGGCCGCGGGTCACGGCGGTGCGGATACCGAAGCGGCCGTTCTCGATGGTGTCGCGGCTGCGCGCCAGGATCTCGTCGTTCAGGTCGCGCACGATGACCTGGTAGCCGAACTGGGCGAAGGTCTGGCTGATGCCGCCGCCCATCACGCCGCTACCCATCACTCCTATGAGCTTGATGTCATCCGCCGTCATGATGCCTCCTGTGGGATGTCGGTTTGGTGAGGGCGCTGCGATGGCCCGCAGCGTAGTCTAAGCTGTTTGCGCGAAGAGCGCACGGTGTGCCGACGAACAAGCGGTGGGGACGAGGGCAAGCGGCGTGGCGCCCTACGTGAGGCGCGCAACGCTCCTGTGTCTCGGCTGAGGCATAATACATGCTCAGGGACGCCAACCTGGGCCGTAAGGGTAACCGATTCGTTCAAGCGGAGCGAAAGGAACGATGTCTCATGAACGTGAACCAAATCCGGCCGATCGCCATTTGCGTGGTGCGCAACGGCGGTCACATCCTGGTCGAGCACGGTTTTGACCCCGCGAAGGACCAGCACTTCTACCGTCCGCCCGGGGGCGGCATCGAGTTCGGCGAGCGCGCCGTGGAGACTATCCACCGAGAGTTCCGCGAGGAGCTCGACGCCGAGCTGGCGGACCCGCTCCTGCTTGGCGTTGTGGAGAACCTGTTTCATTTCGAAGGCCGGCCGCATCATGAAATAGTCTTTGTCTTCGAGGCCCGGTTTCAGGACGCCAGGCTGAACGAGCAACGAGAGTTCATCATTAGCGAACCAAGCGGGCAGAACCGGGCGTCTTGGAAATCGCTTGGGGAGCTGTCAGACGGGCAGCATCCACTCTATCCAGAGGGACTGCTGGATCTGCTCAGAAAGCAAACTGGCTGACCAGCCGGCGCCCATTCGTGGCACGCGATCTCTAGACATAGCGCGGCGATGGCGTAGAATGGGCGGCATGGACAAGCGGGACCGGACGGCCCTCTGGACGCTGGTCTGGGTGATGTTCACCTTCAAGGCCGTGACCGCGCTCATGATCTTGGTCATGCTCCCCGGCGAGGGCACACTCTCACTGTTGATTGCCATGCACGTTCCGTGGTTCGTTGGCGCAGCCGCGCTGGTCGCCATCCCCGGCATCTTTTGGTACCGCCTGGTGCGGGTGCGGGCGAAGCGCAAGCGCCTCATCTGGGAGGAGTGGCACGTCGAGCCCAGCCCTCGGGAGCGCAGCAGGGCATCGTAGCCGGAGCAGTCGTTTGTAGGGCGAATTGCGTTCTCACGTGGGCGCGACCGGTAGCCCCTACATCTACAGCCCGGCAGAGTCCGCGGCTCTCATCAGCACGCCCGGCCGGACCTGCAGGAGCTTCGCAGCGCAGGGCAGGCAGTAGTCGCCAGGCTGGGCTTGGTCGTTCTCCACCATAAACAGATAGCGGCGGGCGACGCGCAGCCTCTTCGGCGGCGGGTCGCAGCGAAGGCAGCGGAAGACGCGCTTGGGCTCGAATCGTTGGGCGCCGACGAGCTGCATGTTGCTCGCGGCCTAAGCTGGCAGGTCGATGGCGATGGCCCGCCACATATACCAGGTCCCCGCGCTGCGGTACGGGCGCCAGGGCTCCGCGACCTGTCGCATCTCGTCTGCGTTGGGAAGGTGGTCAAAGCTGTAGACGCGCTGGAAGCCACGTCGCACGCCGAGGTCGTCAACCGGCAGCACGTCCGGCCGGCCGAGAGAGAAGATGAGGAACATCTCGGCGGTCCAGCGGCCGATGCCTTTGACCGCTGAGACGGCTCTAACGACCCCTTCGTCGTCGAGCTGAGCCAACTCATCCTCTTTGAGCTCGCCTGTCACGAATCTCCGCGAAAGGTCTCGAAGGTAGCTGACCTTTTGGCGAGAGAGACCGGCGCTCCGCAGCTCTTCGTCCGGCGCCGCGAGGAAACGCTCCGGCGTGAAGAAGCGCGCCTCGTCCGTACCCAGGCGCGCGAGGACGCGCAGCATGATGGCGCGAGCCGCCGGCCCGGCGAGCTGTTGAAAGAAGACCGCTTGGGCCAGAGAGCGGAAGGCGCCGTCCCGCGTCTGCAGGGAGAAGGGGCCGACCAAGTCCATCATGCGGGCGAGGACTGGGTCCATCTTCCTGAGATGAGCGGCTGCTGCTTCAGGGTCGTAGGTCAGCACGAACGCAGTCTACGCTGGCGAAGCGAGGTTCTTGGGGTAAAGGCGGAGGTTTCGGCCGACGCCCGATCGGCGCCCGGCGCAAGTTGGACGCCGGCTCCTAATACTCATACCACCCTTTGCCGGTCTTGCGACCGAGGCGACCGGCGACCACCATTCTCCTGAGCGTCGGGCTCGGTCGGTATTTGGAGTCACCGGTGCGTTCGAAGACCGAGGTGATCTCGTGAAGGACGATATCGAGGCCGACGAGGTCCATGAGCTGGAACGGCCCCATGGGGTGGTTCAAGCCAAGGCGGACGCACTCGTCGATGTCCTCCATGCTGGCGACTCCCTCCTGAAGGAGGAAGGTCGCCTCGTTGAGGAACGGGGCGATGAGGCGGTTCACGACGAAGCCGGCTGAGTCGTTGATGACGACCGGCTTCTTGTCGAGGGACTCGACATGTTTCACGACAGCTTGCAGCGTCTCGTCGCTCGTATGGTAGCCCTTGATGACCTCGACCAGGCGCATCGCGTAGGCTGGATTGAAGAAGTGGACGCCGATGAACTTGTCTGGACGTTTGGTGGCGGCGGCGAGCTCGGTGATGGGGATGGTGGAGGTGTTCGAGCCGAAGATGGTCCCTGGCGGCGCCATCTGATCGAGCTTCTTGAAGAGCTCCTCCTTGGCGTGCTGCTCCTCCCAGATGGCTTCGATGATGAGAGGGGCCTGAGCCGCGACCTGGAGGTCCAACGTTGTGTGGAGATTGTGCATCGCCCTGTCGCGCACCGTCGCGTCGAAGACACCGCGCTGGACGCCGCGGTCGAGGCCGGCGGTGACGCGGGCCATTGCCGCGTCGAGCGCCGCCTGGCCGGTATCGAGCATGACGACTTCGTATCCGTTTTGGGCGGCGACCTGGGCGATGCCGGCGCCCATGATGCCAGCGCCGATGATGCTAACGCGCTCTGCCATGGTGGTCCCCCGTTCGATTAGGCTTGGCGCGGCCAGCATAGTCGAACTCGTCGGGGCGGTAAAGCGATGGTCGGGAAAAGAGCAGCGCCCCAACCGACCGACGACAGCCAACGCGATGCTCGGTTGTCGCGGCGACCCTCCACCGAAAACGGACACATTGTATGTAAACTCTCACCGTATTCGTGTCAGGACTCTTACGGTTTTCTGTAGATTCGCCCTTACATGCCACCTATGGTGGACGAAGGAGATACACTCCATGTTCGCGGAGGTGTGCGGAATACGCGGAATAAGCCAATAGACTGACCCGTTTCGAGATGCGATGAGCCGTAGTGGGTGGTGGTGATGGGGACGATGGGCGCGTAGCTGGTCACCTGCGCTACGGGGAGCAACTGGTGAAACCGACTCGAATGATCCTGTTCGGGTCGGTATTTTGTTGTCCCCAAGGTCGTGTTGCTACTAAGGGTACTGCTTGTCATGGCAGGCATCGGGGCAGCGTTTGTGGACACGGATGCACGGTATAGCCCCGTTGTTCCTGCGGACGAAACAGAGCTTCGCTCCAGTCGGTCTGGCCTGTCGGTTCCAGAGGCGGCCACCGACTCCGCGGCGGCGTACTTCAGCCTTGACGAGACGCCTCTCCTGACACGTGCGGATGAACAGGTGTACGAACGAGCGCTTGACGAGCCGGTCCGGTCTACCAGCGAAATGGGCTCCACGTTGATGTCGCCACCGGGAGACGGCTGGCTCGCGCGGCCGTTCCGTGTCACGCACTATTGCCTCGAAGGCCGCATGAGCAATCGGCGCCCCGTGCATTACGGCGCCGTGGCCGCCGACGCGACCGTCTTCCCTCTCGGCGCGACGATCGAGATCGAGGGCCTGGGCATCTACGTGGTCGAAGACCGATTTGGCTGGGACGCGCAGCAGCCGCGCCTGGATGTCTGGACGAGGGACTGCGACGAGGCCTGGCACAAGGGCGTGCGCCACATGCGCGTGCGGAGCCTAGGGACGTGCCCTCTGCTGGCGCGAGAGATGAAGGTGAGCACCTCGCTGAAAGCGATGGACGAGTTGCTTACGTTCATCGCCATCCAACGACCGGACGTCGCGGATTTCTTTGAGGCGGGCGGCTGGTCGCAGCAATCGATGATGGCGATCATCGAGGGATGGCTGGAAGTGCGGGAGGACGGCCTCCTCGATCGCGCCAGCAGGGACCCCCTCGTCATAGCCTGCGCGCTGAGCGCAGCGGCGCGGGAAGGGCTGGGCCCCTAAGCTGTTCCTGAGGGCGCGACTTTTGCAGGGCCGTTTGGCGCGCCGTCGGCCGCCCGGACGCAGCTAACGGCTCTTGAAGACGGGGTCGCGCCTCTCCGCAAGCGCCTGCCGGGCCTCGCGCGCATCCTCGGTCTGCCCGAGGATGCCTGAGGCGTTGGAAGTAAGAACCATGACGTTGTCGAGAGTCATCTCGAGCGCCGCCCGCATGTTCCGCTTATTGATCCACTGGGTGATGGGGGAGATCTTCACCATCTTGGCGCAGAGCGCGCGGGTCTCCTCTTCGAGCTTCTCATGGGGCACCAGGTGGTTGAGCACGCCCGTGCGGTAGGCCTCCTCCGCGGTCAGGTCTCCCGTGAAGGCAAACTCCAGGGCCCGGCCGAGCCCCATGAGCCGTGGGAGCCAGTACGTGCCGCCGTTCTCGACGATCTGGCCCACGGTGTGGTAGCTGCGAAAGAACGTATTCTCGCTGCCCATGCGGATGTCGCAGTGAAAGGCGATGTCCATGCCCATGCCGACGGCTGGGCCGTTGACCATGGCGATGGTCGGCTTGCGGATCATCCGGCTGATCTCGACGAAAGATGGGGTGGTGGTGTGATAGAAGTTCTGGCGGCTCGCGTCGGGAGATGGCGTCTGGCGCTCCTCGGCGGCCTGCTCGCCATCGCCGCCGCCGCGGCGGATGTCGATGCCGGCGCAGAAGGCGCGCCCCACGCCGGTCACCACGATGACGCGGATATTCGGGTCAGCGTCGCCGGCCTTCATGTACTCGGTCAGCTTGTAGACGCTCCCGTCGGGTCCCGCTACGCCGAGCAGGGCGTTCAGCCGCTCGGGGCGGTTGAACTTGATCCAGAGGATGCCGGTCTCCGGCTCCGGCTCGTAGAGCAGGTAGTCCACCAGTTGTAGGTCCATGGTTTCCTCCTCCTTGGTTGCGGTGTGGGTGCTGCTTGGCTGCTGCGTTGAGCTAGGCCCCGGCCTCTACGAGGTACGCAATGACTCGCGCGACGAGGGATTCCCTGGCCGACTCCCCGCCCGGGCTCCCCTGGCCGCCGTGCTCGACCTCCAGCGTGGTGTTGGCGACGGCCCATCCTTTGTTGTGCGGCCCGACGAGGTACTCGGCGGGCACGCGAACGTTATCGAAGTACACAAAATGCTGGCCGCCGCCGAAGTCCTCCATGGCGATCAAGTCCATGCGTTGGATTGTGATGCCGGGCAAGGTTGCCGGGATGAGTAGCGTGGAGAGGTTTTCGTGCCGTGGCGCGTTCGGGTCGGTGTTGACGATGGTGAAGAGGTAGTCGGGATCGTCCACACCGCTGATGAAGTGCTTGGACCCGCTAACGATGTACTCGTCGCCGTCCCGTATGCCTCGAGTCCTGAGCGAGGCCAAGTCCGAGCCGGCCTCGGGCTCGGTGCACACCCACGATATGAGCACATCGCCGCGCGCCACCTGCGTCAACCAACGGCGTTTCTGTTCGTCGGTGCCGTAGACGAAGCAAGCCGGCGCGAAGCGGTCCATCCCCTGGTCCCGCACCGGCGGAGCGTCGGCGCGGGCTAGCTCCTCGTTGATGATCGCGGCGTAGTCGGCGGACAACCCAGCCCCGCCGAACTCCTTCGGCCAGGTGGGCACGAGCCAGCCCTGCGCTCCGAGGCGACGCCTGAACTCTCTGCGCGCCTCCTCCAATCGGACGGTCCACTCTGGAGTCGAGTTCTCCGCTGGTCCGGGCCTCGGTGTTGCGGGAAGGTTGCCGCCTAGCCACGAACGCACTTCCTGGCGGAAGCGCGCCATCTCTGGTGTGTCCTCCTGGTAGACCTCGAAGTCCATACGCACCTCCTGCAAATATCAGAGGTCCGCGGTTGGCGCTACAGTACACAATATGGGAACGCGAGTCCATCTCGTAGGGCGCGGGCGGCCCACCTATTCGAACAGGAAACGGCGCCTGCGCATTGTGGGGCCGTAGGTGAGACCAAAGCGCCGTATCGCCATATCCCGGATACTCTCGAGGGCTTCTTCGGGCGAGTCCATCACGTAGACGAGGCGGAAATCGGCTTCGGCGATCGTCCCCTGGGCGATAAGGCGGTGCCGGATGAAGTCGACCAGAGGCGACCAAAACTCGGTGCCGATAAGGACGACAGGGAAGTCCTTGATCTTGTCGGTCTGCATGAGCGTCAAGGCCTCGAAGACCTCGTCCAAGGTGCCGAAACCGCCCGGGAAGGCGATAAAAGCATACGAGTATTTGACCAGCATGACCTTGCGCACGAAGAAGTAGCGGAAGGTGATGAGCTCGTCGAGGTAGTGATTGGGCTCCTGCTCGAAGGGCAGTTTGATATTGCATCCCACGCTGCGCCCGCCCGCTTCTCGAGCGCCACGGTTCGCGGCCTCCATGATGCCCGGGCCGCCGCCGGTCATGACGGTGAAGCCTTCGCGCGCGAGCAGGCGGCCCATGTCGCGCGCCGACTCATAGTAGGCATGCCCTTCTCCGAAGCGCGCCGACCCAAAAACGGTGACGCACGGGCCAAGGAAATGCAGTCTCCGGAACCCTCTGACGAACTCCCAGGCGATGCGGAGGACCCGCACTAGCTCGGAGCTCCTGTCCTGGGGTCCCAGAAGCAAGCGCTGTTCTTCTATGTAGGGAGCACCTTCGGGTGCACGCATCTAGTGGGCCTCCTGGTAGTACAGGTCTAGACAATGTGCGCGCCACGTCGCATGGCAGCAGGGCGTTTTGCGGCACTCCGAATGACGGAGAACCGCGCTAGAGGCTCATCAGGAGACAGGCCGGTCTAGGCCGTCGGCGGGGTAAGGAAGTGGCCTAGCCAGGTAGCGACCACCGATGATCAGGTCGAAACGACGCCAACACGTAGCGACAGCCCAGTGAGGGAAGCTCCGTAGCAGGGACTCACGCACACACCGGGTCAGACAAGAATCACGCTGGCTCTAAGCCTGAGCCTGGCGCTCTTGTCGATCGGCCTGAGGACACTACGGAGAATCGCTTCTTCCTACGACGACGCCGCAGCCGTCGTCATCGCCCCAGTCCTCCAGCCAAGAGCTTTCATGGAGGTGGCCCTCATGCTCGAGGGCCTGCCCGGACTTGTCCGTGTAGGCTTCTTTCTGGCTCAGCTCCCGGGCGAACTGGCGCGCAGCACCTTCCGCGTTGAAGACCTTGACTTCCGTCGGCTTGCCGTGTGACGAGCGTATGGCCACGTAGAGGTCCATCTCTGTCTTTCTCCTCTCAGGATCATGCCAGCGCTAACATGCCCGATTCTACAGCAGGTCAGTAGCAGCGGACAAAGATGTGGACCAGCGCCGCTTATGCGCCCGCCGGGCACGCTTGAGGAGATTCATGGTCCGTGAGCGAGTACGGCGCGGCGACTGGCTTCACGGTTTCTTCACGCGGTGCGCGTTGGTGTTCACAAGCATTTGACAGCAGGGTGTTACCGTTTAGCGCGGGTGATGTCGTTGGCGCTTTCAGCAAGACGAGGTGGGAACATGGCTGCTGAGCCAAAGAGGAACCGAGGTCTGGGCTTTGTTAGTGGTCTCATCATGGGCGGACTAGCCGGCGCCGCCGCGGCCGTGCTCTACGCGCGCCGCGCGCAGATCCCGTCTATCGAGACGGTCCGTGAACGCGGCTCGGCCATGCTACGGGAGGCGGGCGCTCTGGCCGGGCGTGCCGCCGGGAGCCTGGAGGACCTGAATGAGCGGACCCGCCCGCTCCTGGAGAAGACGCAGCATGCATGCGCCGAGGTAATGCAGGATGGGCGAGAGAGGGTCGCGCGGACAGTGGCAGGGCTCCAAAGGCGCCGAGAGGAGCCGAGGAGCGAGGCCGCGTGACAGGAGACTCCTAGCACCGGCACAGGTGCTGGCCGGCTCCTCGAGTGGGACGTGACGGAGAGGGCCTTAGTTCAAGAGGCACGAAATGCACCGCCGAGAGAGAGCCGACCGCGACGCGTTCGAGGACAGGACGGCAGCGGGGAAGGCCTTGGGCGATGCCGTGATCAAGCAGGGCATCGAGGTATCTGTTGTGCTGGGGCTCACGCGAGGGGGCGTCCCCGTCGCTTTCCAGGTAGCAGCGAAGCTGGGGCTTCCGATGGACATCATCGTGGTCAAGAAGCTTCGCGCCCCGATAAGCGAGGAGCTGGCGATCGGCGCGGTATGCGCCGATGGGGCTCGTGTGCTGCGAGAGGAGACCGTTCAACAGTTGGGAGTCGCCTCTGGATATGTCGCCCATGAGACCCAGGTGCGGCTGCGCGAAGCCCAAGATGCCGAGCGCCGGTACCGGGGAGAGCAGGCAGCGCTCGACCTGAGCGAGATTTTGGTGGCGATCGTGGACGACGGGATGGCGACGGGAGCGACCATGGAGGCCGCAGTCCTGAGCGCCCGCCGGCGAGGCGCCAAAAAGGTGACGGTCGTTGTCCCGGTGGGCTCCAGCCAGGCCTGCGATGCGCTTCGGCAGGTCGCGGACGAAGTGTTCTGCCTGAACACACCGCCAGACTTCTGGGCTGTTGGCCAGTTCTATCGGTACTTCCCGCAGGTGTCAGACGAGGAGGTGCGACGGCTTCTCGAGGAAAGCCGAGGCGCGTCTCAAGTCAGGGCCACCGCCTCGGGCTGACCACGGCGACCGGCGGCAATCGCTGCCACGATCCTCTAGCTGAAAACTTGCCTGCCCGCCTGGAGCGGTCCAGGGACAGGCAGGCAACTGGTGGAGTAGCGGAGGGGTCTTGTCGACGCAAACCAGCCGGCGGGCCGCGACCATTCGTCGCGATGGCGTCAGGCTCGCGGCTCTTTTGCTCACGCCGCCGGGCCGCGGCCCGTTCCCGTGCGTCGTCTTCGTGCACGGGCTGGGCAGCAGCAAGGAATCGCCTCGGAACACGGTGATCGCCGAGCGGCTGCTCGACGCCGGGCTTGGCGTCGTGCTCTTCGACCTCAGCGGTCACGGGGAGTCCTCCCGGGACCCCCGCGATGGTGACGACGCCTATGTGGACGACCTGGTCGCCGCCTTCCGCTGGGCGCGGGAGCAACAGGAGGTCGATCCAGCACGGTTAGGCGTCGCTGGGTCGAGCCTGGGGGGGACGATAGCGGCGCGCGCGGTCAGTCGCGGGCTCGTCGGACCGGCGGCCATGGTCCTGCGAGCGCCTCCGGTGGGGCTGCGCGACCTGGAATCGCTGCCTGTGCCGACGCTCGTGCTGGTCGGCTCGGCCGATCCGCTGCTCCTCTCTGGCCAGGCGGCGGCCGAGCACAGCCGCCTCGCGCAGCTGAGCGTCGTACCAGGGGCGGGCCACCTGTTCGAGGAGCCCGGGGCGCTCGAAGAGGCTGTGCAGCGGACGGTGGCGTGGTTTGTCAGCAGGCTGACGGCGCCTACCGAGCACAAGGTGCGGCGGTGAGCGCGCTGCGCGAGGCGACTGAGTGGCGCGTCCTCTGACCATCGCGCTCGCCGGCGACGTGATGCTCGGCCGGCTGGTCAACGAGAACATCCTCGATCAGGGCTTCGTCTATCCGTGGGGAGATGTGCTGCCGTTGCTGAAGAGCGCGGACCTGTTCCTGATCAACCTGGAGTGCGCGCTGACGGGCCGCCGCGCTCGTTGGCACGACGGCGAGGACAAGGCGTTCTACTTTCGCGCCGAGCCTTCAGTGGTCGAGACGCTACGGGCCGCCGACGTCTCGTTCGCCTCGGTGGCCAACAACCACATCTGCGACTTTGGGCCCGAGGGGCTGGTCGAGACGCGGGATGTCCTGTCTCAGGCGGGGATCGCGTGCGCCGGCGCGGGCCTCGACCTTGCCGCCGCTCGAGCGCCCGCGCGTCTCTCTGTCGCCGGCGCGACGGTCACCGTCGTAGCTTTCGCGGACTATCCGTTCGGTTGGGCCGCCTCGGCGTCGTCGCCCGGCGTCAACTACACGCCGATCTCGCTGCAGGCCGAAGACTTCGCCGTGGTGAAGGCCGCGATCGCCTCGGCGAGACAGGGATCAGACCTTGTCATCTTCTCCATCCACTGGGGCCCCAATATGCGCCCGCGACCGCCGCAGCACTTTCGCGACTTCGCCCGGAGGGTCATCGAGGCGGGGGCGGACATCTTCTGGGGGCACAGCGCGCACGTCGTCCAGGGCGTTGAGGCCTGGAACGGCAAGCTCATCCTCTACGACAGCGGCGACTTCGTGGACGATTACGCGGTCGACGCTGAGCTGCGTAACGATCTGAGCGCCCTCTTCCTTGTCCGTGCGCGCCCACCCTTGCTGGAGCGCCTGGACATCCTGCCGGTCAAGATCGCCGACATGCAGGTCAACCAGGCGTGTGGCTGGGAGCGGGCCTGGTTTGTGCAGCGCTTCGCTTCGCTGTGCGCGGAGTTGGGGACCGCAGTGACGGTAGGCCCGCGGCGCGTGAGCGTGGAGCTCAAGCGCAGCGCGTAAGACCTAGAACAGCAGCCCGGCCTCTCTTTCGACCTCACGCCTGGCGGCCTCGTCGAAGGGGGTGTAGGTCGAGGCCGTCTCCACGTTTTCCCTGACCCGAGACGGGTATCTGACGCCCGCGATGGCGACCGAGATGTCGGGATTGGACAGCACGTACGTGAGCAGCCTCGCCGGCGTTAGGGAGGCCTCGTGTGCCGCCGCCATCCTGGTCCGCAGGAAGCTCATCCTGCCGGAGCCGCCCAGCGGCCGCATCACGATGACGCCGACGTCGCGCTCTTTGGCCAGGACGATGAGCCTCTCCGTTTCGCGAAAGAAGGCGGAGTACTCGAGCATGACCGTGTCGAACTCGCCGCAGGTGATCGCCTGCTCCAAGACTTCCAGGTTATGGGACGACATGCCGATGTGGCCGATCAGGCCGCGCTCCCTGGCGACCTGCAGGCCCGCAAGCGCGCCCTCCTCGCTCATTACGGCTTGCCAGTCCTCGAGCGTGGAGACGTCGTCAAGCTGGTAGAGCGCGATGCTATCGAGGCCGAGCAGCCGCAAGCTCCTGTCGACATCGTATTGGGCGCCGTCCCTGGTGCGGTTGATGGTCTTGCTGGCGATATGGAAGCTCTTGTCCTCCCTGGCGCGGATGACCTTGCCGATGAGGTACTCGCTGCCCTGATAGATGCGGGCGGTGTCGATGAAGTTGATGCCGAGGTCGAGGGCCAGGTGCAACGTCTCCTCGCCCTGGTCGGACTGGGGCGTATCCATGGCGCCCAGACCAAGCTCCGAGACGAGCAGGTTGGTGCGGCCCAGGCGGCGGTGGTTGAGGGATGGCATGGGTGACTCGATTCGGGAGAGCGTGTCTGTTAGCCTTCTCAGGCTGTCGTCAGTCGCTGAAACACGCGCGTCACGTCCTCGTTGGTTCGACAGATATCCAGCTTGCTCTGGTAGGCCTCAAGCCATTGGACCGCGTCGGCCCTGTTGTTAGGAACGCCGTAGTAGAAGCCGGGTGAGTTGCGGTTGTTGTAGTAACGGTTGCTCCAACGCCAGAACCGATGGAGCCGACGCCAGCCAGGGAAGCGGTTGTTTCGCGCGATCTCCGCTTTCAGGTGTCTAATAGCGATGCGCAATGACGCCACGTGCCACGGGATGTCCATCCAAATCACGAGGTCGGCGCTGTCAAAGAGGGGCTGGGCCCAAACCATATAGGCTCCGTCGCTGATCCACGTCTCATTCTGGACAAGGCCTGGCAGCTCGGCAGCAAGCGCCTCAAAAGGCGGCCGTACTCCTTTGGCTTCTAGATCAAGGGCCATCCGATCGAGATCGTACCAAGGGATATTCAGTGCGGCGCTTAGGCGCTTGGCCAACGTGCTCTTTCCGCTGCCCGGGCCGCCAGTAATGTGAATACGTCGAGGCTTCTCGGCGAAAGGCTCGCCCTGACCTTTTCGATCGTTGGCCCTCGCGCCCGGATCATCAGGTGCGGGCGCCACTGGCTATGGACCTCTGCGGTGAGGGCTAGAGGGGGCGCTGTCTTCTACCCGGGCCTCCAGCACCCTCGCGGACATCCTGGACGGTCTCACTCGGTCAACGCCTCTCCGCCACTTCCCTAGGCAAGTCTAGGCTGGGAAGTCAGGCACGCTGTTGAGGCGCGCTGTCACG
>DATDQG010000097.1:0-33554 GCA_035292365.1 Dehalococcoidia bacterium
TCTTCCTCGTGGGGATGATCGCGGCCTTCCTGACTTGAGGAGCACCCGGGCGCCCGTCGTCTCAGGGACTGATCAGCACCTGACCCAGGATCACTTCGTTGTCACCAGAAACCGTTGGCAGACGCCCTCGCCCGCTGGAGAGGCCGACCACGAGATGGTAGCTGCCGGGCGGCAAGTCCTGCGGCAGCGGAACAAGATGCGGGTCACGCACTCGCTCGCCGACCGCCCAAGTGCCCGTCGGCCGCAGACCCTGGCTGGGCCAGCTGTCTCCCTGGGCAACCGTGCGGCCATTATGATCGCGCAGGTGCACGAACACCGAGTAATGGCCCTGACTCTCGCCCACCCGCTCCCAGGTCAACAGGACCGACAAGGTTTCCCCCGGCGCGGCCGCCGTCGGAAGGCTCGCCGTCTGGAGCAGATAGGTGCCATCGAACAACGCCCCCACGGGGCCGGGCGGAGGCCCCGGCCCTGGCCCGTAACGCCTCAGGATCGTCCCATCCTCGAGCACGTCGACCTGGCCAAGCGGGTGAACCTCGAGGAGGCGCTGCATGAGAAATGCTTCGGCCTCGAACTGCTCGGGCCCGTTGCTCACCACCCAAACCCTCTTGGCAGCCATAAGCTCCGGCCACGCCCGCTCCAGGGCCATTCTGGCTTCGTCGATGAAGGAGTGGGTGCCGACGTAGTGCACAGCGTAAGTGCGCACCGAGCGCCCGTACGTCCTGGTGAAGATCTCTTGCCACGCAAGGTCCGTGAACAGCACGGCATCTTCCGTCTGCAGCCATCGGGGTAGGGTTCTGATCGCAGGGAACTGCGCGTAAGGGAATGGCCCGAGTTGGTACTGGTATGAGACGATCATCGGCACGACATAAAGCACCGGCACGAGAGCCCCAATCTTCCATCGGCCAGCGTTCAGCCGGCTCCATCCCAACGCTCCGCTGAGCAGGAGAAAGAAGGCCGCCGGCAACGCAGCGCGGTTCCCCGGGAAAGGGCCGGCCCACCGCGTGACCGCCATGTAGGCCACGCCGAGGGCAACGACGCTGCCGCCAGCCACCATGGCCAGGGCCATCCAGGCCCGCTTGAAGACAAGGAGCCCCCACCCGCTCAACGTCGTTGCCACAAGCGCGATGACCAACAGCCGGCCGTCGGCGCTATCGGGCCACCGACCGAGCGTTGCTTCGGTAACCCATGCGGCGAAGACATCCAAAGGTACGGGGCTTATGACCGCGCCCGAGAAGGCATGGCGGCTGCTCGTAAACTGAGGAAAGAGATAGCGGAGCGAGGCAACGACCCACGGCAACGCAATCGCCACGCCGCTGGTTAGGCCCAGAAGCACCGGTCGCCAATGGCGGCGCTCGGCCACAAGAACCACAGCCTGGAGCAGAACGAAGACGGCGTGAAAGTACCACGTCAGCAGCGCAGCAGCTGTCGTTAGGGTCAAGCCAATGACATAAACGAGCCGACCGCGACCATCGGGCCGTGAGAGCGGATAGAGCCACAGAGCAACGAGCGAAAGGGCGAAGCCCGCTGCGTAGTCGCGCACTGTGGCGGAGGCAAAAATGTGCATCGGGGCGAAGGCGAGCAAGACCACCGTCGCGACCGCAGCCCGCGGCCCCGCAAGGATGCGCGCCAGTCGGCCCGCCACGCTGAGCGAGAAAAGCCCGCAGGCGACGCTGAGCCACCGGGCAGCGTAGATACTGTCGCCGGCAACCGCCTGCCAGGCCTTGAGAGCCAGGTAATACAGGGGCGGATGCGGGTCGCGGAGGAGGAAGTTCAGCGCTAAGGGTAAAGACTCCCTGGCCAGCGCCAGCGAGAGATGCCCATCTGGCCCAGGCTCCTCGGCATGAAGGGCGTTGAGACGAAGCGCGAAGGCTAAGGATATTACAGCAAAGACTACCGCCGAAGCGCCCGCGAACGGGCGCAGGTCTCGAAGGCCCTTCACAGCCTGTGGGGGGTGATTATCTTGGTCGTGTCGCCCTCAGGAGCCCGACCGCTGCCTACGCCGTCACCTTGCTCTCGAGCGCCCCGACCTCCCGCAGCCAGTCGAGCATCAGCGGGCGCACCTCGTCCGGCCGCTGGCCCATGACGCCGTGTCCCGCCTCCTCCAGGATGTGCAATCGCGCGTTCGGCAGGACGCGGCTCAGCTTCACCGAGCCGCCGGCGCCCGCTGTGCGGTCCTGTCCGCCCGCGAGGATGAGCGTCGGCGCTTGGAAGCCCTTGAGGAAGGGCGTCAGTGGCTGCTCGTACGTGCTGGCGATAGCCGCTGCCTGCGCGAAATAGGCCCGCGGGTCGGCGCGCTGAGCCTGCTGCTCCGCGGTCAGAGGCTGCCTCGGACGCGCTACGGCGCTGGCGTTGCCGGGGAAGGCCGGCGCCTGCGCCAGCCCCTGCAGGGCGTCGTGTCCTTGCTCCAGGACGACCTTGCCGCGGTTGTACCAGTTGGCGGCGGCCTGCTGGTTCACCTCGCTCGAGGTGGAGTCGAGGACCAGCGCCCGCACCATCTGCGGGTACAGCACGGCAAACTTGAGAGCCACGTAGCCACCCCAAGACACGCCGTAGACGACCGCCTCGGAGGCGCCAAGCCCACGAATGAGGGCGGCGAGGTCGTGGCCATACTGGTCAAAGGAGTAGGCATCGTCCCGCTGCGGTCGGTCGGAGGCGCCGCAGCCGCGCTGGTCGTAGGCCACAGCCCGAAAGTGCGGCGCCCAGAAGTCGAGGTGGGCGCTCAGCCCCTGCATGTTGCCGCCCAGGCCATGGTTCAGGATGAAGAGCGGGCCGCCTCCCTTCTCTTCGTAGGCGAGTGAAACGTCGGGCTGGATCTGGAGGCGGGGCATCGCGTTCCTCCTATCAACTGGTCTCTGCGACGGCTGACGACCGCTGCGCCGTAAGGTAGCCTCTATGCGCTGCGGCCGTCCGTGAGCTCCTTGAGGTCGATGATGCGCAGGTCGGTCTGGCCCTCGCTGACCTCCATGAGGCCGACATGGCCCAATTGCCGCATGCGGTTGAACGGGTACGTGGTGCTGCCCGGGTTCACGAGGATGAAGTCGGGCCGCGAGGTGTCGAGGAACGGCACGTGCGTGTGGCCAAAGACGAAGACATCGGGCACCTCGCCGAAGAGCCGTTCGATGACGTCGTCGAGGGTGCGCTGCGTGGGCTTGCCCGTCTGGATGAGCTCGTGCACCATACCGACACGCAGGCCGTTCAGGCTGAAGACGCGCGCGGGTGGCACGTCCTTCTGGTAGCTACGGCCCCGGTCGCCGTTCCCTTCGACGGCCAGCACCGGCGCGATCTGCTCGAGCCGCTCGAGGATATGCTCAGCGTAGACATCACCGGCGTGGAGGATCAGGTCCACCTCGGCAAAGGCGCGCATGATCTCCTCCGGCAGCTCCTCGACGAGGAGATGGGTGTCGGAGATGAGGCCGATGCGCATCTAGGCCACGCCCAACTGGATGACCAGGTCCCACCCCGGGTCAGTCAACATTTCCTGCGAGTATAGCCTAAGACCTGAGGGCTGACCACGAGGCGCCGCCGTCGTCGCTGCGCCAGAGACGCCCGTCCGCACTCGCTGCCCAGAGGCGGCCCGCTGCGGCGGGATCGGCAACGAGGCTCGTTATAGACGAGCGCACGGCGATGTCGCCGGGATTGCTCCACGACGCGCCGTCGTCGTCACTGCGCCACAGCTCGCCGCGGGTGTTAGCGACGAATAAAGCTCCGTCGCCGCCCTGAGCCAGGGCGGTCACCTCGCCGACGACACCGGACTCGGGCAAGGAAGCGAAGCTCTGCCCGCCGTCCTGGCTCCGCAGCAAGCCCTGGCTGCCGCCCGCCCAGATACTAGCCGGCTCTCCGGAGACGAACAACAGGCTGATGATAGACGTATTGCCAGCCGCGGCGCCGGCGAACTGCCACGTCGTGCCGCCATCGCTGCTTGCCAGAAGGCCCCGCCCGGCGCTCCAGGCGAAGACGTTCTGGGAGTTGCTCGGGTCAATCGCCAGCGCCGTCACCAGGTGGCCGGTCAGCGGGAGACTCCCCGCGTCTGGTAAGGTCGGCGAGCCCGGCAGGACCGCCTGCCACGTCGTCCCGCTGTCCACGCTACGGACAACGCCGAGGCTGAGGCCCGCTGCATAGCGGACCGACGCGTCGCTGGGACTCACGACGAGCGCCGTGAGGGCCGCTTCTTCCGGCGATTGGAGCGCCGTCCAGGCGGCTCCGCCATCAGTGGAGGCGGTGATCCCTACATCGCTCGCCTGGATAAGCGCAGGGCCAGCGAAGGCTAGCAGCGGAAGGCGGCGCTGGCGGAGGGCATCCTCGGCTACCGCGGGCGGCGTGGGCGTCGGCGTAGGCGCGACGATAAAGAACGTGCCAAGCAACAGCACCAGGGCAGTGAGAACCGAGACGACGACGAACAGCCGTCGCTGCGGTCGCTGGGGCGCCCTCCGCGGCGGGCGGTAGCGTGTGGGTAGACGAGGGCCGGTCGCCTCCAGGCCCCGTGGCGACATGGGCACCGGTGCTCGCGTGGCCGCTCGCTGCTGACCGAGGCGGCGCAGGCGCCCCACAAAGCGACCCCAGAGGGCTCGGCCAGTACCTGCCGATCTCGCCGATGGAGCGGGCCGACGCGTTCGCCTCGGAGCACTCACGTCCGAGAAGACCTTGACCGCGTGAAGTTACTCATATATCTTAGAAGGCGAACTTCAAGAGGGAGGTGATGCCTATGAGTAAATCGGACCAACCAGGCATCACCTCTGGCGCAAGCTAGGGGTGATGCAGACGCAGAGGGCTCCCTCGTTTGAGGGAGCCCTCTGGCTTTGTCAGCACGAGACGGCCGTCCTCACTCTCGCTGCGGCTGAGCCGGCCGCGGCGCCTCTTCCACCTGACGCCACCACCGCCATTCGCGGCCCAATACGTACGCCACGCTCGCGATGGCGATCAACACGGCGAGGACAAACACGATGACGACGATGATGTCGCCAAGCCTAATGAGAAAGGGCTGAAGGCGGGTAGCGAGCTCTATTCCTGGTGCCATCGTCGGCATGATCGACCCCTAATACTCGACCGGGAAGCCGCGCTTCTTCCAGCCCTCGGTCCCACCCTCAACGTTAGCGATGTTCGTGAACCCCATCGCGGCCGCCATCTCCGAGGCCAAGGCGCTGCGCTGGCCCACCGCGCACACGAAGAGCACCTGCCTGTCCTTCGGGATCTCTTCGCCGCGCCGGAGGACGGTATTGAGCGGGATCAAGACCGCGCCGGGCACGTGACCGCCAGAGTACTCGGACGGCTCACGCACGTCTATGACGGCCACCTCGCCGGACTCGATGCGCTTTTTCGCTTCGTCCAGGTCTATACGCTCGAAGGGTTCCGTCGTACGGCGCGCCTGCTGCATCCTCTCCTCCGATGGGGGGTTGTTCTGCTCTACGGACTGTCACTAACGTAGCACGGACGCGCCGACGGCGCAAACCCGGCCCTCAAGCCGGCGATTGATGTGCTAGTATCGTCTTGTGACTGCGCCGAATCGGGGTGACCCCGAAGGACGAAGAATAGCCCGGAGACGTGCCCTTTTGCTCGCCGAGGCGGCCCTCGTTGCCCGCTCGCTCGAGGTATTACTCAAACGTGCCCAATATGACACCACTGCCGCTGCTGAGCTTATCAACTCGGTAAAAAGGCAGGAGAGCATCGAATTGCAGAAAGCGTTTGGCCGAGTCGAATCACGCAACCGAATGCGCCGACCTCATTTCGCGCAGCCACTGCTAGTACAGCGCCCCAGGAATATTCTTTTCGTGGACGAGAGCGGTAAGTCTAATCGTGAGACATTGCCGACACCGACGTTCTTTGCGCTCGGAGCAATCTCGATGGATGAGGTGAATGTCGCCTCCTACTGTTCGGCCGCTGACCGGATAAAACTCGAGTTCTTTGGCACCAGCGACGTCACTTTCCACGAACCGGAAATGAGACATCATGACGGAAGATACAACTTCAACGGCGATGCGAATCGGCAACGTCAGTTCGATCTCGGGATAGAGGAATTACTCGTCAATGTCGACTTCGTAGTGTTTGGCGTAGGCGTGCGGAAAGCAGCGTTCGAACGAGACTTCGTCGATGCTGGCGTTGACCCGTATCTGCCCACAGATGCATACGCTTTGGCGATTACCATGCTGCTCGAGCGATATGTGGACTACCTTGCCAACGGCACGGTGGATCGCCTAGGGCATCTTACTTTCGAAAGCCAAGGGCCAAAGGAGGATGTCTATCACCAACTGGAGTATGCTAGGGTTCTCCTTGAAGGGTCTCAATGGGTTTCAGAGTCAAGTTTCCGTAATTGGCTTGAGACGGGGTTGGATTTTGCACCGAAGCAAGGCTCCAGCCCGCTGGAGTTGGCCGACATGTTTGCCCGAGATTTCTACGAGTGGATACGGGGAGACTGCACGACTGTCCCAGCCCGCTGGGAGCTGTTCAGTCCAAAAATGTACTGCAGAGACGATGGCCTGAGAGGCAAGTTTGGGGTGAAGGTCTTCCCGGATTCCGACATCCGCGACGTCATCGAAGAACACAGAAAGAGCGTCGGCGCGACGCTCTGATTGAATAACTGAAAGCGCCTCAGCTCGAGGAGGTGAGGCGCCGATAGCGGAAACCGCTATCCACTGCAACTATTGTACCTAGCCTTCTAGAATAGTCAATAGCACGGTGACGGCTAGTTTGGCGGAACATACGTGTTTCGCTCACCACAGCGCGGCTATCTCCCTGAACTCGTACGGCGCGCACCCGGGCAACCGCTCAAGGCGGCGGCGGGTAACCTCAATGGCCTCGGCGTTGTTGTCCACCATCAGCCAGCGCCGGCCGAGCCGCTCCGCCACGATGCCGGTGGTGCCGCTGCCGCAGAAGAAGTCGCAGACAAGCTCGCCCGGGCGCGACGAGGCGCGGATGATGCGCTCCAGCAGCCGCTCCGGCTTCTGCGTCGGGTAGCCGGTGCGTTCGGCACCCTTCGTAGGGACAATGGTCAGCCACCAAACGTCGGTGGGGAGCTTGCCCTTGGCGGCCTTCTCCGGCCCCACCAGACCCGGCGCCATCTACGGGAGCCGTTCGACCTCCTCACGATTGAAGGTCCATCCTTCGAGCGAGCGGGCATACCACAGGATGTTGTCGTGCTTCTTCGGCCAGCGGTCCCTCGGCCGGCCGCCGTAGTCGTACGCCCAGATGATCTCGTTGAGGAAACAGTCGGGGCCGAAGACCTCGTCCATGAGCAGCCGCGCGTAGTGGGCGGCGCGATAGTCGAAATGCAGGTACATCGAGCCCCGGGGGGCGAGAATACGGCGCGCCTCCAGGAGCCGGTCGTAGAGGAAGGCCATGTACTCTTCGAGCGGCATCGCATCGTCGTACTCGCGCTGCGAGACCACGCGATAGCGGAAGAGACGGTCGCCGAAGCCTCGCCGGAGCCCATCGCCTTCCCCGAGGCGGATCGAGCTGAGGCGGCGGACCTGCCCCGTATGGAACGGCGGGTCGATATAGATCAGATCGACGCAGGCATCGGGCAGGCTGCGCAGGAGTGGCAGGCTGTCGCCGAGGACGAGCCAGTTGCCTTGGCTTACGTCGATTGCGCCACCTTCAGACAATGGGGACATTGGACTGCCTTCCCGCATCGCTTTTATCATACGCCTTACGGCCTGACCCAGGAGGGGAGTCTTGCGCATGTACTGCGTCTTCTGCAATATCGTCGCCGGCACCGAGCCGGCCCGCATCCACTACCAGGACGACGACGTCATCGTCTTCGACAACCGGCTTCGCTGGGCTCCCACCATGATTCTCGTCATGCCCAAGAAACACATGACGCAGGCCGAGATGTGGAACACCTACATGCACAAGATCGGCCCCGTGGCCGTGGAGATGGGGACACGCATGTGCCCCAACGGCTATCGCATCCTCTCCAACTTCGGCCGCGACGCGATGCAGAGCCAGGACCACGCCCACCTGCACCTGCTGGGCGGCACGCACCTCGGGCCGTATGCCTAAGCGGTTAGCCAAACCCTCTCCCTTGATGGGAGAGGGTTAGGGAGAGGGTGACGATGCGCTACTTCAAGGTTTGCTGAATAACCTGCAAAGCCGCGTCGATATCACCGAAGATTTCATTATTCCAGAATCGCAACACGCGGAACCCTTCGCTTGCTAACCACCGCGACCTTTGTTCATCTAGCTGCTTCACTGACTCCTCGGAATGCTGCCCACCATCGAGTTCGATAACGAGTTTCTTCTCGAAGCTTACGAAATCGACCACATAGGGCCCAATGGGCTCCTGCCTTCGAAACTTCACGCCATCAACATATTTTCTCCTGAGCTTTGACCAAAGCAGGCGCTCCGCCTCCGTCTGGTCGCGGCGGAGCTTTCGAGCTACTTCCGTCTGGTGAGAACTGGCCATGCGATTCTTTAGATCTGCGACTCTGTGGTAGCGAACGTCTCCCCCTCTCTCTAACTCTCTCCCACCAAGGGAGAGAGTACCAGCACGCTACGCGCGGTCTTGCGCGTCCATCCTGCCCTCGGGCCTCGGCTCCGTGCCGATGACGTCGGCCTCGACGAGGCCCTGGTACTCCGACTCGCTGAAACCGAGGAGGTCGCAGACCACCTCGTGATTGTGCTCGCCGAGAAGATTGGTATGTCTCCGGAGCTGGGGCGGCGTCTCGGTCATGTTCCAGAGGGGACCAGGGCGCCGGTATGGCTCCATCAGCGGGTGCGTCACCCACCGGTAGAACCCCCTCGCCGTCAGTTGCGGGTCATCGATGGTCTCATGCGCCGGAAGCACGGCGCCTGCCGCCACGCCATACTCCTGCAGGGCGCCCACGACAGCAGCCGCCAGCCGCTGCTGCGTCCACTCTCGTAGGTGGCTATCGATCTCGTCCCTGGCGCGAAGGCGGCCGAGCAGCGATTCGTAGCGCGGGTCTTCGGCCCAGGCCGGGTTGCCGAGGGCCTCCTTGAGCCCAAGCCACTGTGCGTCGGTCCGCACGACGATGGCCACCCAAGAGTCGTGCCCCGCGCAGGGATAGCAGCCGTTGGGCGCACAGTCGGGGTCCACGTTGCCCATCGGTGTTGCGACACGGTTGTTCATGACCCAGTCCATTCCCGGGCGGGCCAGATGGTCCATGATCAGCTCGGCCATCGAGAAGTCGATGAACTGCCCCTTGCCCGTGCGATCGCGATAATGCAGCGCCGACATGATGGCGAAGGGCATCGTCGCCGCGACGATCGCGTCGGCGTGGAAGATCCCCTGGGTGGCGCTTGGGTCGAGGTCTGGATAGCCGCGGAGGGAGTGGTGACCCGTCCAGGCGTCGGGCCCGCTTCCCCAGGTGACGTACCCCTGATACGGCCCGCGCTCGCCCCAGGCAGGCATGCTGAGCATGATCAGGTCCGGCTTGTGCTGGACGAGCGTTTCGTAATCGAAGCCCATTCGGGAGACCGTGCCCGAGGAAAAGCCGATGATGAAGGCGTCGGAGACGCTGAGCAGCCGGTGGAACACCTCTCTCCCCTGGGGCTCCATCACGTTCAGGGCGATGCCAAGCTTGTTCCGGTTCGCCATGTGGTAGGTGCTGTTGCGGTCCCACGCACGGGGCAAGTTGGCGGATGCGGCGGCCTGCGGCCCTTGCGCGCCCCCACCACGGCCGTCTCGTGGGTACGACTCCACGCGCACAATCTCTGCGCCGAGGTCGCCCAGGAAGGACGTCCCCATGGGTCCCGCCCACACCTCCGTCATATCGATGAAGCGGTACCCCTCGAGTGGCAGGCGGCTCATGCTTCCTCCGGTACAAGTCGATGTGAAAACGTCATCGCCAAAGCTATGCCCGCTCCTTACCGTGGGGAGTCCAGAGGGGGCAGAGCCCCTCTGGCGGGGTTTGGGGTGTCCCCAAAGACGCCCAGGGCGGGTGGGTGGGAAAAGGAACGTTGCAAGTGCAGGTCAGCAAGCATTCTGTCATGCATGGCGTCAGGTACCAGCCAATATGGCGGTTTCGAGTCGCAGGCGAACCTCATGTGGAGGTGGCGTTCGCCGTTTCGCCTAGAGTGGCGACCGAGTATTGCCATCGTTTAAGCGCATAACGCCTGCCTTCTTGCTTCGGTCTCGCGATTAAAGGCGGTCCTCTGGGTCGACGTTGAACTCCGGGTTGTACTCGGTGCCGATGAGGTTCGCCTCGATGAGCGCCTCGTAATCGCCCTCGCTGAGGCCGAGCAGGCCACAGAGCACGTCATGGTTATGCTCGCCGAGTAGGTTCGTGTGCCGGCGGAACTGCGCCGGTGTGGCATTCAAGTTGAACAACGGCCCCGGCCGGCGGTACTGCCCCGTCACCGGATGCGTCACCCAGCGATAGAAGCCCCGTGCTGCCAACTGCGGGTCCGTAGGCGGCCCATCCACGTTGTTCACCGGCCCAGCGGGGACGCCCGCCGCCGCCAAGCGCTCAAACGCCTCGTACGGCTTGAGGCCGCTTGTCCACTCACGCAGATGGACATCGATCTCCTCCCGATGCTGGATGCGGCCCAACACCGAGTCGAACCGAGCGTCAGCGGCCCAGGCCGGGTCGCCGAGCGCTCGCCTCAGACCACGCCACTGCTCGTCGCTGCGGACAACGATGACGACCCACGAGTCGGGGTCGACGCAGGGGTAGCAGCCGTTGGGGGCGATGTCGGGGTCCACGTTGCCGATCGGCTCGTCGATGCGGTTATTCATCACCCAGTCCATATAGGGACGGGGCAGGTTGTTGATGAGGACCTCCGCCTGGGACAAGTCGATGAACTGGCCCTTGCCGGTCCGGTCGCGGTAGTGGAGCGCGCTCATCATGGCGAAGGCGATGGTGACCGCGTTGGGAGCGTCGTTGTGCACCGAGGCGATGGTGGCGCTCGGATCGAGGTCGGGATAGCCGCGCAGATAGTGGTGGCCGCCCCAGGCGTCGGCGCCGCTCCCGAACGTCGCATACCCCTGATAGGGCCCCCGCTCGCCCCAGCCGGGCATCGAGATCATGACCAGGTCCGGCTTGTGCTCCCGCAGCACGTCGTAGCCGAAGCCCATCCGGAACATCGTGCCCGCCGAGTAGCCGATGATGAGGCCATCGGACTTGGCAATCAGCCGGAAGAAGAGCTCCTTGCCCCGCTGGTCCGCCAGGTTGAGCGTGATGCCCAGCTTGTTGCGGTTGGTCATGTGGTAGCCGGTCGCCCGGTCCCAGGGGCGAGGCGCATCGGGAGGCCCGACCCGGTTCCCCCCGGCGCCGCCGGTCGCCTGGCCCGAAGCGGGCCGGCTTTGCGCGACACGCGGATAGGACTCGATGCGGATGATTTCAGCGCCGAGGTCCCCGAGCAGCGAGTTCGAGAACGGGCCCGCCCAGACCTCGGTAATGTCGATGATACGGTAGCCCTCTAGCGGGAGCCTGGCCATCTGGATCGCTCCTTTTTAGACCACGCCTTGGGCGGCGAGCGCCATCAGCTCCTGCCTCGAGAGCCCCAGCTCGCCGCAGAGCACCTCCTCGTTGTGCTCACCCAGGAGCGGCGCCGCGCGCCGGATCGACCAGGGCGTCTCCTCCATGATGAAGGGCGCTCCTGGATAGAGGAGTCGTCCGGCGGCGGGGTGGTCGATCTCCACGAAGAAGTTACGCGCCACCTCCTGTGGGTCGGTGAAGACCTCATCCACCGTCTGCACCGGCGCGCACATGACGCTGTAGGACTGGAGCTGCTCGAAGATCTCGCGACGAGTGCGCTCGAGGCACCAGGGAAGGAAGATGACGTCGAAGTCGTCGCGGTGCTCGGCGCGCGCTGCCGCCGTGGCGAAGCGTGGGTCCTGCGCCAGCTCCGGGTGCCCGATGGCGCGCAGCAGGCGCCGGAAGAACCGTTCGCCGCCGGCGATCATCAGCATGAAGCCGTCCAGGCAGGGGACAACGCCGCTCGCGCTGCTCACCGTCTGCCGCACGCGGCCTTCGCGCTTGACCCCCGTCATGGAGTAGGCCACGGTGCCGGCGTCCACGTTGCCCACCAGCGCCTCTAGGGCCGAGACGTCGATCTGCTGGCCGATGCCGAACCGTCGCTGGGCGAAGACCCCGCCCATGGTGGCCAGGGCGGCGGTGGCCCCGACCTGGAACCAGGCGGTATCGGGTGCATAGCGGAGCGGCTCCCGGTCCGGCTGACCGTGGGTGTACATGCGGCTGCTCATGGCGAAGACCGTGATCTCTTCCGCCGCGTAGTCCTTGTAGGGCCCGTCCTGGCCAAACGGCGTGATCGACGTCATCACCAGCTTCGGGTTGACCTCGGCCAGGTCCTCCCAGCCGAGGCCCGCGTCGTCCATGGCGCCGGGAAGGCCGTTCTCGATGAGGACGTTGGCGCGCTTCACGAGGTCGACCAGGATCGCCCGCCCGCTGGCCGTCTTGAGGTTGAGCGTGACGCTCCGTTTGTTGGTGTTGAGATGCAGGAAGAGGCCGCTCTTCTCGGGATGCGGAATGTCGCCGGGGAAGGGACCCGTGCGCCGCGCGGGGTCGCCGCCGGTGGTGGGGTCTTCGATCTTGATGACCTCGGCGCCGTAGTCCGCGAGGAGCTTCGCGCAGTAGGGGCCGGTGACGTCGGTGCCCAGGTCCAGTACAACGAGGTCGGCAAGCGCACGATCAGGCATAGGGGCCTCCACTTCGAGGGGTACGTGACCGCGGTTGTCCCAGATGGATGGAGTGAGCATAGCAGCCCGAAGCCTTTTGTCAATCGCGGCTGGGGCCGGACCGAGCGTCGCCAACAAACGGGGCGCGCAGAGAGGCCCTCAGTTGCTCTGAGGGCCTCTCCCGACGACCTTGGCTAACGTGTGGGCGATTCGCCGCTCGGAGCGGCGCTAGTTCGCCCCCACGCAGGCCGTGACGGTGACTGCCGGCGGCGACGCGGTGTCGTACGTGATTACGATGAGCGCGTTGACTGTGGAGCCCTTGCTGATCCGCTGCCCCACTATCCTGTCCGTGTAGGGCGTGACGGTCGTCGGCCAGTTGAAGTGCTCCATCGTCCGCACGAGGTTGTAGATGTACTCGGTCCCATCGGCGGCCGCCCCCGTCAGATGCCCATTGTAGCGCATGATGAGGGTGTCTTCGGGCGTCCAGTACCAGACGCGGTGGATTGTGCCCAGAAAACTGATCATACCTTCGCCCGGCTCACAGGGGTTATCGCGGGAAAGCGTCGCGGGGGCCCAATCTTCCTCCTCCACGTCCGCCGAGGCCGTCTGGCTGGCGAGGCCGAGGCTCAAAAGCCCGAGCAGCAACGCCCCGAGGGCGGCCAGCGACACTTTGTGAATCTTGCCGAAGTTCATTGTTCCTCTCCTTTCTTGTGATGACCTATGTCTCCGACCTACGCTACGGCGCGGCGATCGCCGCCACGTTCGATAGCGCGCTCGTATTCGTCTGCGAGCCGATCAGCGCGGCCCACGCCTGCACGCTGCCGGCCTGCCCGCGTGTGTCCAGCCGGTAGCTGAAGGTCCGCGTCTGGCCCGGCGCGATGTCCGAGACGTGCGTCCAACGCAGCTCATTGCCCACCAACTGCGCCGCTGGCGTCGAGCTCAGCAGGCCCATCCCCGCTGGGATGGGAGACCGCACATCGGCTAGCGTGAGCGTATCGCTCGTGGTGTTGCGCAGCGCGATCCGAACGGTTGCCGTTGTCCCCACCTGTTGGACCGTGGCGCTCAAGGCCCCAGCAACCTCCGCCTCGAGCTTCGTGAAGGTTTCGATGTTCCGCAAGATGTTCACGCTGCCGGTAACGAGCCCAAGGGTGAGGTTGCCGCCCGGGAGGTGCAGCTTCCCGTCCTTGGCCTCGACCGTGACGTTTGCCGACCCTGCGGGAACGACGACGTTATCCGCCTGGGTCGCTTGACGGAAGGCAGGGCCAAGCGTGAGCCCATTCAGGAAGCGGCTGAACCCAGCAGCCGGGTCGGCCTTGGGCCGGTTCACAAGAGCCGCCGGGCCCTCAGCTCCCAACCGCAGGCGGAAGCCAAGGCCTTCTTCTTCCACGTTACACGTGAAACGGAGCTTGCCTCCCTTCTCCTCGATCTCTACTTCCGTCTTCGCCAGCCGGGCGACGCCCGGCCCGAAGTTGCTGTTATACGCCTCCACGGTGGACTGGTCGTTGAGGAACGTGGCCAAGATCAGGCCCTCTGACCTGCTGCCGAGGTTCGTGTTTTGCGCCGACAGGGTCACCAGCAACCCCGATGCCGGCCCGAAGCTGCCAACGCCCGACATCTCGGCGCGAAGCTGATACTCGCAGAATAGGTTGACGACAGCAGTGCTCGAACCGGACGGGCTGGCCGTGGCCACGTAGCCGGGCGGCAGGAGCGCCTGAGCCTCGGCCAGCGGGACAAGCGCTTGCGCTCCGAACCGATGCGTTCGCAGCGTGCGCGATTCGTAATTCTCCAGCAGCCCCCCCGGCAACGTGGAGGTCGGCGGCTGCGTGCCCGGCTTGATGGGATCGTAGTCGTAGGTCGGCGGTGGCGATCCCGTTGGGGTCGGACCCTGCGCGCCGACCTGACTCGAGCCCAGGAGCACGAGCATGAGGCCGAGAAGAACGGCCACGGTCGAGGCGATCACTGATATTGGTCTAGATCTGTTCACGGTGTCCTCCTTCGCTGGATATTTCGGATGTAACGCCGCTGCCGAGGGCCTCGGCAGTTCCCGTTCTCACCTCCTCTTATTTGCTTCGCCGGGCGTCCGCCGGGTGCGGCTGGCTTGCGTCGACTACGTCCGGCGAATCGCCCGGCAAGAGGAGGATAGAAAGGCGGTCACAACAGGTCATCCCATCAAGTACGCATCTTTAGGGGCACAGTTGAACGGCCCCGCGCATGCGATGGCGGTAATTACGTAGTCGTTCGGGGATTTAGCTGAGGTTGTGGCGCAGGGCGTACGCGGTGGCTTGGGCCTTGGTGCGAACGTCGGCCTTGGCGTAGATGTTGGAGATGTGGCGTTCTACGGTGCGGACGCTGAGAACAAGGGCTCCGGCGATTTGAGCATTGCTCTTGCCTTGGGCGACGAGGCGCAGCACCTCGACCTCACGGTCCGTGAGGCCATCGGGATAGGAGGGCCGCGCCACGGCTGGGCGCTCGGAGATACGCTGCTTGTCGGCCTCGACGCGGTCGATCCAGGCTTGTCCGGCGCCGTGTCGGCGGTAGAGGTCGATGGCGGCGTCGAACTTATCGACGGCGATGGCGCGCAGGGAGCGACCTTTCGAGCGCGCACAGGCCTTACCCCAGAGGTGGAGCGCCTCGGCCTCGTCCCAGGGCAGGGTGTAGCGGCGGAATATGTCGATCGCGTTCTGGAAGTGCGCCTCAGCATCTTGTAGGGGCCCCTCGGCGACTGCAAGGGCGCCCTCGGCCAGGGCGATGCGGCCCGCTAGCCCGCGCCAGTCCTCGCCCCCGGCTAAAATCTCGCGGCAACGGGTCAGATGGACTTGAGATTCATCCGCCCGGCCCGTCTCGGCGAACAGGAGGGCGAGCGCCTGCCGGGCCAACGTCTCAAACAGCACGTTTGACCCGTCCACTGCCGCTTCCAGGCCCTCCACAAGAAGTGCCTCCGCCTCTGATATCCTGCCCACAGTCGCGAGAAGCTTCGCCAGGTCGAATCCGGCGAGACAGACATTGAAACGGTCCCCCTGGCGACTGGCTACCTCCTGGCCCAGCTTTTCGAGGGATTCCGCCTGTGCCCAGTCACCTTCACGAAACCTGAGAGCGCCCTCGAAGTAGAGCCAGGCATCGTCTGCAGCGGCTTCTATTGACCGGCGGGCACCCTCCAGATGACCACTCTCAACCTGCCAGTAACCTAAGAGCCCCTGAAACAGCCTCCTGCTCGCGCCCCCTCCCAGGCGCGATCTGCTCATTTCCCGCCCTAGCCAGCCTTGCCCAGCAAGCGGGTCGCCTAGGAGATGGGCCGTAATACCGGCCATCCACGCCGACAACCATACGGACCCGACATGACCCAAACGATCGCCCGTGGCCCATGCCCGCTCGAACAGAGCATCGCTTTCAGAAAGCCGGCCACTGTAAGCAAGATGCGTGGCCCCCCAAGCGGCGGCGCTGGCCCATACGCCCTCATCCCCGAGACGCTCGGCCAGGTCAATGGCGTGTTCGGCGGCAGAGAATCCCTCCGCAGTACGCACTGCTAACAAGTGCGCCACCGCGAACCCTGTATAAACGTAGGAGAGCGCTGGGTGCAGCGGGTAGGCCCGCAGTGCTTCCTCCGCAGAGCGAAAATAGCCTAAGGCGCGGGGAACGTCGCATATAGGGAAGGTAGTGAAGTGGACTCCGAGCTTGGAATGAATTATGCCGGCGCGGTCCTGCCTCTCCACGCCTTCAAAGAGCTTCAGCGCTCGTTCCAGGTAATCGATAGCTCCGATCCGGTCGAAGCCTGTCACGTACATCAGGTCACCCAGCCGCTCCAGAAGCCGCGCTCGATGTTCCGCCGCGACGCCTTGCTCTTCCATCAGCTCGAGGGCTGCCTGCCAGTGGCTCGCCGCCTCTTCATAGGCGTACACGGCTCGCGCCCCTTCGCCCGCTTGGAGCGAGTAGTCGATCGCCTTCTCCGTGTCAGCTGCGGTGCCGGCGAGCCGGTAATGGCTGGCTAGCGCTGGGAGCTGCGGCTCAAGGCTCCCGGTGTGCCTCTCCTCAATGATCTGGGCGGCGCGCAGGTGGAGACGTTGACGTCGGGCCAGCGTCAGGCCGTCGTACACGGTCCGCTGGATCAGCGGGTGGCCAAAGCGATAGCCGTCGCCTTCTTCTCGGAGCATACCGGCGTCAACGGCCAGGTCCAGCGCGTCCATGAGGGAATCCGGTGGACTCCCGCAAACTGCGGCAGCTAGCTCGAAGCTGAAGCCATCGCCCAGCACCGCCGCGGCCTGCAGGAGACGAAGGGCGTCGGCGTTCAGGCGAGTGAGGCGCTTCCCTATGACCTGCCGGACGCCCTCTGGGATGCCCCAGTCGGCCACGGCGACGGCGGGACTGCCGAGGTCTAGGCCCTCTGCAAGCAGGTGGCGAACGACCTCCTCGATGAAGAAGGGGTTGCCGGCCGTCTTTGCGTACACCGCCTCGAGCACCGCTGGAACCACCTTGGTGCCGCTCATGGCGCGGACAAGGCGCTCGGTAGCATCCCGGGCCAGACGCTCCAAGGGTAGGCGATCGGCGAGGCGCTCGCGCGTGAGCTCGGCAAGGACGTCGAATATCGGTCGGGAGGCCTCGATCTCTACCGTGCGGTACGCGCCGATCACAAGAACGGGGGCTTCCCTCAGTCGGCGAGCGAAGTGGAGCAAGAGGAGCAGCGTGGAACGGTCCGCCCAGTGGAGGTCGTCCACCGCGATCAGGAGCCCGCGATATTCCCCCGAACGCGCCATCCGGAGCAGGAGGTCCGACGCCTCTTCGAAGAAGCGGTACCGCTCCGCCTCTGGGCCCGTCCCCGAGGCGCTCGGCGGAGAGGGATCGGACGTGCCAAACTCGGGGATGAGGAGCGCCAATTCCTGGGAGACGCCTGTGGAAAGCGCGGTCCGGTCTTCAATTGGCAGGCCTCGTAGGTAGTGTCGAAGTGGCTCGACAAAGGGGAGATAAGGTGGCATGCCCTCGGACTCGTAGGCTGTCCCGGAGAGCGTGAGCCAGGCCCGCGTCCTTGCCGCTGATGCGAATTCGTTCAAGAGCCGTGTCTTGCCGACGCCCGGCTCACCGGCGAGAAGAACCATACCGCCCTCGCCGTGACCCGCTGCCTCTAGCCATTGCGACAACACAGCACTCTCGCGTTCTCGTCCGACGAAGGGCGTCGTTCGACCGGCGATGGCGGGGAGAGAGGCGTCGCGGCCAGCCAGCGGTTCCATGTTACGTAATGTTCTTACCCCTCTTCCCCAAGTCGTCAACACTCGAAAGTGTAGTTTCCTGGCCTCCGCCTTACCGAGCCGTCATCGCGTCACATTGATGAAGCGGTCGCAGACGTTGGTGCAACAGTGCATTCTCCGAGCGCCATCGGTCAATCCGACCCCGCTTGGGGCGGCGCACCCGCCTTGTGAGCGCCATTGCCCCGTGCTACACTCGACCCGCTCCCATGGACACCCTCTAGGCCAATAGGCCAACAGCCATGCCACCCGACCGCGTCACCCTCCGCATCCCCGCCACTTCCGCGAACCTCGGCCCCGGTTTCGACTGCCTCGCTCTGGCCCTCGACTTCTACAACACCCTCACGGTCGAGCCGAGCGAGCACTTCGCCATCGACATCACCGGTGAGGGCACGAGCCGCCTCTCCCGTGGCGCTAGCAACCAGGTGTACCGGGCCATGGCCGCCGTCTACGAGCGCCTGCGACGCCCGATCCCCAGCCTCAAGCTCGTCTGCCACAACGAAGTGCCGCTGGCGAGAGGGCTGGGCAGCAGCGGCACCGCCGTCGTGGGAGGCCTCGTCGCCGCCAACCTTCTGTGCGGCTCGCCGCTGACGCTGCATGAGCTCCTCGTGATGGCCGATGCCATGGAGGGCTATCCCGATAATGCCGCCGCCTGCCTCTTCGGCGGTTGCCAGATCGTCCTCCCCAGCGATACCGGCGGATTCCTCACCGCCAGCGTCCCCGTGCCGCCCTCACTGCAGGTTGCCCTGCTTATCCCCGAGTTCGAGATCGCGACCACCAGGGCACGGGCCGTTCTCGCAGCGCAGGTCAGTCGTGCCGATGCCGTCTTCAACCTGGGACGGGTCGCCCTCTTGGTGACGGCCTTCGCCACCGGCGATCTGGCCAGCCTCCGGCAAGCCATGCAGGACCGCCTGCACCAGCCGGCCCGACGGCCGCTGTTCCCGGCGATGGACGCCATCTTCCTTGCCGCGTTGGACGCGGGGGCCCTGGGGGCCTGTCTCTCAGGCTCCGGCCCAACGGTCCTCGCCTTCGCCCGCGACGACGCACCAACCATCGCCGAGGCGATGGCCCAGGCCGCCGCCCAGAGCGGCCTTCAGGCCCACACGCGCATAGCACGACCCAGCCCGCGCGGCGCTCACGTCGTGGAGGGTTGAGGTGCGCCCGCCTGCCGGTGGGCAGGGCCTCGTCGTCCAGAAGTACGGGGGCACCTCAGTGGCCAGCGCCGAGCTCATCCGTTCTGTCGCCCAACGCATTTGTCGGGCCCAGGCCGATGGCCGCCAGGTCGTCGCCGTCGTCTCGGCAATGGGCGACACCACCGACCGCCTGCTGGCCTTGGCCCGCGAGGTATCCGACCGGCCGAACCCCCGCGAGCTCGACCTGCTCCAGTCCACCGGCGAGACCGTGGCCGTCACCCTCGTCGCCATGGCCATCGAGGCGCTAGGCACGCCTGCCATCAGTTTGACCGGGGGCCAGGCGGGCATCCGCACCTCGGCCCTGCACGGGCGCGCCCGCATCGAGGGAGTGGACACCAGGCGCCTGCATCGGGAGCTCGACGCCGGAAACGTCGTGGTCGTCGCCGGCTTCCAGGGCGTCACCGAGGAGATGGACGTGACCACCTTCGGACGGGGCGGCTCCAACATCACGGCCGTCGCCCTGGCGGCCGCGCTGAAGGCTGACCTCGTCGAAAACTATACCGATGTCGAAGGGATCTATACGGCTGACCCGCGCCTCGAGCCTCGCGCCCGGCGGTTGCGCGATATCTCCTACCAGGAGATGATGGAGCTGGCGACCTGGGGCGCCCAGGTGATGCATCCCCGGGCGGTGGAGTTGGCCGCCCTCTACAATGTGCCGGTCCTCGTTGCCTCCTCCTTCAGCGAAGCGCCGGGCACGCTCATCCACAGTGAGGTCACGATGGAGGACGTCAACCGGCTGCGCGGGATCGCTGCCGATGCCAGCATCGCCAAGATCACGGTCCTCGGCGTGCCCGACAGGCCGGGCATCGCCGCCGCCCTCTTCGAGCCGCTGGCGGCCGCCGGCATCAGTGTCGACGTCATCGTCCAGAACGCCAGCGTGGAGCGGGTGACAGACCTCACCTTCACTGTCGCCCGTGGCGACCTCAACACGTCGCTCGAAACGGTGCGACCCGTGGCCAAGGGCATGGGTGCCCTCGACGTTATCAGCGACGCGACGGTCGCCAAGGTGAGTGCCGTCGGCACCGGCATGCAGAACGCGCCGGGCTACGCCGCGCGCATGTTCCGCGCCCTTGCCGCCGCTGGGATCAACATCGAGATGATCACGACCTCCGAGATTCGCATCACCTGCATCGTCGCCGAGTCCCAGTTGAAGCAGGCCGTGCGCGTGCTACACGAGGTCTTCGATTTGGAAAGCGAAGCCGCCCCGTTATGAGTGACTGCCGATGAGGCGCGCAGCCCAGCCAACGGGGGAGTCCAGAGGGGGCGGAGCCCCGCTCGTCCTGAGCTTGTCGAAGGATGACGGGGGCCTGGGAGCCTGTCCCGAGCCAGCTTGCCCTGAGCGAAGCCGAAGGGAAGGAGTGTCCCCCAGATTGTCTACGTTTCAGGGTGGGCGGGTGGGAAAGCCTGCCTTCCACCTTCTTTCGGTAGGTGATCGCGGGACACGCTTCCTACGACGCGCTGTGGTGGTTGCGTTGGCATCGCCACTCTGACGTCACGATGATCGCCCTGACGTCTTTCGTGGGCCGCATACTCAGGGCTTTGGGCTTCCTTCGCCCACCGCTGGCCCCTGTGGAGCTCTCTATCCCGGACCAGCTCGTCCTACGGGCGCTCTTCTTCGCCAAGGAGCTCACCTTCGATGAGGTGGCGGGTGCGGTGGTGGGAGAGTGGGGCGCCACCCGCCTGGAGGTGCTTGCCTCGCTGCGCAAGCTGGAGCTCATGGGGCTGGTGCGGCGACGGCCCGCGGTTACCAGCGAGCCGGGGAAAGACGAGGCCTTCCGCGCCACGGACAATGCGAAGGAGATCGCCGCCCGTATCCCCGTCCGCCCCACCGTGCCGATGAACCTCTACATCTAGCGATGCCCCCTTTCACCCACCTTCACCTCCATACCGAGTACAGCCTTCTCGATGGCCTCTGCCGCATCCCCGACTTGGTGGACCAGGCCAGGAAGCACCGCATGGAGGCGTTGGGCCTCACCGACCATGGTTCGATGTATGGCGCCATCGACTTCTATCTGGCCTGCCAGAACGCCGGCATCAAGCCCATCGTCGGCTGCGAGCTCTACGTGGCCCAAGGCTCCCGCCTTGGCCGCAACCCCAACGCCGACAAGAATGCCCAGCACCTGACAGTTCTTGCCCGGGACCTCGTCGGCTACCGCAACCTCGTCCAACTGGTGACCCGCGCGCATGTCGAGGGCTTCTACTACCGTCCGCGCGTCGACCGGGAGCTGCTGGAGCGCCACGCGGAGGGCCTCATCGTCCTGTCCGGCTGCCCGACCGCCGAGGTGCCAACGCTCCTGACCCAGGGACGAAGGGAGGAGGCCACCCTCGCCGCCCGCTGGTACCAGGAGCGCTTCAACGACTACTACATCGAGGTCCAAGAGCACGGCGACCCTGAGCTCGCGCCTCTGTACAAAGACCTCGTGGCCTTTGCCCGAGAGCAGGGCCTGCCGCTCGTCGCGACCAACGATGTCCACTACGTGCGCCAGGACCATGCCACTGCGCAGGACTTGCTCGTCTGCATACAGACCAACACCACGGTGCAGGACGAGAAGCGCATGCGCATGTATAACGACTCGTTCTACCTGAAGAGCCCGGATGAGATGGCCGCGCTCTTCTCGGAGCTGCCCGAGGCCGTCGCCAACACGCAGCGCATCGCCGACCGCTGCGACCTGAAGCTCGAGTTCGGGCGCCTCAACATCCCCGAGGTGCCTCTTCCGCCGGGCGTGACCGCCGACGAGCACCTGGCCAACCTGGCCTGGGAGGGAGCGCGTCACCGCTACGGCTCACCTCCTGAGGATGTCCGGCGCCGCCTCGAGTACGAGTTGGAGGTCATCAGAGACACGCGCTTTTCAACCTACTTCCTGGTCGTGCACGACCTCGTGCAGTTCGCCCGTCGGCAGGGCATCCTCCTCGGCGTGCGTGGCAGCGCCGCGGCCAGCCTCGCCCTCTACTGTCTCGGCGTCACCGACCTCGACCCGCTCGAGTACGACCTCTTCTTCGAGCGCTTCCTGAACCGCGAGCGCCCGGAGCCGCCCGATATCGACCTCGACTTCCAGGACGACCGGCGAGACGAGATGCTCACGTACGCCGTGGAGCGCTACGGCACCGAGCGCGTCGCCCATATCATCACCTTCGGCACCATGGGCGCCCGCGCCGCCCTGCGCGATGTGGGCCGGGCCCTCGCGATGCCCTACGCCGAGGTGGACCGCGTGGCGCGGCTCGTCCCCTTCCACCCGGCCATGACGCTGGAACGGGCCTTGGCCGAAAGCGAGGAGCTGCGCCTCCTGCGCGGCGAGGACCCGTCCGTCTCCCGCCTCATCGCCTCGGCCCAGGAGCTCGAGGGGGTGGCCCGCCATGTGAGCACCCACGCCGCCGGCGTCGTTATCTCCAAGGAGCCGCTCACCCAGATTGTGCCGCTGCAGCGGCCGACTCGCGGCGACGAGGGCAGCCAGGTCCTCATGACCCAATTCGCGATGGACCCCATCGCCGCCCTTGGCCTCCTGAAGGTCGACTTCCTCGGCCTCGCCAACCTCACCATCCTCGACAAGGCCCGGGCCTTCATCCTCCAGACGCGCGGACTCGATATCGACCCCCAACATGTCCCCCTGGACGACGCCAAGACCTACGAGCTGATCGGCCGCGGCGAGACCCGAGGACTGTTCCAGCTGGAAGGCGGCGGGATGACCCGCTGGGCCAAGGAGCTGAAGCCGACCAGCCTCAAGGAGGTCGCCGCGCTCATCGCGCTGTTCCGGCCGGGGCCGATGCAGAACATCCCCACGTACATCCGCGCCAAGTTCGGCCAGGAGCAGGTCCGCCCCGTCCACCCAAGCCTCGAGCCCCTGCTCAGGGAGACCTACGGCGTCATCGTCTATCAAGACCAGGTGCTGCGCATCGCGCAGCTCGTCGCCGGTTACACCTGGGGCGAGGTGGACGCCTTCCGCAAGGCGATGGGAAAGAAGATCGTGGAAAAAATGCGGGAGGAGCGGCAACACTTCCTCCGTGGTGCCCAGGAGCGCGCCTACACGCTGGGCGAGGCGACACGCATCTTCGAGCTCATCGAGCCCTTCGCCGGCTATGGCTTCAACAAGGCGCACGCCGCTGCCTACGCCCTGCTCTCCTACCAGACCGCCTACTTCAAGGCCAACTATCCCGCCGAGTTCATGGCCGCCCTCATGACAGCGTACGGCGGCGTCGCCGACAAGGTCGCGGGTGCCGTCGGCGAATGCCGGCGCCTCGGCATCCCCGTCCTACCCCCCGACGTGAACCACAGCCAAGTCGACTTCTCGCTGGAGCCAGTGGACGACGCGTGGGGGGTCCGCTTCGCGCTCGGCGCGATCAAGAACGTCGGTGAATCGGCAGCTACGGCGCTCGTGAACGCCCGTGCCCGCGGCCCCTTTGCCTCGCTCGACGATTTCTGTCGTCGGCTCGACGCACGGGTCGTGAACAAGCGCGCCTTGGAGAGCCTCATCAAGGTCGGCGCCCTCGCGGACTTCGGCCCGCGCGGCGCGCTTCTCGCCGCCGGCGACCGCCTCATCGCTCTGGCCCAGCAGGAGCAGCGCCGGCGCGAGTCGGGGCAGGCCACCATGTTCGACCTCTGGGGCGACGAGGTGCCGACCCCGCTCCCTGCGGTCCCCTTGGCGGCGGACGAGGTTCCCCTTGACGTGCAGCTGGCCTGGGAAAAGGAGCTGACCGGCGGCTACCTCTCGGAGCATCCGTTCGGCCGCGCCTTCCGCGACTTGAGCGGCGCGATCACGGCGCTCTGCGGCGACGTGAACGAGGAGATGCACGGCCAGGCGGTCGTGGTCGCCGGCATGGTCCGCCAGGTGCGCCAACTCGCCACGCGCGACGGCAAGGCCTTCGCCGTCACCATCATTGAAGACCTCGACGGCAGCCTCGAAGTGACCGCCTGGCCCGACGTGTACCAGGTCACGCGCGACCTCTGGGCAGAGGGCGCGATCCTCCTGGTCTCTGGCAAGGTGCGCGCCCGCGGCGACAGCGTCACGGTGGTCTGCGAGCGGGCCATCCCCTACAAGGCCGGCAGCGAGCTCCAGGCCGCGGCCGCGCCAACGGCGTGGGGCCGCCCCTTCCTGCCACCCGAGCCCGCGCCGCTGGAAGACGACGAGCCGGCTTCGAGCTGGGAATCAGCGGTTGCCCTCCACGATGGCCCGCTCGAGGACGAGCCAGCGCGGGCCCAGCGGCTGGTCCTGCGCCTCCTCCAGACCGGCGACGACGCCGCCGACGCGGAGCGCCTCCGTCAGGTGCTTGCCACCCTGCGCGAGCACCCAGGGCCAATCCCCGTGCGCCTCGCCGTCCTCAACGGCGGCGGCCCCGTCTGGTTGGACACGGGCCTGGCGGTCGAGATGACGCCGCGCCTCCAGCGCCGCCTCCTTACCTTGCTTCACGAGACAGGCGTTCGGCTGGAGAGGGCCTGAAGACTAGGCTGGCCTCCCTGGTGAGGCGCCGACCTGCTCGCTCCGTCGCTGCAGCGCTCTTATGGCGACGGCCAGCAACAAGCTATAGGCAGGAAGCAAGCCGATGGTGTCGCTGGCTGAGTGTGAATTGCCGTCCACGACGATGAAGAGCGCAACCGCCGCCAGCATTCCCGCGCCCACCAACGCCCATCCCTGCGTCGCGGTCGTGGCGGCCCGCGACGCAGGTCGCCGTTGCAGGATGAGGAGCAAGGCCGCGCCCCACAACATCGCCGTCTGCGCGACGGTGAACGGCTCCTGCCGCACGAAGACGAAGAATCCCAAGTAGTAGAGGCCAAAAAGGAAGAAGAGGCCCCCAAAGGGGCGCGAGAGGATCACCGGCGCTGGTCCTTTGCGGCGACCGCGCGCTCCAATTCCAGCAGGCGGGCTTTCAGAGCCACGCCGTCAGGCCCGCCATAGCCGCACAGGCTACCGTCGCTGCCGACAACGCGATGACAGGGGATGAGCAGCGGGATCGGGTTAGCCCGCAACGCCTGGCCCACGGCGCGGGCGCTGCGTGGTCGGCCGATGGCGCGCGCGATCTCCCCATAGGTGCGCCTCTGTCCAGGGGGAATGGCGCTTGTCGCGTCCCAGACGGCCTGTTGGAACGGCGTCCCCTGCGGATCGAGCCGCTGGTCCCAAGACGGCCCTTCGCCCGAGAAGTAGCGCTCCAGCCGCTCTCCAAGGGCCGCGCCGAAGGCGGGGTCGGGCGTCGCATTGGGGGGGGCGCCCAACGCCTCCCAGGCCGAGCGTTCATCGGCCTCGGGCCAACTGAGGCGCCGAAGACCACTGGCCGAGCTTAGCGCAGCGGCCCAGCCCCAAGGCGTTGGAAAGGCAGCCGCCGTGAAATGTTCCACCTTACACGTCCTTCCAACGAATGAGCTTCAGCAACAGGCGGCGACGTAGCTCTCGCCAGATATCGGTCAACGCGCTCACGCCTGTCTGGTCCAGCAGTCGCCTGCCAAAGCGCATCTCGTTGTAGCTGGCGGTCACTTGGTCCACCTCGGCGCTGGCGCTCGGCAGCACGACCTTGAGGCGTTGCGCATACTCACTCGGGGTCTGCTGGGGTAGCGCGGGCACGCGCAGCCACGCGCCCAGGCGCACCATCTGCTCGAAGACCTGGGCCGGATAGGGCAGCCCAAGGAGCGTGCGCCACCAGAAAACCCAAAACACAACGGACAGAACAAGGCTGCCGCCAAGAAGGATGAAGATAGCTTCCGCGCCGATTGCCCATACCTCGCGGCTGGCCGGTGCGGGGATGGTCAGTGGCACGTCAATGGTTGCTTCGCCTCCGCTATCGCTGTCCTCGCTCGCACCCTGGCTGCCGCTTATGCCTCCGCTGAGCGCCGTCTCCTCGGGTCTTAGGGCGAGCGTGCGTGCCGGCGTTGGCTCGAACTCGATCCAACCATAGCCTGGGAAATAGGCCTCGGGCCAAGAGTGCGCGTCCTCCCCGGTGACCACGAAACCGTTGGGGTTCTCCGTGTCAGGCTTCGTCAAGACATAGCCCACCACCACCCGCGCGGGGATACCGACCGCTCGCAGCATGACCGCCATGGCCGAGGCGTAGTAGTCGCAGTAGCCCTTCTTTTGCTGGAACAGGAAGAACGAGACGGCGTCGGTGTTCGCGGGAGGCGGCTGGATGTCGAACGAGTATTCGATCTTCCGCAGGTACTCCTGTATTGAAAGCGCGCGGTCGTAGGCGTTGTCAAAGCCAACGGTAACCTCCCGTGCCAGCTCGCGGACAGACTGCGGCAGGCTGACCGGCAACTGCTTGTAGTAGTCGGTCCACGCGGGGTACGTCGTCGGCGCCTTTCGCAGGTCCTCTACGCTGGCGCCCGAGATGAAAGAAGTCACGGTATACACGTCGCCACGACTGAGCGGGGGGGTCGCCCGCAGCGCCGCAACCTCCAGAGGAGAGGAACGATAGAAGGAAATCGTGCGATAAGAGCTCGGAGACGCAGAACGGGACCCCTCAAGCAGCGCCTGCCGCAGCGCTACCTCGCCCTCGGTCAGGACCGTGCTGGTGGGCGCTGACCGGCTACTGGGATTGTAGACAAAGCCGTTGTTGAGCGTCCGGATTTCCCCCGGCTTGAGCTCGGCAAGCGCCTGGTCGTTCTGAAGCGGTAAGGCGAATGAAGAGCCGGTCTGGCTGAACGCCAGATAGAACCGCCCTGGACCAAGGTCAGCCGTGATCGGCACGTTGACTTGTATTGGCTCACCAACAGAGAAAAGCACGCCGGTGCTGTCCTCCAGCTCGATGGTTGCGGTCGCAATCTTCTGGCCCGTGTCGGGGCTGGCGCCGTTCACCACAATCTCCGGGGGCACTTCGCGGCGCTGGTTCGCCATCCAGCCCTGGCCCGTGTAGGCGTCATACGTCGTAGCACGGACCCGATAGGTGCCGTAGTCGCTCGCGGTGAGCCGCATGACCGGCTGCTGGCCGAGGACGACGCTGCCGCGGAGGGCGAAGGTGTTGCCATACGTGTGCAGGGGCACCGCCCGATGAGAGCGAAGGGAGGCGAAGACTCGGTTGAACTCTTGCTCGGTCTTCTGCCAGGGCTTAGTCAGTTGCAGCCACCATTCCGCCACGGTGGCAGAGGGGCGAGGATGAGGCAGGAACCACGCCAGCAGCAGCAGCGCCGCGGTCAGCCAGATGCCATCAACGATGATCGTGTTCGCAGGCGCCGGCAAGGAGCCGAGACCTTGTTCCTGCCACTGGAGCTGCCTCTCCGCCATATGGAGGCGCGCCAGGAAGATCATCGAGAAAACGAGATAAAGGGCGAGGTAGGAGTAGAAAGAACTCGGCAGATAGCTGAGGTTGACCACGAGGCCCAAGCCGCTCGGCAACAGGGCCAACCACGGATGCCGGTAGCGGAACACGGACCATGCGGCTAGGTAACCGATCAACCAGCTGAGGGCGGCGAGGAGCAGAGCGAAGGGAAGTGTATCACCGCTGATCCCGCCGCGAATCGCCAGCTCCCACCAAGCCGTCGATCGCTGTACCACAACCTGGGCTTGCTGCCACAAACCCTCGGCCTCGCCCACCGTCAGAGCGGTGCGCCACAAGGCGATCGGCAGGCCCACCACCACGCCCAAGGGGAACAGGAGGACGTCGGGTGCCGCTATCTTGGCAAGAGCGAGCCCGGTGCTCAGCGCGAGGACGGTGACCACCGTCAGGTCTGGCAGTTGCGTGACGTACTGCGCGCGCTCCACGGACCACACCACAGCCAGGTGGGCCAGGAGCAAGAAGATGAACGTCGTCCAGCCCTCGCGGGGTCCCCAAAGGCGCGGTGGCCAGCGCAGCAGGCCAAGCCGTCGCAGCTGCAGTTGCGGCGCCGGTCGTGCCTGGGTGATGGCGGGCCACATACGCTTACGCTACCTGAGGAGATACGCCTCTACGGGGCTGCCGAGCGCCTGCTCGAGTGGAATGCCCCGCCTCATGGCGTACGTGGGCACGCGGGAGGCGCCGAGGCTCGAGAAGACTAGGTCCGGTGCAGTGCCGCCGAAAGAGTCGGCCTCCAACACGACTGCCGAAGGCTGCAAGCCGCTGCGCTCCAGATGGCGCAGATCATCGACCCACTCGGGCTCCGTGGACGGTGTGACCACCAGCACGGTGCTCTGGGTGCCAAAAAGAAAGGACTCTGTCCGCAGCACCTCGGCAAGGGACAGGCCGCCTTTGGCTTGCATCAGGGTAAGCGCCTCCAGGATGCGTCCCAGTTGCATGGCGCCCCGTACCGGGGCGAGGGCGTGGCGTTGCTCCCCGTAGGCGAGCAGGCCCACCGGCCGGCCGTGGTCGAGGCACCACTTGGCGATGGACGCCACCGCACCCACCGCGTACTCCTCCGTGCTCTGCTCTCCTTCTCCCACCTGGACCTTTTGCTGCAGGTCCAGCACCAGCCAGACGTCGCTGACTGGGTCCAGCTCGAACTCCTTGACCATGAGCCGCCGCTGCCGCACGCTGGAGGGCCAGTGGATGCGGTTGAGGCTATCGCCGTGTACGTAGTCACGCACTGTCGTGGCGCTGGGGGTGAGATAGGCAGTGCGACGCCGCACGTTGCCCTCGCCGGGGAGGTTCGCCGAGGCTAACACAAAGTGCGGCAGGTCGACCGTGGCCGGATACACCATGACGATGCTTGGCTCGCCCACGAGGCGTCGGCGCTGGAACAGGCCGAAGGGGTCCCCTCCCGTCAGCACGATGGGCCCGACCGTATAGCGACCTCGTCGCTGGCAGAGCGTCTGCGGTTTCCACACCAGCGCGGAGTGGGCAGGAACGCCCACCACGGTCGTGCCTTGATGATGCGGCAGGTCGGAGAGCTCGTGGACCTCCAGCCATCCCTTGGCAACCCCACTTTCGTTCCGGACCTGGAAGCGTTCCTCCAGCACTTGGCCCACCTGGGTACGCTCCGGCCCGGGAAGCCGGTCCACCGCCACGCCTCTGACGCTGAGATACGCCCACACGTAGGCGACGATGCCGACGAAGACCATCGCGTAGGTCAAGCGAAAGAGCGGCTCGAAACCGTTAGCGAATGCGCTGAAGACGACAACAAGGGCGAACAGCGGGAAGAGGATACTTCGGAGCGGTAGTTTTCCTCGGAGCGTCTTCATCTCTGTGGTGGTCGGTCGTCGAACGGAGCGGCTGGAGTGGTCTATCGGCCGCGGGCGCGGGCGCCTGGCACGGCCACCGTGTCTAGCACTTCGTCCACCACAAGGTTGCTCGTGACGTTCCGTACTCGTGCGGCCGGGCTCACGATGAGGCGATGCGACAGCGTAGCACCCGCTAGCGTCTTCACGTCGTCGGGCGTAACAAAATCGCGTCCCTGCAAGAGAGCGCGGGCCTGGCCCGTGCGGAACAGCGCCAGCGAACCGCGCGGCGAGGCGCCAAGATACACCGACGAGTGGCGGCGCGTCGCCTGGACTACCTGGACGATGTACTCCTTGACGAGATCATCCACGTAGACATCGCGCACCGCCTCCTGCAGGGAGATCACCTCTTCGGCGGCCACCACCTGGTTCAACTCATCCACCGGATGGCCGTGCTGCTGCCGTCCTAGGATGCTCATCTCTTCTTCCAGGGTTGGGTAACCCAGGCTGATGCGCATCAGAAAGCGGTCGAGCTGGGCCTCTGGAAGCGGGAACGTCCCCTCGTACTCAATGGGGTTCTGCGTGGCCATGACCTGGAAAGGCTCCGGCAGCATGTGGGTGATGCCGTCCACCGTCACTTGGCGCTCCTCCATGCTTTCGAGCAGGGCCGACTGCGTCTTGGGCGTCGCGCGGTTGATCTCGTCGGCTAGGATGATCTGCGCCACGATGGGCCCCGGGCGGAACTCGAAGGTCTCGCTGTGCTGATTGTAAATGGAAACGCCGGTGACGTCGCTGGGCAGCAGATCGGGCGTGAACTGGATCCGTTTGAAGACACAACCCACCGAGCGCGCCAAGCTCTTCGCGAGCATCGTCTTGCCCACCCCAGGAACATCCTCTATGAGGACATGCCCGCGGCTCATCAAACAAACAAGCGCCAACTCCAACTCAGCGCGCTTGCCTACGATAACCTCTTCCATGTTGCGGATGATTGCCTCGGCTATATCCCTTGGTTGCTGCATCCGCAACTCCATTTGCTGTTAGTTGGAACAGGCCGCACCAACGATCTTCGGCGTGCATGCGTCGAACCCGATAATACCGTGGAGCTACATTTGCAGTATAGCACGCCGACCGAACACGGCGAGAAGCCGGCCTGGCCCGCCCACATCGGCTGATGAGGCCCATGTTAAATAGTCGAAACAGAGCCGCAACGTGGCGTTTACCGTCAGGACGCACAGGCGTAACAGTGGCTAGATAATCTTGCTGTGTCCAAAGCTATGCTCGTGATGGGAGGGACCTTATGCCCGAAATAGACACCGGCGACACAGCGTGGGTGCTGGCCTCCGCCGCCCTCGTCATGCTGATGACCCCCGGTCTGGGCTTCTTCTACGGAGGCCTCGTGCGCCAGAAGAACGCGCTGGCCACGATCATGCACAGCTTCTTCATTTTGGCGCTCATCAGCGTTCAATGGGTCCTCTGGGGTTACTCGCTCGCCTTCGGCCCCGATATCGGCGGCATCATCGGTAGCCTGGAGTGGGTCGGCCTGCGGAACGTCGGCTTGGAGCCCAACGCGGACTACGCCGCCACAATCCCCCATCAGGCGTTCATGATCTTCCAGGCCATGTTCGCGGTTATCACGCCAGCGCTCATCACGGGCGCCTTCGCCGAGCGAAAGCGCTTCAAGGCCTTCATCATCTTCACGATTCTCTGGTCCACGTTCGTCTACGATCCCATCGCTCACTGGGTCTGGGGAGTGGGCGGCTGGCTGCGCGTGTTCGGCGCCCTCGACTTCGCCGGCGGCACGGTCGTACACATCAGCTCCGGCGTCTCCGCCCTGGTGGCAGCAATTGTCCTCGGGCGACGCCGCGGTTTCGGCTTCGAACACATGGACCCTCACGATGCCACAATGTCGGTGTTAGGTGCAGCGCTGTTGTGGTTCGGCTGGTTCGGCTTCAATGCGGGCAGCGCCCTGGGCGCTAACGGTCTCGCCGTCAACGCCTTCGTCGTGACCAACACCGCCACCGGCATGGCCGCCCTCACCTGGATGACCATGAGCTGGCTGCACAAGGGAAGCCCCAGCGTCCTGGGCGCCGCCGCCGGTGCGGTGGCCGGCCTTGTCGCGATCACGCCGGCCGCGGGCTTTGTGGATGCGGGCGCCGCGATCCTCATCGGCCTCGGCGCGGGCATCCTCTGCTACTGGGCTGTCCAGCTCAAGAACCGCCTGCGGGTAGACGATGCACTGGATGTGTGGGGCGTCCACGGCATCGGCGGTACCTGGGGTGCCCTCGCCACGGGCCTCTTCGCGACCACAGCCGTCAACTCCCTGGGGGCCAACGGCCTCTTCTTTGGCAATCCGGAGCAGTTCCTGAAGCAGATCGTCGCTGTCGCCGTCGTCTGGGTCTACGCCGCCGTGGCGACCTGGATCATCCTGTGGGTCATCGGGCGGTTCACGCCGCTGCGTGTGGAGGAAGAGGAGGAGGCCCTAGGCCTCGACGTGAGCCAGCACGCGGAATACGCCTACCGGTTATAGCCGAAGAGTAGGAGAAGCAAGGTCGGCCCGCCCTTCAGGGCGGCACGAAAACACCGCTTGATTCGGAAAGAGGAGGAAGCAATGGAGATCCTAGCGCTCGCATCGTTTCTCGCGCTCATCGTCGCCTGGATGGTCACTCCTATCAGGACGACCGGCTAATCCAGCAACGCGGGAGCTCGCCGCGATTATCCAAGGCAGGCCTGCCTTGGATAATCGCGGCTGACCTGCTAACCTTGATCGGCCTCATTACCACAAAACCAATTGCCTCTAGGAGGAAGAACCAATGGCAGTGCCAATGACCGCTGCACGCAAGCTCGATCCCGCCGCAACGCCGGCTCAGATCATCGAGTTTTGCCGAGAACAGGGGATTCAGATCGTCGATCTCAGGTTCATCGACATGCCCGGCATCTGGCAGCACCTCTCGATCCCGCTCTACGAGCTCGACTTCGAGAAAGGCACTGGCTTTGACGGCTCTTCCATCCGCGGCTTCCAGCCCATCAACGAAAGCGACATGCTCCTCGTGCCAGATCCCGCGTCCGCTTTCGTGGACCCGGCCTATCAGGTGCCGACGCTCGTCCTCATTTGTAACATTCGAGACCCCCTGACCCGGGGCTCTTACTCGCGAGACCCCCGCTACATCGCGCAGAAGGCGGAGCGCTACCTGCGCGATACGGGCATCGCCACCACGAGCTACTGGGGCCCCGAGATCGAGTTCTTCCTGTTCAATTCCCTCAGCTTCGATCAGGACTCGCACTCGGGCTACTACTTCATCGACTCCGAAGCCGGCATCTGGAATTCGGGCAGGAACGGCAGTCCCAACCTGGCCTACCGGCCCCGCTACAAAGAGGGCTACTTCCCAGTGCCGCCCACGGACAAGTTCCAGGACGTGCGCTCCGAGATGGTGATCGCGCTCGGCGAGCTGGGCATCGCCACCGAGGCCCACCATCACGAGGTCGCCACCGCCGGCCAGGCCGAGATCGACATGCGCTTCACCACACTCACCAAGATGGCCGACCAGGTGATGATGTACAAGTACGTCATCCGTAACATCGCCTACCAGAAGGGCTTGGTGGCCAACTTCATGCCGAAGCCCCTCTTCGGCGACAACGGCTCCGGCATGCACACGCACCAGAGCCTTTGGAACGGCGACACGCCGCTCTTCTACAACCCTGAGGGCTACGCGCTCATCAGCGACATGTGCCGTTGGTACATCGGCGGCATCTTGACGCACGCCCCCTCGATCCTCGCCTTCGCCGCCCCCACGACCAACTCCTATCGGCGGCTCGTGCCGGGCTATGAGGCGCCCATCAACCTCATCTACTCCCTCCGCAACCGGAGCGCCGCGGTGCGCATCCCCAGCTACTTCGACACACCACGCGCCCGTCGCATCGAGGTCCGATTCCCGGACCCGTCCTGCAACCCATACCTCTCCTTCTCCGCGATGCTCATGGCCGGCCTGGACGGCGTCCAGAACCGCATCGAGCCGCCCGCGCCGATCGACAAGGACCTCTACGAGCTGGAGCCCGAGGAGCGCGTCCACGTCACCTCGACGCCCGGGTCTCTCGGTGAGGTCCTTGCAGCGCTGGAGCGCGACCACGACTACCTCCTCAAGGGCGACGTGTTCACCCGCGACTTGCTGGAGATGTACATCGACTTCAAACGCAAGCGCGAGCTGGAGCCCGTGGCCCTTCGCCCGCACCCGTACGAGTTCTTCCTCTACAGCGACATCTAGCAGACCAGCGGACCGGCGCATGACGTAGGGGCGCAGCATGCTGCGCCCCTACGTCATACTTCGCCACCAAACGAACGGACACCATCAGGACTCGCAACAGCCGCGCTGCGCCGCAACGTTGGCCTGAATGGGTCTGCCTCCCGCACAGCCAGAACTCCCGGGGGAGCGCCGAGGGGGCAGAGCCCCCTGGGCTAGGTATTAGGTATCCCTAAGGCTTCTGGGCGGGCGGGTGG